>CAKZZR010000032.1 GCA_937885475.1 uncultured Treponema sp.
GCTCTTCCGATCTCTGCTCAACGAACGAAAGTCCGTCGCCAAACACCTCGCAAATCTTGCGGTTCGGAATGACGATGACAGAATCCACCGCTTCCTGAAGCTTTTTGAGCCCTTCAAGCGCAAGATCCATACGGCGCTTTCCTTCCCAGGAGAACGGAGTTGTAACGATGCCGACGGTAAGCGCGCCAAGCTCGCGCGCGATTTTTGCAACCACAGGAGCAGAACCGGTTCCCGTTCCTCCGCCCATTCCGGCTGTAACGAACACCATGTTCGCGCCACGCAGAATGTTCGTGATTGCGTCCTTGTCCTCCTCCGCAGCCTTTTCGCCAATGGTTGGGTCGCCACCGCAGCCCAAGCCCTGGGTAATTTTTTGTCCGATTGCGATTCGGTTTTCGGCAACTGATTTATTGAGCGCCTGCAAATCCGTGTTCAGCGCGATGAATTCAACATTCTGAATATTTGCCTCAATCATGCGGTTTACGGCGTTTGAGCCACCACCGCCACAACCTACGACCTTGATGACCGTAGGATTCACAGCATCCAATGCCGAAGCTCCAGAATTAACCACTTCAAATTCCATTATTTCCTCCCGACCCCTCGCTTCTAAAATAATGACTTAATAAGTTTTAAAAATTTATTTTCACTGTGCTCTGTACTTTTATTCGTCTTTGCCAGTTTTTTTGCTTTTTTAGGCTGACGCACAACGGTATCCTTGCACGCCCGCACCAAACCGATGACCGTTGCCCAGTCAGGCCGCTGATAGTCCTCGACAATGCCGCCCAAATCCTCGGGAACACCAAGCCGCACGTTGTAGGTGCCAAAGCTGTCCTGAACAAGCTCAAGCATGCCTTCCATCTGTGCGCCGCCACCGGTAAGAATGATGTTGCCGGAAATCTGCGTCAGCGTCGTCTTCTCGATGATTTTATTTTTCACCATTTCAAAAATTTCTTCAATACGTGGCGCAATAATTTCGCACAATTCACTTTGAAGAATCTCGCGCGGCGGCTGACCACCGATTCCGTTCACGATGACGGAACGCTCCTTGCTCACGTTGTCCATGTAGCAGCAGCCTGCCTCAAGCTTAATGCGCTCCGCCTCTGCAACAGGAATGCCCAGTACAAGCGCGATGTCGTTTGTAACGAGGTTCCCGCCCACCGGAATTGACGCAGTGCAGACCGGCGCGCCATGCAGCAGCACAAGAATATCCGTAGTACCTGCGCCCATGTCCACGATGATTGAGCCTAAATCCATCTCGTCATCGTTTGCAACCGCGTGAGTCGCGGCAAGCGTCTTGAGCATCACGCCGTCCATGTTGTAGCCGGCGCGGTTTATGCAGGACTTCATGTTCTGAATCGTCGTTTTTGAGGCCGTGATTATGTGAACGCTCGCCTCCAGGCACACGCCAAGGCGGTGCATGGGATCTTTTATTCCGTTCACGTGGTCTACGATATATTCCTGCGTGATGACATGCAGCATCTCGCGGTCAAGTGACATCTGAACGGCGGTCGCGGATTCTTTTACGCGGTTTATATCATCCTCAAGAATCTCGCGCTGGGACTTTCCCTTTGAGGAAACGGCAACCTTTCCGGTGGCGTTCAAGCCCTCAATCTGCTCGCCGCCCACGACGGTAAAGCAGGAATGAACCTCAACCCCGGCGTTCTGCTCCGCGCTCTCAATCGCATTCCTTATAGCCGTTGATGCGGCTTCAATGTTCACGATATTGCCGTTGCGTAAGCCTATGGACTTTTCGCAGGAGGTACCGGCGATTTTTAAAAGACCGTTCTCGTCGACCTCTGCGATTGCGACACGAATCCAACTTGTTCCAATATCAAGACCAACAATCATTTGTTCCTACCTAGGTCAGCGCTTTCTGTACGAGACGGAGCCGTACCGCAAATCAATTTCCGAAACATCCGGCTCAATGCGGTTCACCACGTCAAGCGCTACCATCATATATTTTAAAGCGTCTTCATTTAATGTTCGGTCAGTAAGCACTTTTATTTTAGACCCAGCTGGTATTAAAATAAGCTCATAATTGCCATATTCCTTCTGAACGACGCAAATTTCGCTGATGGCAGCCATATATTTTTTACCGGATTCCTGAATCGCAGCAATCTGGTCAATAAGCACGCGGAATTTGAGCGGAATGCGCATTCCTTCCGTCATGTGGTCAACGGGAAGCCCCGAGACAATCGGCACAGAGTTGATGTCTACGGCGCTCATCGTGCGCTCAGGAAACAGCACGCCGTTCCGGTCAATCTGAACGGCAACACTCATTCCATCGCGGTTTATGAACGTCATGGCAACCGGCTGGCGCTCCACGACCGAAATATAAATCTTATTCGGAAACACCTTGCGAACTACGGCAGAATCTATGGCGCTGGCGCTGGCAATAATGCTCACCGCCGCCCGCTCGTCAAAATCATACCAGTTGCGCGCGTTCATCGGACGCAGCATATCCACAATTTCCATCGCGGAATAGTTCTTCTGCCCAGTTACGGAAACCTGCGGAGCCATAAGGCTTGGTCGCACGAACTTATAGAAAAAGAATTCAAAGAGAATACAGACTGAAAGCACGGCAAAAATAATCTTAACCGCGCGCGTCGTGCGGTCATCCGTACGTCCTTCAGATTTTTTCTCTGCCGAGGGCGCATCAAAAATACTGTCGTCCTCGTATTCCTCAAAGCGTATACTGTAATCGCTCATACACCAACCCCGTCTATGCTTTCAATCTCAACAAAATCATTCTCATTTATCGGGCTTTCATCCTCGTCGGTGTCGCACCGGGAAGCATTTACCACAAAGCCACACATGCACAGCGTTATGATTATGGAACTTCCCCCCAGACTGAAGAACGGCAGCGGAATTCCCGTTGAAGGCAAGGCCCCGCACACAACGCCGCAATTTATAAGCGACTGAAGGATTATCAGGCTTACGTAGCCGTAGGTTCCCAGCGCCGCAAAGCGGTTCCGGCTTTGCACGGCAATTTTTATGCCACGCCAGCCAAACAGGAACAGCATGACGAAGTAGCATATTACTCCGCCAAAGCCCATTGCCTCCGCCCAGCTGGCAAAAATGTAGTCCGCCTGAACCTCTGGAATGCGGTTGCTCTGCACCAGATTGGAACCGATTCCCGCGCCCCAGAAGCCGCCGGCGCTTATCGCACGCTTTGCCGCCATCGTCTGGTAATTTCCGGACTCAAGCCGCTCTGTCGGGCGCAGGAACGAGATGATTCGCTCAATGCGGTACTCTTCCGACAGAAAAAAATACGTGAAGCCCAAAAACGCGATGAACCCTACGAACCAAATCCAACGGATTTTCATGCCACTGCACCAAAAGAACATGCAGCAGAACACGAACAGGAATGCCGACGTAGAGAAGTCCTTCTGCAGAAGCACCAGACCGATGAACACGAGCATGACGCCTACCGCCTTCGCCACGTTCCTGTCCTCAACGACAGGAATGGAAGCCTGCTGGTCAAAATAATTGGCAAGATACATGATGACCGTGAACTTTACCAATTCAGAGGACTGAAGCGTAAAGTTGAACGGCATTTTTATCCAACGGCGCGCACCGTTCTTTTCCACAGAAATTCCCGGCACGAACGTCAGAAGGCAGATGAAGAGCGTTGCGAACGTCAGAACCGGAAGGATTTTCCGAATCGTCCTCATCGGAAGGAATGCGAGCGCAAAAAAGCCAAGCAGTCCCACCAGAGCGCACACGCTCTGCCGCTTCAAAAAATAATAGGCATCGCCGTCAAAAATGCGTGAAGCATAATTCTGCGAGCAAAAATAAAGCGTAAAAAGCCCGAAGCCCAGAAGCATGATGACGGAGACCGAAAAGCCGATGTCGCTTTTTTTGTATTGGTCAATCGGCCGGTCCGCAAAGAACACGTAATTACCCATTCTGCGCGCCATCCTTGCTTACAAGCGGTACGATTCGCTCAAGCGAAAGCCCGTGGCTCGCCTTAAGCAGTACCACGTCGCCGTCCTTTGCAAATCCAACAATCTCGTCCGCGGCACGCTGCATGGCAGCCGCATCGCATTCCGGAATATACACCACGTCGCAAAAGCCGTAAGCCTTTACAGCCTCGTAGCCAGCGCGCATCTCCTCTCCAACCAGCACAAGCAGCGCAGGCTTTGACCGTGCCGCAAAAAGCGCGACGCACTCATGCTCAGCACGGCTTTTTTCGCCCAGCTCACGCATGTCGCCAAGCACAAAAAGCTTGCGCGCATCCTTTTTAAGCGAACCGCAGAACCGCAGAACGCTCAGCATTGAATCAGGATTCGCGTTGTAGCAGTCCTTTATCAACGTTACCGCCGCACCGCTTTTCAGCACAGCGGAAGCCGTCTCCATTCGTCCAGAAACAGACTCCAAGCCTTCCAGCGCAGCCTTAACCTGCATTGCATCCACGCCAAGCCACTTCGCCATCGCACATGCTCCAAGCGCATTGCGGTAATTGTACACTCCTGGCTGCCTAAGATGAATTTCTACGCCGTCAAGCGCAAAAACAGTTCCCTCAAGGCCCCTGTCCTCAACAAAACGGGCGCCGCTGTCGTTCTCTGGCACCGATTCGCCATAAAGAACGACAGCCCCCCGTACACGTTCTCCAAGGAAATCTGCAAAATCATCTTCCGCTGGAATAAAGGCTGCACCGTCAGAAGGAATGTATTCGAAGATTTTCCGCTTTTCAATTGCTATATTTTTACGGCTTCCAAGGATTCCAATATGAGCAGTTCCAACGTTCGTAATCAACGCGAACTGCGCCTTAAGCACAGAAGAAATTTCACCAATCTCATTCTCCCGGTTCATTCCCATCTCAAAAACGCCGACCTCGTGTTCCTTTCTGATATTAAAAACAGAAAGCGGAAGTCCCGTCTCGGAATTGAAATTTCCCTGTGTATAGACAACGTTATATTTCTGACCAAGCACTGCCGCGGTCATTTCTTTTGTGGTGGTTTTTCCGCTGGAGCCAGTAATGCCAACCTTTATGAGTGACGGAAATTTCTGCACGTAACGTGCAGCGGCATTCTGAAGCGCCGTCAGCGTGTTTCGAACGACCACAAGGCAGACACCGGAATTTTCCTTCGCGAGCGCCTCGTATTTTTCGCCCGCCGAACGGTATTCGTCCTCACCAATAAAAATTACAGAAGCTCCTTTTTTGATTGAGTCAGGAATATATATATGACCATTCTGATTCTGCCCGACAAGAGGAACAAACAGGGAATAAGGCTTTACTGCGCGGCTATCAGTCACGACGCTCGTAAAGCCGAACGCCGCCTTATTACCCACGACAAAGCTTCCAGCATTCGCCTCAAGCAGCTCCTCGCATGTCATCAGAGAATCATTCATTTTCTCAACGCCCTTCATTTTTTCTCTCCGTTCATCTCCACCCGAACTATGTCCTCCGTCTCGGCCTTGTGCATGCCAAGCTCCTCAACGGCAATTTTTTCTATTCTGTCCGTGCTGGAAAGCAAGCTTATGTCGCTCACCAGCTTCTTATTCTGCTCAACAAGTCGTTCCTGCTTGCGTTCCAGCTCCGAAATCTCACGGGAAAGGTCGGAATAGCGCTTTGTCTGGATGCCATACGCCAAAAGCAAAAGCGGAATCAGCGCCGCAAGCACGTACGTAATCGTCTTTTCAAGCCGTTCCCTTGTTCTCAGTTTCATCAGAAGCCCTCCACGCCAAGCAGATGATGTTCGGTCGCATCCCGCACCTTGCGCACCACCCGGAGCTTTGCGCTGCGCGACGGCGAATTTTCCAGAATTTCCTGCTCCGTCGGTCCCACTGGCTTACGCGTAAGAAGTTCGGCGCAGGGCGTTCCACCGCAACGGCATACCGCCACTTCCGGCGGACACACGCATTCCCGCCCTAAATTCCTGAAGTACGTCTTTACGATGCGATCCTCCAGCGAATGGAACGTTATGACGCCCAGCTTTCCGCCTGCATTCAGATTGTTGAACGCATTGTGGACCGCCTCGGGAATATGCCACAGCTCGCTATTCACCGCAATACGCAACGCCTGAAACGTTCGCGTCGCCGGATGAATCTGCCCGTAGCGGTAGCTTGCCGGAACGGCATTAAAAATAATGTCGGCAAGCGCCTTGGAAGATTCAATTCTTCCGCCGCGCCGCGCCTCCACAATACCACGAGCAATCCGTCGGCTGAGTTTTTCCTCGCCATACAAATAAATCAAATTCGCAAGCTCTTCCTCACGCATTCCGTTGACAATATCGCCAGCCGACTCCTTTTCGGAATCCGGATCAAGCCTCATGTCAAGCGGCTCGTCGTAGCGGAATGAAAACCCCCGACCGGAGCGTTCATAGTGAAAGACCGAAATCCCCAGATCGAACAAAATCAAATCTGGTTTTGGGTACTCTGCCGGATAATGAGCGTGAAAGTCATTGAACCAGCCGTTATAAAAATGCATTCTGTCACCGAATTGCGCCAATCGCTGCTTGGCGCGCGCATGAATGACGGAATCTGCATCGATACCAATGATATTCAGAGCGGGAAACTTTGAAAGAAACGCAAAGGAATGACCTCCCTCGCCCAGCGTGCAGTCAACCATCCACGGAGAAGCCGCATACGGCTCTCCTTCGGGGCTGAGCAGCTCCAGACAAGGCTCAAGCAAAACCGGAGTATGTACGATTTCCACTTTTTGTCCCACCCAGTTTTTACTAGAAGCTTATGGAGCGCAACTCCTCGCTCGCTTCCAAAAGATTATCCTCGTTTGCCGCAAGATATGCTTCATAAGATGCCGAATCCCAGATTTCAATGTATTTATTGACACCAAGAATGACGC
Organism: uncultured Treponema sp.; assembly: GCA_937885475.1. Lineage (GTDB taxonomy): Bacteria > Spirochaetota > Spirochaetia > Treponematales > Treponemataceae > Treponema_D. Next base: position 6,806 of record CAKZZR010000032.1, read on the forward strand.
AATCCTTAGAAAGCGACGCATATGAGCGCAAACTCTGCGGAATTGAAAGCCTGCCGGATTTATCAAATTCGACTTCCTGAGCCGGCGAAATAAAGCTTCGCATTACAAGGCGGTTCTTCGCACTGAACGGAGAGGCGTTTTCCATAACCTTTGAAGAAACAGCCTCCCATTCCTCAGGAGTAAAAAGCCATAGACAATGGTCAACAATAGCTTGCGTCAGAATGAGCACATTGCTTGTAATGCCGGTACGAAGCTTGGACGGAAACAAAATGCGCCCCTTCTCATCCAGCGTGTTCTTGTACTCACCTGTAAGCAAATTCAAACCACTACCTACCACAAATTACCACTTTTTCCCACTTACTTATCATTTTAATTAAAAAAATCGTAAAGTCAATGAACAAAAATACCGAAAATCAAAAAAGTTCATTTTTTTTCAAGGCAAAGTCGATATAACTGTATAGCAATTAATTTGTATAGAAAAACATGATAAACACGCTGAACGAAAGTTCCCTTCACAAAACGCTCAAACTCCTCTACTCCTCAGACGACGGCGACCGGACGGAAGTCGAGCAGGACGGTCATATCTACGACATCGTAAAAAAAGACGGAACGATAATCGAAATCCAGACGCAGAACCTTGGCAAGTTGCGCGCAAAAATGCAGGACATACTTCAGAGCGGAAAAACCTGCGTCATCGTACATCCTGTCGTCCTGCAAAAAACAATTGAAATCTACGACAAAAACGGCATTCTGGTTTCGCGGCGAAAAAGCCCAAAAAAAGGCAGCATCTATTCCATGTTCCGGGAGCTGACAGGTCTTTGTTCCGTCCTATTAACACAGAATTTTACGCTGGAGATTCTTCTTACCAACATAACGGAACAGCGCATACGGACTGACGAGCCGGTGCAGAGCGCAAACAGGCAGCGTCGGATAAAAAAAGACTGGCTTAAAACAGACAAAAAACTTGAGGAAATAATCGAAAAAAGGAGCTTTAAGAACGCCAAGGATTACCTAGCGCTTCTTCCCGAAGGACTTGGCGGCGTTTTTTGCGTAAAGGACATAGAAAAATCCCTCAAAAAAAACAAAACCTTACCCGCAAGCGCCGCAGGCAATGCCGCACTCATGCTGTGGGTGCTCAGAAAAACAGGTCTCGTCGAACAGAGCGGAACAAAATCGCGCGCCCGCACTTACCGAATCAACCCGCAGTACAGTGCAAGAGCCGACTCGCACGCAACGGAAAAAGCCCGCTCAGAAGAACCCGGTGAATACGGTTCATTCTCCAAAATCCGTTGATCCAACCAAAAATCGGCTTCTTGTGCGTGGCTCAAGCATCCCATAAATACACCGCAAAAAAAAAATCGCAAATCATAAAAAAAAGGCTGCCATACGGCAGCCTTCCAGCACCTGCAACTGATTACCAGTTGTCAGACATATCATCCTCGTCGTGATTCTCCATATCATAAAGATCGGTTACACAGCGAAGAGAGTCAAAATATACGTAATAAGTACCGCGCGCAAGCATCGGATTACAATCTACGCGGAAGCCAAGAACCTTAAGTCCCGGGCGGTCACCATAATACGGGCTGCTCTGAACGATGCCATGCTCGTTATCCGGGCTAGGCGGAACAACGCAGGTAAGTTTTTTCCAACCACTGAAGCCAAGGTTTCCCATGTACAGCTCATAGTCGCGACCAAAATAATCCTCAACAAGAATGTAAAGGTCATGGCTCTGATTACGTCCGCAGACCCACATTGAAATAGTCTTTGTGATTCCCTCAATCGGAATCGGACGCTGAGAGGTGATGTAGAACGAGTTTACGCCACGGCGGAAGAATTCAACCTTAACGCCAAGAACCTGCGTATCATTCTCTGAATCATCTTCCTCGCCCTTTACCGGCTCCTTCATTGCAGGAGCGCCCTCGAAGTTTCGGGCAGCAATAACACCATAGTCAGAGGACATATGAACGAACCATGAGCCTTCCCGCTCAAAATTATCCAAAGGAATCTCGCGGAGCGCCTGCATCGCAGAATCATTTCCGACTACTTCCGGATTAGGATCCTCAACAACACTGTTCTGTGCGAACACCGCACCAGCTACAAAAGCAACAAGAAGAACTGAAAGAAACTTTTTCATTAGTTAGCCTCCGAACTAGAACTGCTTGAATCAGAAGAACCTTCGTCATCGTCGAAAGACTGATCTTTGAGCTCATAGCCATCATAGATAAATGACAGGGAATTTGAGATATACATCAATTTGTCAAAATATATGGTAAAATCGTCAACATATTCACCGGCATCACTTCTTATACGGAAGCCGACGAAAGAAAGGTTACGCGGACCTGAGCGGAGCTTTGAATGCTGACCAATCCAGCCAGGAATGCGCACGATGACATTGCGCCAGCCGTTGAAATGAAGGTTTCCGGCAGGAAGCACGTGAACACGACCCGAAGCATCGCGAATCATCACATCAAGATAATACAGGTAATTTGCACCCCATACCCAGAAGTCAAGGTGATCCACCGTTCCAATCAGCGGAATCTCGTAGTTCTTGTCATCTTTTGTAGGAATAATCTCAAACCAGTTGTCGCCCTTGCGGTTATAGGCAACCTTTACGCCAAAGACCTTCGGCTCTGTATCTTTCATCTGGAACGGCTTCAGAGAATTCGGAATACCAGTGAACGTATTGAATTTCGGATATCCCTCTGCAACGAAACGGCTTGCATTTACCGTCCAGTTCCAATTCAAACTCTCGCCATCATAAAAATAATTCTGATTGCCAACCGAATCAAAATCATCGATTACGAAAGTTCCTACGCTTTTTGAGCTTGGCTGTGCAATAGCCGGAATACAGAGCGCAAAAAGCAGAGCAAGATTTACAAAGACTCTAAAGCCCTTTTTCATGTAAAACTCCTTTAGCATATTACATCCCGAAAAAAACGGAATACTTCGTTCATACAATCGGAACAAATATTGAAATACTTTACAATTTTTAACTTTTTCAAAAATCATCAAAAGTTAATTCTGAATAAGTTGCTTACAATTATATTTACAGACTAAGGCTTTGTCAAATTGTTTACGGCTCAAAAATTCAAAAACACCCGATATACGCGCAATTTCAAATCTTGAATAATTGCGCTGTTTGGCGTACTATGTTTTCAATAGAATTTCCTAAGGAGCATTCAATGTTTAGTTACAAAGAAATCGGTCTTGTTAATACAAGAGACCTCTTTAAAAAGGCTATGGCAGGACACTATGCTATTCCGGCCTTCAACTTCAACAACATGGAGCAGATGCAGGCTATCATTCAGGCTTGTGTTGAGGCAAAGTCGCCTGTAATTCTTCAGGTGTCAAAGGGTGCCCGCGCATACGCTGACAAGTACATTCTCCGCAACATGGCACGCGGTGCCGTAGAGTATGCGCATGAGCTCGGCTGCGACATCCCGATTGTTCTTCACTTGGATCACGGTCCGAACTTTGAGGTGGCAAAAGACTGTATCGACAACGGATTCTCATCTGTCATGATTGACGGCTCTGCCCTTCCGTATGACGAGAATGTTGCCCTTACAAAACAGGTTGTAGAATACGCTCACGCTCACGACGTAACCGTTGAGGCTGAGCTTGGCGTTCTTGGTGGCGTTGAGGACGACGTTGCTGCAGAAGAATCAAAATACACAAAGCCAGAGGAGGTCGTAGACTTCACTTCAAAGACTGGCTGCGATTCTTTGGCCATCTCAATCGGAACTTCACACGGAAGATGCAAGTTCACACCGGCTCAGTGCACACGCACAGCAGACGGCGTTCTTGTTCCTCCGCCGCTTGCTTTCAACGTTCTTGAGGCAATCGAAAAAGAGCTTCCAGGCTTCCCAATCGTACTTCACGGTTCTTCTTCTGTTCCGGTAGAATATGTTCGCATCATCGAGCAGTTCGGCGGAAAGATTCCGGATTCAGTAGGTATCCCGGAAGATCAGCTTAAGAAGGCAAGTCAGCTTGCTGTTTGCAAAATCAACATCGACTCTGACGGACGCTTGGCTATGACAGCCGCTATCCGCAAGTTCTTTGCAGAGCACCCGGACAAGTTTGACCCACGCGAATATCTTGGACCTGCACGAGAGGAACTTAAGAAGATGTACATGCACAAGTGTACGGACGTTCTTCTTTCTGCAGGACACGCATTGGACTAGAGCCAAGTAAAGCATGACGCGCTGAGCGCGTAAGATGCGCAAATCAAAAGGCAGCTTCAGGCATGAGGCTGCTTTTCTATTTTTCAGCTGTATATGGAGGCTGTATTTATGGAACAATTATTTAAAATCAAGGAACGGAATTCTACGGTAAGCCGCGAGGTTGTCGGCGGTATCACTACATTCCTTGCGATGGCGTATATTCTTATCGTAAACCCGAACATTCTTTCAGGAGTCGGACTTGATCTTCCTGCAGGCACGCTGCCAACATGGAGCGGCGTATTCACGGCGACCGCAATTTCTGCGGCGATTGGAACCCTTTTGATGGCATTCCTTGCGAATCTTCCGGTTGCGCTTGCACCTGGACTGGGACTGAACGCATTCTTTACGTTCACCGTCGTTCTTGGAATGGGCTGCACCTGGCAGCTGGCGCTTACCGCAGTTCTCTGCGAGGGAATCATCTTTATTCTGATGTCCCTCTTTGGAATCCGCGAGGCAATCATCAACTCAATTCCAGAAGGACTGAAAAAGGCTGTTGCAGTGGGAATCGGTCTGTTCATCACAATCATCGGGCTTTCCAGCGGCGGAATCATTTCGACGGACACAGGAACGCTCATCGGCTTCGTAAAATTCAACGGCGAGCATCTTAACGCAATCGTCGCAGTAATCGGGCTTATTCTTACCATCGTGCTCTACATGCTGAACGTGCCGGGCGCTATCCTCATCGGAATCATTGCGACGACTGTCATCGGCATTCCGTTCGGCGTTACAAAAATTCCGGAAAACTGGTCGCCGGTATCGCTTCCAGGAGCACCGCACTTCTGTGCCTTTGATTTTAAGGGAGCGGTTCTTGACGGCTCAGGTCATTTTTCGGGCGTCGTGCTCGGAAAATTCTTCGTCATCCTCATCACGTTCCTCTTTACGGATTTATTTGACACCATCGGAACACTGCTTGGCGTTGCAGAGCAGGGAAACCTCAAGGACAAGGACGGAAACATCCAGAACGCAAAGGGCGCGTTGCTTTCTGACTCCATCGCGACGGTTGCAGGCGCAATGCTCGGAACCTCAACGGTAACGTCATTCGTGGAATCATCTTCCGGTGTTGCAGCCGGAGGACGCACGGGGCTTACATCTGTTGTGACAGCGGCATTCTTCCTGCTCTCGCTCTTCTTCAGCCCGCTCTTCTTCCTTGTTCCGGCAGCAGCGACCGCACCGGCGCTCATCTTCGTAGGCTTCCTTATGCTCCGCACGGTAACAAAGATTGACTTCTCTGACCCGACGGAAGGCATTCCGGCGTTCATCACGATTGCCGTAATGCCGTTCTCGTACTCAATCGCAAAGGGAATCATGTGGGGAATCATCTCGTACGTGATTTCAAAGTGCGCAGGAAAGAAGGCAAAGGACATACCTGTAGTCACCTGGGTTCTTGCGGCAATTTTCCTTGCGGACATCATCTTTGAATCCTGCAAATAATCTCTCCAGATGAACAAGCAGTTGCTGAGGGCGAAACGGCGCTCGCTACTGCAAATGCAAAAAGCAGGGGAATTCCACATGATGGAATTCCCCTGCTTTTTTATGCACGATAGGTGTGCGCAGCATTTGCCCGTTTTTTTTTGAAACTGCACTGCAGCAGCCATACGCTTCTTGCAAAGCGGTTATTTTACAACCAGAGCCCCGTCCTGAATGGTCGCGAATTTTGTGTAGCCAAGACCTTCCAGCATGGCATACTGAGGGCCGAGTTTCTTTGCCTTTTTGATTACGGAAACGGCATACTCAGCGCGAAGCTCCGCGGCAAAGGCAAGAACCTGCGGAAACGGCACGGCAGCGTCATACAAAAGCGCGCACCGCTCTTTCTCATCAGGAATCTTATAGTTCTGATCCAGCAGAATCGCGCAGATGCGCTCAAAGCCAATGCTGAAGCCCACCGCCGGAATGCTCTGCCCGATGAATTTTCCAATCATGTTGTCGTAACGTCCGCCGCCACCAATAGCACCGCTGAACGCCGGCGATGAAATCTCAAACACCATGCCCGTGTAGTAGCCTTGTCCGCGGACAAGGTTCGGGCTGTATTCCACGCGGTACCGTCCGCCGCTTGCGGTGCGGGCGTTCTCTATTACGTAACGCAAGTCGTCCGCAATGGCAGGGTCAGAGCATTTTGCGGCAACCGCATCAAGCGTGATTCCCTCGCCCGACGATATGAACGAGACAAGCGAGCTCACCGCCTGCTTAGGGAAGCCCTTTTCCGTAAGCTCTGCTTCCACGCCGGAAGCACCGATTTTATCCAATTTGTCAAACGTGATGCAGACGGAATCGATGGTGTCCGCGGCAAAGCCCATGTTCTCAAGCATATTGCGCAGAATTCTGCGGTCGTTCACATTTATCACAAAATCAGAAAAACCTATGCCAAGCACAGCCCGCGCCGTTACATCTATAAGCTCAACTTCGGCATTGCACGAAGAATCGCCAAGAATGTCTATATCGCACTGAACGAATTCTCGGAGCCGCCCCTTCTGCGGCCGTTCGGCGCGGTACACGCGGTCAGTCTGAATGACCTTGAAGGGATTCTGAAGTTTGTCGCGGTTAGCCGCATAAAAACGCGAAAGCGGAAGCGTAAGGTCGTAACGAAGCCCCATGTCTGAAAGAGATGCCGCATCCGCAGTTACAGAAGCAAGCGCCGCATCCAGTTTTTCGCCGCGCTTAAGAACCTTAAAGATAAGATTGAGATTGTCGCCGCCGTCAGACTTGTCAAGGTTCTCTGAATCCTCAAGAATCGGAGTTGAGATACGCTCAAAGCCGCTTGCGCGGTATTCCGCAAGAATTTTCTGCTGAACGTAGTCGCGAAGACGCTGCTCCGCCGGAAGTATATCCCTCATTCCTTTCAATGCATTTGTTTTCATATTCGTATCCTGATTTTTTTCATGCTGTAATATTCAGAAACAGTCTATCAGAAATCAAAAAGAAAGAGAACACAAAACCTCTGTTTTGTCAGGGCATTCCGCTCAAGCGAGAGATGAAGTCCTCAAGCCGCACGCCCGCGCCCGACGCTACATCACGGCACAGAACGCTGCCGACCACCGTCTCCAGAAATTCAGGAGAAACACCGGGCGTAAGCACCTTTTCTGTGCGGAGGACGGCGACATCCTTAGCGCAAACTGTCTGCCCTGCCAGAAGCGGGCGAAGATAATGCAGGCTCCTGTTGGTACGCCCGTAGTTGTCCCGCTCAGCAGGAGCAAGCCGCTTCACGCCGTCTCCTAGGGCGGAACGAACACGATCCTCGCCATAGGATTCGGCAAGCTGTCGTACAACGGACTGACTGCAGAATTCCTTGCCGTAGCGCCGCAAGGAAGCCTCCGTCTGATGCACGCCATGCACCATCAGCGCGAATGCCTCTTCTTCAAGCGCAACCGGGTCATCAAGACCGTCCGTCTGCTTGCTCAGCGTGATGTGTTTTTCTATCACCGTACCGCCGCACATGACTGAAAGGCATGGCACAAGCAGCGGGTCAAGGCTGTGGTCGCTTATTCCGCACGGCACGCCAAAAATGCCGCTCAGAGTGCTGACAAGCCTTACATTGTATTCTGATTCCGGCGCAGGATAGCTTGTAATGCAATGAAGCAACGTTACGCCGTCGGTGCCTAGAATAAAAAGCGCCTTCTCTATGTCGTTCAGAGTGGAAACGCCGCTAGAAATGATTACCGGAATTTGTGCCGCACCGCCCTGCTTTTGCTCCGCGCGGAATGAGGCAAGCGCCCTCAAAAGCGGAAAATGATTCAGTTCAGGACTTGCGATTTTTATAAAGTCAGGACAAACGGCGCACAGCTCCTCAAGGGAACGCAGACCGAACGGCGAGCAGCCGAACTTAACGCCCTTTTCATGTGCGTAATCCTTCATTTCCGAAAAAAAGGTCGGCGGGCATTCAAGCGCCTTGAAGCGCTCGTACAACGGAATATTTCCGGTAGGAAGCGCAACAAAACCAGTGTCAGGGTGAAGAATTTCGTCCGCATACACCCACTGAAACTTAACAGCATCCGCACCTGCCCTACAAGCAGCATCTATAAGCGCACGAGCTTTTTCAGCATTCCCCTCGTGGGAGGTTCCTATCTCCGCAATTATCATGGCACCTACTTCAGCTGCTCCTTAGCAGCCTGGGCCTTAAGGCGGTTTGAATATACGGCGATGGCACTTGCAGGAAGCCAGCCGTTCTCAAAATCGTACCAATACTCATTCTCATTGTTGACCGACATTCCCTGAACCTGCAGAATGTCCCCCTTACGGCAGTGCATGTTCGAGTCCGCATACCAGTCAGGAAGATCGCGATACGCCACGTACGGCTCCATCACGACCGCCCATTCTACATCAGGCGCGGTTGCAAGCGGAATGGATTCGTCAAATTCAATCTGACGGCTTCTAAAACAGGACTGGAGCAAAAAAATTGTCACCAAAAGGCTCGCACACAAAAAACGCTTCATTTCAGTCCTTCCAAAAACTTCACTACGGCAGGATAAATCTTGAGGTCGGAATCCACAAAATTATCAATAGGAATCTCAGAGGGAAGCACCCACTTATATTCCGAATGCTCCGTAAGCACGTACGGAGTTTTAAGACCATCGTGGGCAACGCGAACCAGATAGGCTGTCAAAAAGCATTCCTTTTCCTTGTGAAAGAACGTGCATTCGGTAATCCGCTCGCCAGGAAACGCTTCAACGGAAAATTCCTCGCGCATCTCACGGACGATTGTCTTTGCATCGTCTTCGCCCGCGTCCACCTTTCCACCGGGGAATTCCCAGCGTCCGCCCATATCTCCAACCGGATTGCGATGAGCGATAAGGATTTTTCCTTCATTATAGATAATACAGGCAACAGATTTACTCATTATAGGAACAAGACCCCCGGAAGCAAAAAGTGAACGGCAGAAATCGCAATGCAGGCAATGCCCACATATTTTTGAAAATCAATAAGCAGAATGTGAAGTATGTCCGGAATCTCCGCGTCCACCGTGGAATTTTCTGCGTAATAGTCAACAAGGAGCGAGATGCCGCCCGCCAAGCCCGCGAGCGCCGGGAACAGGTCGCCGAACAGAAAAATGCCGTTTACCGGAGAAAGAACCTTAAGGACGGCAACAAGCACGCAAAGAATGCCCATGCACAGCATAAAAACCGGCGTCCGCAAAAAAGAATTCGCAGAAAAAAGCTGGGCAAATCCGTCGCTCCTCTCGTCAAGGAATTCCATGTCATCCGCGCCGGGCTCGCTCACCTCCTCTGAATCAGAGGACGCGACATTCTTTAAAAAAAGCATACAGCCTACAAGAAAGTTCAAAACAACAGACAATACGTAAAATTGAATCATTCTATCATTCCTAGCGGTGGCTGACCGCAGAGCGAAGCGACTTGGATTCATTCTCAGAAGAAACGTACGCTTCAACGCGTATTATATCATAATCAGGAAATTTTGTCCGCACAAAGAGCTCGTCGCCCGCAAAAAAAACGCTCTCCTCGTAGGAATTGCACACAAGCCCACCGGAATCAACGGCATCAATACGCACCGTAACGTCAGTCGGAACAAAAACGGAATGTACCGCCTCGTCCACCGCCTTAAAGCGCACGTCCGCATACACAACATCCGCATACGAGAACGCGGTGGCGCTTACCGAGGTACATGCAAAACGCTCAGAGCCACGGTTTGACACGAGCGAAAAAATCCACACGAACGCCATGAACACGACGATTCCCGCAAACATGAAGCGGTTACCCCTGTTCGCAAACATGACCTTAAAAAGTCCCTTCTGAAACTGATTCGCCCTTCCCGCATAATAATCCTGTACGATTTTAGGCGCACGGGCAATACGCTCCTCGCGGTTATAATAAAAATGAAGCGGTTCCGCTCCGTCTGGATGCCCCTCATTCACCTTGTCAAAATCCATTGGCTTCCCCTACGATTTCAACACAGAATCAATAAGCGCGTCCGTACGCCACCAAACGACCTTGGCAGAATCCTTGTCACACAGCAACGCCGAAATAATTCCCTCACAGGAAAGAGAAAGCGAATAATACACGGAATCCTTCATCTTAATATTGAGATTTCGTTTTATGCTGTTCTGAGTGCCTGGCTGAACCATCTGCACGTTAAAGCCATTTTCAGTCGTAATCACAAAGAACATCCAGTTGTTTTTTGTGATTCCCAAAAAATCATAGGGCATTGAATACGTAAGCTTGCTGAAGTCCTTCGTAACAGAATCCTCATAAGGAGAGACATTCAGCGGCTCCGCGTATAGCCCCGTCTCAATGTTCAGCGGATAAATCGTGCTTTTTACATAATCCACGCCAGAATGCATACGCGACTCCTCATCAACATGAGGAAAATAATAGTCCGCCTTTACGTACAGTCGCGGCGCATAGCAATCGGGAACGATGTTCTCAAGCGTGATGTACAAATCGTTCTGAGAGGCAATGGAATTCACCGACTCCGGCGAAATGCGCGGGATTGAGCTTAATTTTACCGGAATCTGATAGCGCAAAAAGCCGTTCATGCCGAACCAATAGACGCAAAGTCCATCGTTTGTGTGGCACACGACCACAAGCTCATTATTTTCCGTAGTATAGATATTCTTAATCGTTGGAAACGGAGTTCCGCCCGGTCCCTGTTGCCCGATGTAATCTATGGCAGAACCATCGCTTGAAAAACGAAGCACCACCTGACTGTACAAAAGTTTTTCTGCTTCATCCTGCTCATTGCGCTCCTTTGGCACGATGCCCACCGCATACATGTACTTGCGCGAATCAACGGAAATTTTTCCGGTCAGCAGGAATGGATAAGAAATTGAGCGCCACAGCGACGACGAGGAAGAAGAGCGTATGCCACGCTTTTCTCCGGAATAAAAATCTTCATTATAATACAAGGAAAGCAAATCGCCGTAGGAATTGAGCGATAAGATTTTTTCCATCTCTCCGTTCACCACGTAAAAAAAGCCATCCCGCATGGTTACGGAAGTTGCGATTGCACCGGGCGTCGACAAGTCAAAAAGATTCAGTTGCTCCTCAAAATTGCCGTAATTCAGCCTGAACAATTCGGTTTCTGAAATAGAAAGCACCTTGTTTGAATTCAAGCATGACGCAAGAAGCAGAGAAAGAATGACACATACGAGACCCAGAAAACGCTTCATATTATGAATTTCTTCCGCAGCACTGCTTGTATTTTTTGCCCGAACCACATGGGCACGGCTCATTTCTTCCGACCTTGGGCGTAGCGCGGCGCACCGTAACGTTCTGCGCCTGAGTCCGCTGCTGCATCGCACCGCTCGCGGCAGCACGGCGGGCTGCGTCCCCGCTCATCTGAGCGCCAGCCTGACGGCTTACCGACTGCGAGATATTCTCGGCTTCGCTGTGCTGAGCGTTCATATTCTGCTGGGAACGGAGCGCGGCAATACGGCGTTGCTCCAAGGCTTCCGGGCTTAACTGAATGCGCACCTTGAACACACGGCTCATGACCGTATCGCGAATGGAATCCAGCATCTCGTCAAACATATTGAAGCCGTCAATCTTATATTCCGTAAGCGGGTTCTTGGAGCCATAAGAACGCAGGCTTACCGCCTCGCGGAGCGATTCCAGAGCCTCAAGCTGATCAAGCCATTTTTTATCGATGACCTGCACATACTGATAGCGTATGAACATATTCAGGTTCTCTTTGCCAACAAGCGTTTCCTTTTCGGTAATGTCATTCTGAAGGGCTGCCTCAAGCGCCTCGGCAGTAAGACGCTCCTGTGGCAACGCAAGCCCGAACGTGTTCTTTATCTCTTCGTTAAGCGCGCTCAAAGCCTCGTCATGCTTGCTGCGACCAAGTCGGCTGTACTCATAGAACAGGGAATCAACGGTGTCACGCGCATTGTTCATAACGCGGTCGGCAAGGTCGTTGTCTGCAAGAATATCGTCGCGCTGCTCATAAATGACGCTCCGCTGCTCATTCAGAACATCATCATAGTCAAGCAAATGCTTTCGGATTTCAAAGTTCCTGTCCTCAACCTTCTGCTGGGCCTTTGCGATTCCTTTGTTCAACCACGGATGGTCAATCGGCTCGCCCGGCTCCATACCGATACGCGTCATCATAGCCTTCATACGCTCACCGCCAAAAAGGCGCATAAGGTCATCGTCCATGGAAATAAAGAACTTGGAACGTCCCGGGTCTCCTTGTCGTCCGGAACGCCCACGGAGCTGGTTGTCAATTCGGCGCGATTCATGACGCTCAGAACCGATGACGTACAAACCGCCGCACGCCTTTACTTCCTCATTATCCTTAAGCCACTGCTCTTTCTCAATCTTATATGCAGCCTCAAACTGCTCTGGCGTAGCGTTAGTTCCAGCCCTCTTCTGCGCACGGAATTCCGGGTTTCCGCCCAGCTTTATGTCGGTACCACGTCCTGCCATGTTCGTAGCAATCGTAACGGCTCCCTTTGCACCAGCCTCGGCAATAATCATGGCCTCGCGCGCATGATTTTTTGCGTTCAGAACCTCATGCCTGATTCCTTTTTTGGTAAGCAACGCTGAAAGATGCTCAGACTTTTCTACAGAAACCGTACCCACAAGCACAGGCTGTCCTTTTGCATGAGCCTCCTGTATTTCCTTTGCAATCGCTTCCCACTTATCGCCTTCGTTCAAATATACTTCATCATTCTCATCGATTCGCGCAACCGGCTTGTTCGTCGGAATTGCAACAACATCGAGCTTGTAGATTTTGTTGAATTCAACCACTTCGGTTGCCGCAGTACCAGTCATTCCCGAAAGCTTGGAATACATGCGGAAAAAGTTCTGGAACGTAATCGTCGCAAGCGTCCTATTCCGCTGCGCAATGCGAAGATGCTCCTTCGCCTCAATCGCCTGATGCAGTCCGTCGCCGTATCGCCGCCCCTCAAGCACACGACCGGTAAATTCATCTACAATCTGAACCTGACCGTCGCGCACAAGATAGTCAACGTCAACCTTATACAGGGTATGCGCACGCACAGCCTGCGTAAAGTAATGGACGTACTCAAAGTTTTCCTCATCAACGACCTTTGAATCCGAAGAAATCAAGTTATGCTTGTGAAGAATCTCGTCAATGTGATTGATACCCTTGTCCGTAAATGAAACGCGCTTAGACTTCTCATCAAGCTTGTAGTCGCCCTGAATGTTCTTTCGCTGCTCGGGATCCATCTCAACCTCATCAGGATAGTCACCAGTAGCAGGATCCTTCTCAACCTCGGTAAGCTCGCCTACATATTTATCAACCTCGTGATACTTGAAGGTGTCATCCTCGCCCTGCCCAGAGATGATGAGAGGAGTTCTTGCCTCATCAATCAAGATGGAGTCAATCTCATCCACAACGCAGAAATTAAAGCCACGCTGAACCTTACGATTCAAATCAATCTGCATGTTGTCGCGCAGATAATCAAAGCCGAACTCGTTGTTCGTTCCATAGGTAATATCGCAGTTATACGCCGTCTTGCGAGCCTCGTTGTCCATATTAGAAAGAATGGAACCAACGGTCTGCCCCATGTATGCGTAAACCGGGCGCATCCAGTTGGCATCGCGCTCTGCAAGATAATCGTTCACCGTAACGACGTGAACGCCCTTTCCCGTCAATGAATTAAGATATACCGCAGGCACACACATAAGTGTCTTACCTTCACCAGTCTTCATCTCTGTAATGCGACCTGAATGCAGCACCAAGGAACCCATGAGCTGAACGTCATACGCGCGCTCACCAAGCACACGGTATGCCGCCTCGCGGGCAAGCGCAAACGCCTCCGGAAGTATATCATCAAGCGTCTCGCCATTTGCAAGCCGCTCCTTAAAAGCAAGTGTCTGTTTTGGAAAATCCTCCGCTCCAAGAGACTTCGCCCATTCCTCTTTTGCATTGATGGCGGCAACGAGCGGTCTTAATTTTTTTACATCGCGGTCATTCTGAGAACCGAAAATAACGGTTAAAACTTTATCTATTAACATAATAGTTTAAATATAAAGATTTTCGCCCTTCAAGTAAAGGAAAAAGAGCGAAAAGAACGAATCAGCGCGTCTGAATGGAGCCCACTCTGCTCAGCGGTAAAAAGCGGAACACTGCCGTTCCAAGAATCATGCGTCGGCTCACATAGCGCTGCTCCATATTGGAATAATACTGAACGCTCATTTCGTCGAATGCAGAAAGCGGACGCAGACTCTGCGTGTAGGAATGCCGCATGTCCAAAGAATTAAAGCGGTTGTCGCCCATCATAAAATAGCAGTTCGCAGGAATATACTGCGGGTTTCCAGCCTCGTCATTCGCAGGGAACACAGGCATATTCCGCTGATCAAGAATATACAGATAATAGCAAAGGCGCTCCGCCTGTCCAAGTGCCGTGCGGAATTCTGCGTCCGCACCAAAGGAATTCGTAGGCATACCGGAAGCAAGCAACTCCGCCGCCCGCAGATACAAGCGTCCTATGCAGAGTTTCAGCATGACGTTCAGCTTGAAATTTGCCTCCGCATAATAATCGCCGTCAAAAAAACTGCGGTACGAATATCCGTCCGCCTCGGAATACTCAGAGACTACAGAAAGCGCGCGACGCGCCGGCTCCGCATTCTTCCATCCATTCATAAAGGAAGAAAACCACGCCTCTCCCCCCTCAGAAGAAAGTATGCCCTGCACGTTCGGAATCACCTCAAGGCACAACGTGTCCGCATGCAACGACAGGTCATCAGAAAAGGCAGCATTTTTATCCATAATGCGACGACTAAGCCGCTCCATGGAAGACGCAATTGAAGTGCATTCAGCCGCCGCATTGGCAAGGTTCAGGCTTCGGCGCTCCTGCTCCAAAAGAAGCATGTCGTCATAGCGCTCCTGCGAAACCGGGCAATCGCGGATTACCTTCTTTGAACCGTTCAATCGAGCCACATACGGCGCAAGATTCCAGCAGGCATATTTATTGTCAAGCGGAACCGCCTCAAAATCATCGCTTTTTACCGTCCGGGCATACAGCGTTCCGTCCTGCATGACAAGCTGCTCTCCCGGTTCCCCGCAGATACGCTTGACCAAAGGGTCTGCCTTTGGCTCGCCATGCTCGTCAACATTCAGATTCACCGTCGTAAAAGTGAGCATATAAACAATCTGCGACACCACGGAGCGAATCTCTGACTTCCGATCCATCGAATAATGCGGATTTCGGAACACAACGACATCTCCACGCCTGTAGGTTTTCAGGCATGGAAGCCCCACCTCGCTCAGCGGAAACGTCGGTCCGCTCAGAGTTTTTGTAACCACAACGCGGTCGCCGATTAAAAACGAGGGAACCATCGACTCTGACGGAATCACATACAGCTGAAGAATGAAAATCTGAATCAGAAGCACCATGAATACCGCTTGAACAAGCGCATCCACCCAATCAAGCAATTCAAAACCAATTTTTTTTGACGAAATTTCCGGCTTCACCATAAAGGAGCCGGCGCCTTTCTTTGTGCTTTGCTTCCAGCCAGGGTTCAGCGAATGCACACGCTTCTCGTTAAAATAATACAGCACAATGAGGGAACTGACGAACGAAGCGCACCACAGAAGCACCGTAACCACATCATACCATGCGGAAGTTCCATTTTTTCCTGCGCGGCGAATAATGAATGCCGCCAAAAGCACGAACGGAAGATACTGAAGCAGCTTCTCACAAATTTTTACCGCAGAAAACTCCTGTCTGCGAAGGATTTTTAAGAATAAAAAGAAAGATGTTACGGCAGAAAACGCAAAACCCAAAGGAAATGCCAATAAAGAAACATCAAAGGTGATGCTGAAACAAAAAAGAGAAAAAAGAAGTGAAGAACAAATGGTGATATAACTAGGAATACGAATTTTATTCATATTCCTAGTATATCAGATTTCATAAGAATATGAAACGGCTATTTAAGGCAAGCAGCTATTCTTTCAAGAACCTTTTTGCGATCCAAAGGCTTGATGATATAGTTTTTTGCACCAAGTAGGAGCGACTTCTTTACAAGCTCTTCCTTACCGAGCGCACTTACCATTACAACGCGAGCAGACTTATCAAAATTCATAATCTGCTCAAGCGCAGTAATACCGTCCATCTTAGGCATAGTAATATCCATGGTAACAAGATCAATATTTGGAGCAAGTTCCTTATACTTATCTACGCCTTCTTTTCCATCAGCTGCAGTGGCAACGACTTCATAGCCTTCGCTGGTCAAAATCTGACCAAGCTGCTTCGCAACGAACATTGAGTCATCAACAATCATTACGCGGAAACAAGTTCCATCACCTTTCTGTCCCTCTGGCGGGCGCTCATTAATTGAAGGAAAATCATTTACTGTTTTCATTTATCTATCTCCCAAAATTATGCACGTTCGCGGATAGCAACGTTAACTTCAATCTTACCACATTCTGTAATAAGAGGAACGATAAGCGCCTCTACATTCTCAGAACCACCACCCAAAGCGGCAATTTCCATCTGATGACCAGCAAAAAGAGCCGGAGGGGTCAAGTCAAACTTGAAGTTTAACTCATGCAACTTAGTTACAGCCTGTGCCGTAATAAGATTTGCCAATTCACTGATTGTAGCCTTTGCAAGCTCATCAAACTGCGTCAGTTTTTCACCGTTCATTTTAGAAGCAATGTTGATTGCAGTCTCAAGCGTCATATCAAAAAGAACACGACCTTCCACATCACCTGCAAGACCTACCAAAGCTGCAACACCCATTACAGGCATGGCCGTGGATTTCAAGTACAAGTTTCCTCGTTTTACATCTGCATCACCAAGAACCTCTTTCAAGACTCTGAATGATGTTTCAACGAATGGGTTAATATATTCTACTCTCATTTATTAAAACCTCCAATTTTATTGCTTAGAATATGCGGTAAGTGCACCTTCACTGTGCTCTAAGAATTGCTGCATGTGAGAGATGGACTCATTCTCACCCAAGAATAAGATTCCGTTTCCCTTCAGTTTTTCCTCAAAATCTGAAAGAACATTCTTCTGCGCGCCGTCGTCCAATAAGGACAGCAAATCGCGGGAGAAAATCAAATCAATCATTGGCAAGGCATTAGTATGCTGGCAGTCATGATATTCAAACATGATGCTTTCTTTTATCTGCTGATTGAAGGTATTTTCTCCAGATGCAGTTTTTCCAAGATAAGGTGCAAGCCAACCGGATGCCTGCTCCGCAGGAACTGTCATCATAGGAGCGTTTGAAACGTTCAGCAAATCTGTATCCTGTGCATAAATACGGATTTTAGCACCAGGATAGCGCTTTGCCAAGACGCACGCCAGACTATATGTCTCACAGCCCTTTGAGCAGCCAGGATTCCATACGGCAATCTGCTTTGCGCTGTTGTCAGGAAGAATCTTATACACCTGATCCGCATAATCAGAAGACCAGAACTGATCAGTTCCTGTTGACCAGAAAGATTTGAGGAATGCCTGCGCATCTGCCTCATTCTGAATCTGCACGGAAGAGCCAGAACGCTCCTTCTGCCATTCAGAAAAACGATGCTTTACCCAACTTTCGTTCAATTCTGAAACATTGAATTTTCCGAATTTCTTAAGACCTTCAACGACGAATTTATAATCATTTGACTGCGTTATGTCGTCCGCTTTTGGAGCGGGAGTCTCTGCCTTGGAAGCCTTTGCATAGGCTTCTGCAACGCTTGCAGGTCTCTTATCCGACACTTCGGCAGTGGTTGCATTTTTTGAGGCACGTGTTTCGTTGAACGAAGCCTCCATCTGCTTTGTAATCGATGCCTGACGAGCCTCAAGCTTATATTCCTCCTCATCCTTTGTCTTAGAGAAGATGCGAGAGATGTCAAGCAAGATATACAAGCGCTTGCTGCTTTCAACAACGCCGGAAATATACTTGATGTTGATGTCAACAAAAAGTGGATGCGGCGGCTGAATGGAAGCCTTCTGAACGCCAACAACCTTGTCAATCTTATCAACGATAATACCGAAGGTCTGCTCCTCTACCGTAAGAATAAGAAGATTGCAGAGCGCATCCGGCTTTTGTTCCGGAACATCGATATTGAAAAAAATACGCATATCAAGAATCGGAATGATATCTCCACGAAGGTTGTAGACACCTACAACAAACGGCAACGTATTAGGAACATACGTGAACATTCCTGCCTTTGCGATTTCCTTTACATACATAATGTCGATGGCATAATCTTTTCCAGAAAGCGAAAAGGTTACCATCTTGAAGTCAATTACATCCTGAGCCTTGCGATCCTGCTCAACATCAGCAGTAACCGCAGCAGTAGTCAGTTCTGTGTTTTCATCAGAAATAAGAATCGATTCAATAGTCATAAAAACCCCACTACTATAAGCTCATCATCTGATTTGCATCAGCATCCTGCTTAAGGCTTAATTCCAAAAGCTGGCTTACGTCAATAATCAATGAAACAGAACCATCTCCAAGAATAGATGCACCAGCAATACCTGGAGAAGCCGTGAACTGATCCTTCAACGGCTTGATAACAACGTCTTCTTCACCTATGAGAGAGTCAACCATTACGCCGACCTTTCTATCCTTGGAACCTACGATAACTATATTGCAGTATTCGTCCTGCTTTGTATCCTTGATGCCAAAGAGACGAGAAAGACGAAGGACGCTGATAACCTCGCTGCGAAGGTTGAGCACCTCGTAGCTGTCGATTGTCTTGATTTCGCTCGGCAGGATACGCTGGCTTTCGATGACCGATGCAATCGGAATTGAGTAAATTTCCCGACCAACGCGGACGAGCAAGCCCTGAATAATCGCCATAGTAAGCGGCAACTTTATGCTGAACGTGGTGCCCTTTCCCGGAGTAGAGAAAACGGTAACCGTCCCGTTCAGTTTTTCAATCATAGTCTTAACGACATCCAAACCTACGCCACGACCAGAGACATTTGAAATCTTATCCGCAGTGGAGAAGCCCGGCTCAAAGATAAGCTGGTACGCTTCCTGATCGGAAAGCACCTTGTCTGGGTGAATAAGTCCCTTCTGAATGGCCTTGTTCTTAACCTTCTCAACGTTGATTCCGGCACCATCATCCGTAATTTCGATGACGATGAGGTTTCCTTCGTTTGAAGCTTTAAGAAGGACGGTACCTGTCTCAGACTTTCCGGCGGCAACGCGCACATCCGGAGCCTCAACACCATGATCCACAGAATTACGAACACAGTGCATGATAGGATCAAGCAAATCCTCTACGACAGACTTGTCAAGTTCTGTATCCTCACCTTCAATCTGAAGGTCGATTTTTTTGTTCAAATCGCGAGAAAGGTCTCGAACGACGCGCGGGAAGCGGCTGAAAATCTGATTGATTGGAACCATTCGGATTTTCATTACGCCTTCCTGAAGCTCGCTTGCAATGCGACCCAAGTTCTGCGTGGACGAGCGGAACTTAACAGAAAGTGACTTGAGGTTCGCCTCATTTTTTTCATATGAAGAAGAAATGTCGCCCAGCTCGGCAGAGATTTCTTCTTTGATTTCGCGTGCGGAACGACCTGAATTAAGCTCCTCAAGATAATGAGGCAGGCTTTCCAAAAGACGGTGTATCTTGTCGCGGAAAAGCGCCTGCGTTCCCTGAAAATCCACAAGCTCTGCGTTAAGCGTATTTGAAAGCTGGTTGAAGCCGGCTTTTGCAATGACAATCTCGCTGACAAGATTGAGAAGGTAGTCAACGCGCTTTGAGTCAACGCGAAGAACGGAACTTTGCTGGGAAGCTCCATGCTCTTTTTTGTCTCCGCCTTTGTCGGCTTTTTTCTCCGCCGTTTTTTCAGCGGCCTTCGCCTCTTCCTTTGCGGGAGCGGCAGGCGCTGCGCTGGCAACAGGAGCGCTCACAGGTTCCGCTGGAGCAGAAGCAGGCGCAGCAGGAGCCTCGTCAGCACCATCAGCCGCCTCAATCACCTGCGCGTCCGTGCAGATGGTAACATCGCCCAAGAACGCGGTATCCTCAATCTTAGAAGCATCCGCATCAGAAGCCATGTAATAATATACACATTCGTAGAATTCGTCCTCATACAGCGCATCAAAATCAGGCACCGTCTTGAGGACGCTTCCCAAAGCCTTGAGCGCGGCAAAAACCTGAATACCGCCGACGGAATTCATAGGATTGTTCTCATCAAACTTAACGGCAACGCGCCACAGCTTCTGAGAACCTTCGCACGCATTCTTAAGTTCGTTGAATTCATCCTCGGAAAGCTTTGGATAATCAAACGGTCCTGCGGCAGGGGCTGGTTTTGGAGCCGGCGCAGCAGGCTTAGGCGCAGGCGCGGCTGCAGGAGCCGATTTTTTTCCTTTAGCGCCTTTTTCCGGTATGTAGGACTTCAGCTTTTCTTCAATTTCAGAAATATCCTCGGAATACACATCGCCGTTCTGACGGGCTTCCATCATTGCTTTGATAACATCAATAGATGAAAGAAGTACATCGACAACAGGCTCACTAACTTCAAGACGATCCGAGCGGATTTCATCAAGGACATCCTCAACTTTGTGAGTGAATCCGGACAACTCTGTCATCTCTACTGTCGCCGAGCCACCCTTCAGAGTATGAGCGGCACGGAAAATTTCATCGACAGCATCATGATTAGTCGGATCATTTTCTATTACAAGCACGTTGCTTTCAAGAGTCTCCACCTGCTGTTCAGCTTCAGCAAAGAAATCTTTCAATAATTCTTCATTGTTTGGATCAAGATAATCACTCATGCCGTTTATTATATACCGAAACCGCCATAATTCAAGTAAATTAATTGCAGTTTTTTTCATTTTTTCTTCAAAACGTTTTTTCTAAAGTCAGCGGAGTTTTATGCCGATACTGTTTAAGGAGAATTCTTTTTGGAGCGGTTTAGACTATGAGAAATTCAATGAAAAAGCATGCGTTTGCAGCATTTTTTCTATTAATAACATCATTTTTGTTCGCAGACATTTATTTCAGCGGCTTTGCGGGCGCAAAGGGCGACTTCTACTCAAGCGAGGAGGACAACTTTGACCCGGCACTTGAGATTCAGTCCTTTTTTTCAGGTCAGTTCAGCCTCTCCAAAAACCTCATCATGAACACAGAATTCTCCTTGGCTACCGACGACCTCGTAAAAAATTCCATTTTCAAGGAATCTCCGGCACGATTCAGAATAGACGAACTCTCTCTTATAGCACGCCAGCAGCTTCCGAGCGCCACGAACTACCTGAGTTTTTTTGTGGGAACCTACGAGCCGATTGGTTCAGACACCTTTTTGCGCAGACAGTTCGGCATTCAGCCCATCGCGTCAAAAATAACAGAAAGCTGGCTTGGTCTTTCAGGCTCAATCATCTACCCAGTATTCGGCGTGGGCGGCGCGGACGTAATCCGCCTGAACAAGGCTCCAATAGCAACCGGCTTTTATTTTTACGTGAACCATGAGCTGGAGGACTGCTATGTGCTGAACAGCGACCTTCGATTCGCAGGAAACTACCGCTACTTTACCTTTGACATTGCCGGAGGTCTTGGACTTCCGCTCAAATCGAACAGCGAACAGGACGCGTTCATCATAGTGGACACAATTTATTGGCGCGCAGGAACGAACATCCTTATAGGAAATGCCTACACCACGTCGCTCTTCATTCAGGCGGGGGTTTCTGAGGTGAAATTCAAAAAAGAGGACGAAGAATTCAAGATAAACGAGGACACGGCCTACCTTTTGGTTGAGCCGAGGTTCAGGACAAAGCAGAGCCAGATTCATCTTACGCTTTTCAGCCTTCCGCAGGAAACCGTGGACGACTTCATTTTCATCACGGATACGTCAGGCGTGAACCTGAACATTTTCAGCGACACGCTGCACCTGAGCAACAAGACATTCACGTTCGGCTTTAACTCGGCGTTCACGTTCCCAAACAAAAACCTGAGCGACCTGGTTTCTGAGCCGGAAAAGATTCTTGACGACTACACCATCACAATCGCTCCGTACATAACGACGAATTTCTACAACGGAGAGGTTCATTTTATGCTTCAGGGAAGGATTTCTGACCTGCTGGATGAGCATTACGGCTCGGCGTTCAAGGTGAACCTTGGATATAAAACACAGTTCTAGCGGCCTTCAGGGCAAGATGATTTTTGGAGAACACATGACACCCGAACAGACACGAAACGAAAAACTGGCTCAATGCCTTATAAAAACGCTCACCGCACACGGATTTGAAGCCTATTATTGCGCGGACGGAATCACCGCAAAGGAACGGATTCTTTCGCTCATCGCAAAGGACGACGTTGTTTCCTGGGGAGGCTGTGCTACCATGGAGCAGATTGGCGTAATCGACGAGGTGCGAAAAACGCATGCCTGCATTGACCGCGACACGGCAAAAACACCGGAGGAACGACAAACCTTGATGCGGAACGCCCTGCTCTGCGACACATTCCTGAGCGGAACGAACGCCATAACCCAGAACGGCGAGCTGTACAACATAGACGGAAACGGAAACCGCGTTGCAGCGCTCATTTACGGTCCCAAAAGCGTCATAATTGCCTGCGGCATGAACAAGGTTGTGCCGAACGCGCAGGCAGCATACGAGCGCGCAAGGAACGTAGCGGCTCCCATAAACGCACAGCGGTTCAACCTGTCCACGCCATGCCTTAAGACCGGCGAATGCGCGGACTGCGGAGCGGCAGACTCAATCTGCAATGTGTTCGTACGCACAAAAAGATGCAAGCCGCAGGGAAGAATCAAAGTCGTCCTTATTGGAGAGGCGCTTGGCTTCTAATCCTGCGCCGCACATTCACTCATAAGGCGGAACGATTCTTCCATATAAAGCTGCATTTTTTCTTTGCGAGGCATGGCTTGGTCAGCGGGAATGTAGAGCGGCTCAAGGATATGCAGTTCCGCAACCTTCTGCTTGCTGAACAGGCGGCGCAGTTTGGACGGCTCACGCCAACGGATAAAAACAGGAACAAGTGGAACGTCATTAACCACCGCGCAATGAAACGCGCCTTCGATAAATGGACGAGGTTTTTCATAGCGTGGCCACAACGCCTTTTCTGGATAGAACAGCACAAAATTTCCCTTTTTAAGGAGCGTGGTTATTGCCGCGCCCATTTTTTTCATCGCCGAAAAGCAATGGCTGAACGGAAGCGTTCCCGCGCCACGCAGAATCCACCCCAAAATTCCTTTCATGCTGTTGAATTCCGCAACGGTTATGTACAGGCGGTGTCCGCGCACAGCATGGCGCACCAGCATATTATCAAGAATATGGACGTGATTGCACACAAGCACGGCACCCTTAAGTCCCCGCAGATTCTGCCGCCCCCGTACCCTTCCGCCGAATGCAATGTGAACCAGAGGCTTTGCGCCCAAAAGCGCCACTGTCCGCACAAAAAGCGACCAAAGGACAAAGCCTAGATTTTTGGGAATGAATTCATAGTCGTCCGTAACAGGAAGCATCGCATCGTAGTCAGGAGGAAGCACCTCGTCATTGAACCGCCCTTCCCGTTCCGCACGCAGGATGTTTTCCTTCACGAGCTGTTTTGTGCCCTGCTTTATGCCAGCAATATCCATAGTATCCTCAGCGTAAAAGCGATTCCCTCCCTGCCGCTCCTATTCAACAGAATGAAAAAATACTATAAAATATGAAAATCAATGTCAAACCGAGGAACTATGATTCGCATGATAAAAAAACTGATTGCCACGGCAGCAATTTTTGCGCTGTCAGCGGCATTTGCAAAGGACAACAAAACGGTAAAAATCCTGTCATCCGTAGAGATGACGGAAGAGGAGCGCGCAGAGCTTGAGGATGAGGACGATGCGGACGAAAATGACCCGACGCCACAGGAAGCAAGCACAAGACTTAACGGCGAGCGCGATGTTCCCTACACAAAGGCGCTGCAAGCACTCATGGATGGATATTTTAATCATGAACTTGCAGATGAAGAAGCCCGGAACGCCACTTTTAACGCCGCGCTTACAGACGCAGAAACGCAATACGGAAGCGACGCATACCGCATGAACGTACACAAGGCGCGCGCGTTCTACTATTACGGCATGATTCTTATGGAAAACTACGATTTAACGAATCTTGAGAAAATGGATTTGAGCGACACATCTGAAACGGAGGACGTAAATAAAAAAGCCGGAGAGGACTATGACCGGGCGATAGAATTTGCAAAGCTCGCACTCAAGGAACGCCACGGAAGCGACGCATATTCAATGCTTGCGCACGCAATCTCGGCAAACTGTACCGCAAAGACCACCGGTTACGTGCTTTCAAACGGACTCAAGGTACGCGCCAACGCAAAAAAAGCGGTAAAAGAAGACTTTTCCAACGGCACCGCGCATTTTTTAATCCATGCGCAGGACATATACGCACCGGCTCCATTTGCAAAGGTCAAGAAAGGGCGAAAAGCCCTGGAGCGCTGTATAGCGAATCCGGGAATCCGCTTTGAGCAGGCAGATTTATTCAACATCTACTCGTCAATAGGCTACTCCTGCCAGCGGCAAAAAAAATACGGAGAGGCAAAAAAATGGTACGACCGCTGCCAGGAACTGTACCCGCAGAACCTTTCCGTACAGAATTTAGTGAGCAAGCTTAAGTAAAAAAAGCGGCTAATCGTTTTCCACCTGGCGGATTGGGCGACATGGATTTCCTACGGCAACGACGTTCGGCGGAATGTCTCGTGTAACGACGCTTCCGGCTCCAATGACGCTTCCCTCGCCCACGGAAACGCCACCGCATATGGTAACGTTACCTGCAATCCACACGTTGTCGCCAATTGAAATGGGCTTTGCATACTCATGGCAACCCATCGTTCCGTCGGGCTTTTTAAACAGATTTCGTTCTTTCCATTTGAGCGGATGCACCGGCGTAAGGAGCGACACGTTCGGTCCGATGAACACGTTTCTTCCTATCGTTACCGGCGCACAGTCCAGACAGGTGAAGTTGAAATTTGCATAGGAATTCTCACCAATCGTCGTAAAAAGCCCGTAGTCAAACTGTACTGGTCCCTGAAGATACACGCCAGCGCCATGCTGCGGCACCAGTTTGCAAAGCACACGGTTTCGCTCCTCAGCCTCCGCATCATCAAGCGCGTTGTATGCACGGCACAGCCCATGCGCCTGAGTACGGAGCGCCGTCAGCTCCGCATCGCTTGAATCATACAGCTCACCCAAAAGCATCTTTTCTTTTTCTGTCATATGCAGTTCCTTTTTATAAAAAAAATCGCCCGAAAACCGGACGATTTTATGCACTCCATGCACCGCCTGCGCTTACTGAGCGAATGTTGCGATGAACACGCCGGCTGCGATTGCAGTTCCGATTACGCCGGAAACATTCGGTCCCATTGCGTTCATCAGGAGGAAGTTTGAAGGATCATATTCAAGTCCAACCTTGTTTGAAACGCGGGCAGCCATCGGAACGGCAGAAACACCTGCAGAACCGATGAGCGGATTGATTTTCTTTCCTTTTGGAAGGAAGAGGTTCATGACCTTAGCCATAATGATACCGCCGGCAGAAGCAACGGCAAAGGCAACCAAACCAAGCAGAATGATGCCAAGAGAGTTTGCATTGATGATTTTTTCAGGAGTCATCTGGCTTCCAACACCCAAGGAAAGAAGAATGGAAACGATGTTCATGAGTTCGTTTTCCATTGTCTTTGAAAGGCGCTCAACCACGCCGCACTGCTTAACGAAGTTTCCGAATGCAAGCATACCGATAAGCGGACATGCTGGCGGCAAAAGCAAAATCGTAAGCACAAGAAGCATCATCGGGAAAAGGATTTTTTCTGCCTTGCTTACCTCCCGGAGCTGATCCATGCGGATTTCACGCTCTTTCTGAGTTGTAAGAAGCTTCATAATCGGCGGCTGAATCATAGGAACGAGCGCCATGTACGAATATGCCGCAACGGCGATTACAGCCATAAGCTCTGGCGCAAGCTTTGCAGAAACGTAGATTGACGTAGGACCGTCAGCACCACCGATTATTGAGATTGCAGCAGCTTGAAGAATGTTGTAGTTGATTCCCGGAATAAGATTCATGAGGGCAACACCGAAAAGCGTAAAGAACACGCCAAG
>CAKZZR010000033.1 GCA_937885475.1 uncultured Treponema sp.
TCTGGAAACGAGCTTGACAACATCATGAACACCGCAGACTTTACGGAAGCCGTAGATGCGGAAGATGAGCAGACCGACGAAACTGGGGAAAAGCCGGAGGCAGTAGCTGACGACACAGTGCCTGCCGGAGAGCCGGAAGCTGCCGCAGAAGCAGAAATTGAAGAAGAAGCGGCTTCCGCGCCAGAATTCAGCGTAGAAGCAGACGATGGTATCTCTCTTGATGAAGCGCTTGACGGCACTTCCGAGGAAGAGAACGTACAAAACACAGAGGAAGAACTTTCCGAGCCGGAGGCAGACGAAGCAAACGCAGCCCCCACAGCGGAAGAAGACCTATCGGAAGAGCCTTCCGCAACAGAAGAGGACGACAGCGCCGCTCAGAGCCAGATTCCCGCAGATTTTACTGACGACGAGGCGCTTGGCGCAATTGAAGAGGATATCGAGATTCCAAGCGACATCGACTCAGGTCTTTCTTTGGACGTAAGCGATGAGACGCTTGAGGAGCCGGTTTTTGAGAATGCCGAAGAAGAGCCGGAATCAGAAATCTCAATTCCAAAAGTTGAGGATTTTTCTGAGACAGAGGCGGAGACCAAGCAAGAGGACTCAATTCTTGTTGAATCCTCAAGCGATGACTTCATGGAGTCTGTATGCGAGGCAGAAAGCACGGAGTCTGTAAGCGAAGGCGAGCCTGAGGCGAGCAAGATTCCAGAAGAGCCGATTCCGTCAATTCCGACCTCAGAAAGCGCGGACATTCCGGTTGAGGACATTGATGCGGATGCCGTAATTGACGACATTCTTGCGCCGGAACCGGAAATCGGCGAGGCAATTTCAGAAGAAAACCTTGACTACCTCAAGGAAGACAAGAACATCGATTCCGCCGAGATTACGATGGAATCAGCAGAGGAAGATCCGTTCCCTTCTATAGAGGCAGTACAGGAGCCAGAGAATGAAAGCGCGGAGAGCGAATCAGACGCATTGCCGACCGATTCAGAAGAGCTTTTGGCAGAACCCCAGGAAGTGACGGCAGCAGAAGACGCGGAAGAACTTCCTTCCGTAGAAGCAGAGACTAACACTGCACTTTCAGACGAGGAACTGGAAATTGACGAATCGCGCCCAGAGGCAGAGCCGATTGAAAAAATGCAGGCAGTAAGCGATGCAGAAATCTCTGACAGCCTGAAAAGCGACGTAAAATCAGTTCTCCTGTACATGGATCAGCTTCTTGAAAACCTTCCGGAGGATAAAATCGTAGAATTCGCAAAATCAGAGCAGTTCACAACCTACAAGAGACTGTTCAACGAGCTGGGACTTTCTTGAGTTCCCATTATGTGATATACTCAAAGGAGCGCAGGAAGTAGCCTGCCTCCTTTTTTTATGCCCGAGATACAATTTCTTACAAGCAAAAACGGCTCACCCACTTGCAGCGCAGAAGGCTGCATGATTCATTCCGCATACAATCCTCAAAACGAAGCGAAGGTTTTCGTACAGAATACGGAAATTCCGTTCAAGGCGCAGACGCTCGTCATTCTTGAGCCGGGGCTTTCCTATTGCGCGCCGTTTTTCCGCGAAAAATTTCCCGGAATCCGCCTTTGCGCGGTGCGTTTTACGAATGCCTTTTCTGAGGCGGACACGCTTTTTGACGCAGTGTTCCATCTTTTCTCTGCGGACGAGCGCCACACATTTGAGGCGGAACTTCAGGCTTTTTTTAAAGAAGACGGAATCCTGTATGCGCACTTCGCACAATGGCTGCCATGCGCAAAAATTTTTGCGGAGCTGTCAGACATAGCATGGGCTGTCATAAAAAAACAACTGGAATTGAGCCAGACAATCCTTAACACGAACGGATATTTTTCAAAACGATGGCTTAAAAATGCCGTCGCTTTCATACGGAACGGACGGCACTTTGCCACGATTGAACGCGGAACGGAACCGGTTCTGATTGCCGCAAGCGGCACAAGCCTTTCTTCATCACTTTACGAAATACAAAAAATACGGAACCGCGTATTTCTTATTGCCGTGTCCTCCGCACTCAGCCCGCTCCTGCACCACGGCATAACTCCTGACCTGGTGATTTCTACGGACGGCGGCTACTGGGCAAAGCTCCATCTGACGGCGCTCCTTAAACAGCATGGCATTCCGCTCGCTCTTTCTGCAGAGGGAGCCGCATTCTCAAAAATCCTTTCCCAAAGCACCATCGTTCCCCTTTCCTACCGAGACGGAGCAGGAAGCGCCCTGCTTGCACGCTGCGGCATTCCGTCATTCTCTGCGGAACGGAACGGAACGGTCTCAGGAACCGCGCTTGAGGCCGCCCTGAGCATGACGAGCGGTCCGGTTTTTCTCTGCGGGTTGGATCTTGCAAGCGCACGTGGCTTTCAGCATACAATGCCGAACGCACTGGACACGCAGAATGATGCAGTGGCTGGTCGGCTTTGCACAAAGGAAACACGAATAACACGGAGCCGCTTCAATGCAGGCGCACTGGCTGTGTACGAGGCGTGGTTTTCGCGGGAAAGCAGCCGCTTTTCGGCACGGGCGTTCCGGCTTTCGGCAGGTTTTTCGTACGCGAACACGCTGGGAAGCATCCGCGACATCGATTTTTCTGAGGCGAAAAGAATGCTTCCAAAAAGCTTCACTCCGATAAAAATTTCATGCTCGGAAGCAAAAAATGCGGACGCACAACAGAATGCACGACGCTTCCTTAAGGAAAAACAGCACGATGAGGCGTTCATAAAAGAATGCTTTCCGATTGAATATCTTTCATACCGGCGGACGGGCGACCCGACGCTTGCAAGAGAGCAGCTTCTTGCTCTACAGAAAAAAGCCTGCGCATTCATAACCACATTGATAGGAATCTGACATGTTCTACTCATCTTTTATAACGGCAAAGGACGGAAGCGCGGTTCCTGTGCTTCAGAACGGAAAGCCGCTTCATTCTAAATATTCTCCCCGGCAAGAAGCGGAGCGATTTGCCACATTGCAGGCAGAAAACGATTTTTTTGTCATTTTTGGGCTGTGCGGAGGATTTCATCTGAGCGCACTCAAAAAGCGATTTCCCCATGCGTTCATTCTTGCCGTGGAAGAAAGTCAGGCAGACATCGACTTTCTAAAGGAAGGTGCGCAGGAAGTGCGCGGACTATTAGAAAATGGAAGCGGAATTGCAGCCTGCTCCATACGCGAACTGGCAGAGAGGCTTTTGAGCCTATATCTTCCCGCACTCTACCCGCGGCTTGGGCTTGCCGCTCATTCTGTATGGGCGCAGGAAAACAAGTCAGCCTATGATCATGCACAGAACGCCGTTCAGGACGCTCTCAAGAAAATCTCGGCGGATTTTTCCGTTCAGGCTCATTTTGGCAAGATATGGACTGCGAACATCATGAAAAACCTTTCTTTTGCCGCAGAGCATCAGACAAAAGCCATCTACTCCATTCCGATTCATAAGACCGCCGTCATCGTTGCGGCAGGCCCGTCGCTCAAGCAAAGTCTGAAGGCGCTCAAGGAGCGCACGGACGACTGCTACATCATCGCGACTGACACCGCATACAAGGCGCTGCAACGCCGAAGCATAGCGCCGGATGCCGTTTTTTCTGTGGACGCGCAGCATGTCTCATTCAATCATTTCTCAAAAAGAAATGGACGGGCAGACAAGCCCCAGCTTTTTATTTTTGAGCTTACCGCAAACCACAGCGCCGTCGTTCATGCGCCAAGGTCAGCCGTAGTGTTCACCACGTCAGCGCACCCGCTGGACCGCTACGCCCGCGCCGCCTCGCCAGGCGCATTCTTTGAGGCTGACTCTGCCTCCGGTACCGTAACGATTGCAGCCCTGGACTTTGCGCTCCGCGCGGGCTTTTGCAGGCTCCGCGTCATCGGGGCAGATTTTTCGTATGCAGATGGAAAAGCATACACGGAAGGAACGTATCTGGACGACTTATACGACGGAAGCGCAAGCCGCACGCTCCCCGCGGAAGAGCAGTTCTCACGGCTCCTGCATCGCGTGCCGCTCACATCGCTCAGCAAAAGCCGCCATACCACAGCCGTCCTCGCCTCGTATCAAGCGGCGTTTGAGCAGTGGCTACAGGCACATGGCGCTTCCTGCACACGAGACGGAATGGAATACCACATCAGCATAGACGGCAGGAACCGAGCGCCAAAGGAGACCGCCGCCCAAGGAATTCTTAAGCGCACAACCTTTGATTCCGCTCATTTTTTTAAAGAGCTAAAAAATGATGCCGCAGACCTAAAAACACGCGCCACACAGACACAACTCCTGCCCGCAGAAGTTTCCCAAAACCCGCTTTTTGCGCCCCTTCTTCCGCTCATCGCCTGGTACCGCACGTCCGTTCCGAACAAAGCGCTTTCGGAATATGTGAATCTTGCGCTGAATTTTATACTGCGATATACTTATTAATATGAACAAACTGCTGATACAAATTTATTCAATTTTTGCTCTTATCGTTTTTGTTTTTTCCATCGCACTTTTTATCGGAAACACTTATCAGGAATATTCCGGGGGAGATGAGAGAGCCTCGGCGCTATTCAATACATATGCAAATGAGCTTGAGTCCGCTCCAGAAAACGCCTCGGCGCTCCGCAAGATAAACGACGACCAGAACATCATCGCTCTCCGACTTGAAAAAAACGGCGGAACGCTCTGCATAAAGAACGGAGCCTATTCCTTTGACGAAAAGCCTACCTCCATGATAAAAAGCTTCTCGCGGCAGATTGTAAAGGATTCCGATTCCTATGTTTTTTCAGCGGCATTCTACAAGCTCCGCCCGGAGATTATTTTTCAGAACGCAAAAGTTTCATTTCTGATTATCCTTGCCTGCACCATTCTTACGGCTATCCTCCTGCTCATAGTTTCGCAGAGTGACTCCGACACGGAAGAAACCGAGAATACACCGGCAGGCAAAAAAAACACTGACGACAAGAAAGAAGAAGAAAATAACAGAGAGGCGGAACAGACGGCAAACGAGATTTCTTCATCGGACGATTCTTTTTCCACCGCAGGACAGGAGCCGCAGACAGATGAAGAAGAAGAGCGTAAGCCAGAACTTCCGCAGACGGAATCACCGCTAGCACAAGAATCAGAAGAAAGCGAAGCTCAAGCAGAAGCTCAGACCGAACAGGATGCTGCGTCTGATATCCAGATGGACATTTTTCCGGCAGAGGAAGAAAAGATAGAGATAAAGACGCTAGAGGAAAAGCCTGTCAGCCCGCTAGTTGCAAAACTGAACGAGCTTATGGGCGACGGAAACCCAGAAATTTCGCTGTTCCTTGTCGACACAAAAGGAAACAACGCAGAAGATTCAAGCATAACTGACATCGTAAAGAACGCACTCACGGCAGATTATTTTTCTAACGCACTCGTCTTTGATTTTACGGAAAATGTATTCGCCGCAATCAAGGAAGGCTTCGGCATTGACGAGGCAGAAGATTTTGCCTCGGAATTCCACCGTGCGCTGACGGAAAAATGCGCGGAACGACAATTGACCGCTGACATAAACGTTGGCATCTCAAGCACCGCCACCCGCAAAATGCCGGCGGAACGCCTTGTTACGGAAGCCCATGAGGCACTAAATCACGCGCTGTCAGAAGCCGACTCGCAGATTATAGGCTTCCATGTGGACATAGAAAAATACAACGAATTCATCGAAAAAAATTAGAGCAATTTGATAGCGCTAAGCGCTAGGAAGAAGCAGCGGAAGCGTCACCAGACGCTGCTTCCGCCCCGCCTTCAGGAGCCGCCTCGTCCTCTGAATCATCATCAAGATTGGTGCCGTCGATTTCTGCAATTTTTTTGTCAAAGGCGGCGATGCTCGTATTGTCAGGAAAACGCTCCTTGAGCTCCGCAAGTTTTATCTTGGCATAGTCGTTCTGTCCGTCGGCAAAAAGCACGTTTATAAAATTCACAAGGACATCAGCATTCTCTTTATTCTGCCCTTCAAGGTATTCATAGATGCTCACCGCAGCAGAAACGTTTCCTTCCATGGCGTATAGATAGGCTATCGAAGTCTGAAGTTCCAGATTTGAACGGTCGCGCTTTAAAAGACGGTTGTACACCTTGCGGGCCTGCTTGTAATTTTTTGCAAACGCGTAGGCACGCCCCATCTTGTAATACGCCGTCCAGTACAAATCCTTGTTCTGTCTGGCATAAGAATAGTATTCCACTGCCTTGTCGTACTTTCCCAAATCCATATAGGAATCGCCAAGGCTCATATATTCAATGTAAATATTGTTGACCTTTACGGAATCCTCCCCAGGAACAGGAAGATGCACGGAGGAGGAGCAGGCATAAAAAATAAGCGGAAAAAGCGCGGCTGAAAGCATTTTTTTCATAGGCATCTCTTACAGCACAAGGATTCCGTACAGCTGATTCTTGTTGATTTTTATGTTCCGGATAGTAAGATGCGTTTCCGTCTCGCGCAGCACCCCTGAATCAGTCAGCCCAAAGGCAACTGTAAGCGCACCCCTTGCGGCAGGAACAAGTCGCTTGTCGCGGAATTCAAATTCCAGCTGCATGCGGAACTGCCGGTCATTGAGCGGGTCGTTTTCCATAATGCCACGCACATACACAAGCTGAAAATTAAGCTGAGCGCCCGTCAGCATAGTAAGAAACGACTGCGGCTTTGCGGCAAAAAAACGGATTTCCTCATTCTTTAAGCCGTCTTCATACTCAAGCCACGAATGCACGTCAGGAAGCAGAGGCGAGTCCGTCTCCAACGGAAGTGAGTTCACACGGTCATGAAACTGCTCCACCATCAGCGGAACGGCGCGACCGGCACAGACTATATCAGACGACGGAAACGACACCTGCACAGCAGAATTATCGTAAATCGTATACCCAACTTTTTTTCCATCGGCATCAGGCAAAAAAATCGGTTCGGCGTTCCAGCCATTTTTTTTGGAGAATGCCGCGGAAATGGCAGCCTTCGGAAAATCGCAGGATGCGGAAAGCTGGTATTCCGTAGACTTACGGTGCCGCGCAAGCCCCACGTACACCGTATCTATGCGCTCACTCACCTTCTCTGCATTTTTTTCAGAAAGACCGTCTATGTTCTTTTGCAGTAATTTTGAAATCAAAGAGTAATCAGCCGCCGCCGGAATGCGCAGATAGAACGAACTTGAGCCGTCGAGCAAATCAAGAGGGTCAAGCTCCGGCTGCGCCTGAACGGAACGGCATGAGAATAAAACAAAGCTTGCAGAAACAAGCAGAATGCAGGCAAAAACTCCTCGCATCCTGCCCAAAAGCGGACTAAGCTTTTTCAATGGAAATACTCCACTGCTTGTCCTCGCAGTCAACGACCGTGCCGCCGCTGAGCGAAGGAACGAATTCCGCAGATTTTGCAAGAACCTCGCCAGTTACGAAAGACTCGAACATTGCGAACGCAGACTTAAGCTCGTCGTCGCCAGAAACCTTGAGGGTGATTCTGTCCGTCACGTTCAGACCGGTTTCCTTCCTGAGATTCTGGATTCCGCGCACAAGGTCGCGCGCATAGCCTTCCTTCTTGAGCTCATCGGTAATCTTTGAGTCAAGACCGACCGTAAGGGTTCCGTCATTCAGAACCTTGAGTCCGTCCTTCTCAAGGCGCTCCACGATGACCTTCTGCTCATCAAGCTCAACAGTCGTTCCGTCTACGTCAATTGAAAGAGCAGTTCCCTCAAGGATTGACTGAATCTGCTCGCTCGAAAGCGTCATGATTACGCCTGCGGCTGCCTTCATCTTAGGACCAAGCTCCTTTCCAAGAACCTTGAAGTTTGCCTTCGCCTTGTACTCAACGAGCTCGTCCTCGCGGTCGTGGAATTCAACCTTCTTGACGTTCAGTTCCTCGCGGATGGAATCCTCCATCTCGGCAAGCACGCGCTTCTCGTTCACATCGCGCGTTACAAGGGCAACGGAAGCAAGCGGCTGGCGGTTCTTGAGGTTGAACGTATTCCTGAGGCTTCGTCCCATTGAGACAGCCTTCTGAACGGTCGCCATCTTGAATTCAAGCTCCTCGTTGTGCCATTTCTCATTATAGACCGGATAGTCGGTAAGATGAACCGATTCCTTGTCTGCGGAAGTTTTCAGATTCTGCCAGATTTCCTCCGTAATGAACGGAACGAACGGACAAGCAACCTGACTGAATGTCTTTAATGCAATGTACAGCGCCTCATATGCTTCCTTCTTGTCCGAGTCATTCTCGCTCTTCCAGAAGCGGCGGCGGCTTCGGCGGATGTACCAGTTGTTAAGCTCTTCTATAAAGGTAACGATTGGGTCAACCGCACCGCTCAGGTCATAGTCCTCAAGCCCGGCAGTAACGTCCTTGATGAGCTTCTGCGTAATCGAAAGAAGCCATGCGTCAAGCGGATTAGAAGGCGCCTTATTGTCAAACAGATGTCCGTCAGGCTGAACGCCGTCAATGTTCGCATATGTGACGTAGAAACTGTAGCTGTTCCAAAGCGGAAGGATGATGTTCTTGATTACGTCACGGACTCCCTCATCTGAATAGCGAAGGTCGTCCGCCTTAACTACAGGAGAATGAATCAGGAACAGGCGGAGCGCATCCGCACCAAACTTGTTGATTGCCTCTACCGGGTCAGTGTAATTGCGCAATGACTTACTCATCTTGCGGCCGTCGCTTGCAAGCACAAGACCGTTCACTATGCAGTTTCTGAACGCAGGCTTGTCAAACAGGTGGCTTGCAAGGATTGTAAGGGTGTAGAACCATCCGCGGGTCTGGTCAAGACCTTCCGAGATGAAATTTGCCGGGAAATGGCTCTCAAAATATTCCTTGTTCTCAAACGGATAGTGCTGCTGCGCATATGGCATTGAGCCTGACTCAAACCAGCAGTCAAAAACCTCTGGAATGCGGTGCATGGTTCCGCCGCACTTCTTGCAGGGAATCGTAATCTTATCAACAAACTGCTTGTGGAGATCTTCCGGATAAACCCCTGAAAGCTCCTTAAGCTCCTGCCGGCTTCCCACGCACAAGGTTTCCTTGCAGTCAGGATTGTCGCACTTCCAGATTGGAATCGGGTTTCCCCAGTAGCGGTTACGGCTCACGGCCCAGTCTCGGCTTCCGGCAAGCCACTTGCCAAAGCGGCCTTCCTTGATGTGGGCTGGCTGCCATTTAATCTGGCTGTTCGCCTTGAGAAGGCTTTCATGATGGTCCTGAACCTTCACGAACCACGAGCCGATTCCGCGGTAAATGAGCGGGCTTGAGCATCGCCAGCAGTGCGGGTACGAGTGCAGGTGCTGCTCCTTCTTTACGATTTTGCCTTCTTTTTTGAGGCGGTCCATTATGTCCTTGTCGCAGTCCTTTACGAACCGTCCTGTGTAGTCAGAAACTTCCTTGGTGAACTTGCACTCAGCGTCAATAGGCTCAACCTCAGGAACCCCGCTTCCTGCAAAGACCTTGTGGTCTTCCTCACCGAATGCAGGAGCGATATGAACGATACCAGTACCGTCCTCGGTGGAAACATAGTCCGCATTGAACATGCGGAACGCACCGTCGGCACACTTCTGCTTTGACTCCTCCGCGCAGACGGTAGGATCTGAAAGTCGGCTGAAATACGGGAAAAGCGGCTCGTAGCGCGCGCCGATGAAATCCTTTCCCTTGTGGCGGTAGATTATCTGGTAATCATTCTCGTCCTTGTAATATGCTGAAAGTCGGGCTTCGGCAAAAATATAGTGGTCGCCGCTTTCCTTATCAAGAATCTTAACGTAGTCAACCTCCGCCCCCATACAAAGACCAAGGTTTGAAGGCAATGTCCAAGGGGTCGTGGTCCAAGCGAGAAAATACGTGTTACCCTTCTCCATGTCAGGGTCCTTAACCCCAAAAGGAGCCTTCGTAATCCTGAAGCGGACGGTAACGGTCATGTCGTTCACATCCTTGTAGCCCTGTGCAAGCTCATGGGTCGAAAGGACGGTTGAGCAGCGAGGACAGTACGGAAGGATGTATTTTCCCTCGTAGATGAGCCCTTTGTCCCACAAGGATTTTGCCACCCACCAGATTGATTCCATGTAATCAGGATTCATGGTCTTGTAGTCATGGTCAAAGTCAACCCAGCGCCCCATGCGGGTAATCGTCTTACGCCACTCAGAAGTATAGCGCAACACGGAATCCTTACACTTCTCGTTGAATTTATCTATTCCGTAGGCTTCAATCTCGTGCTTGGAGTTGATTCCAAGCTCCTTTTCGATTAGATTCTCAACAGGAAGCCCATGGCAGTCCCACCCGAAGCGGCGCTCGACCTTTTTTCCCTTCATGGTCTGGTAGCGCGGAATTATGTCCTTAATCGTAGACGGAATGAAATGGCCGAAGTGAGGAAGCCCCGTAGCAAACGGAGGGCCGTCGTAGAACACATACTCCTCTGCCCCTTCGCGCTGGCTCAAGGACTTCTCAAAAATCTTGTTCTGCTCCCAATATCTTAAGACTTCTTCTTCCTGCTTAGGAAAATCTGCTTTTGGATCAACTGGCTTATAATTCATAATGCTCTTATTATAATTAAAAGAAGCAATTTATTCTACTACTGCAGCATCACCCTGAAAAACCACGACGCGGCGGCGCTGCACAAAGCCAAAATCCTCAAGAAAGCGAATGGTGCGGTAAACGGTCGCGCGGCCAATCTCGCCGTCAGCCTTGCGAGCAATATAGTAAAGTTCCTTGCATGAGCAGCCGGGATTATCAAGAATGACGGCAAGAAGATTCTTTCGCTGCTCCGTAATGCGGCAGCCTCTATTTTTAAATGCAAGGATTATTTCATTGTATTTTTCACTCATAGGACACCTCTAAAAAAACACAGGACGCAAGCGCAAATTTTAGGGAGAACACGCTTTCCGTCCTGTGGAAAAAGCCGGGGACTTTTTATCGTTTATGACTTGTATCCAGCAGCAACGCAGCCGGAAGACCAAGGATTGCTCCTTGGCCAGGAGAACCAATGTAAGAGTTCCGCTATGCCGTTTTACCAAGGTCCTCGCACAGCGCAACCGTCTCAGCATCCGGATCAAGGTGTCCGGCAAGACCGTCACCGTTCACCACTGTAGCACCAGCAGCAACAATGCGGTCGCGCCACAGGCGAAGCCATTCGCCGTCCCCCCAATCATAGGAGCCAAAAATCGCAACCTTTTTACCAGAAATACTTCCTTCGATTGAGTTGTAGAAGCCTTCCATAACTTCCTCAACCTCCTCAGCGCCCATGGCAGGACTTCCAAGGATAATCACGTCGCTTGCGAGCACCTGAGCCGCATCTGCCGCGTCTGCCGTAGACAAATACAGCTCCGCGCCGCTCGCCTCAACACCCTTTGCAACAGCCTGTGCCATTGCCTCTGTATTGCCTGTTGTTGATGTATATACAACCGCCTTCTTCATAAAAACCTCCTGAAAAAAAAGACATCTCTATTTTAATTTGCTCTCCGATACCGCTGAACTGCCACCGGAACTGAGCATCCGCATGCCAAAAGTCCCGTGCAGAACGCGCTGCATCTTTTATACATATCCATCCGGCGGACGGCAGAATCAATGTCGCCGTACACCTTCCAGCAGCCGCTGTATTTAAAACCCGTTCCCGAGGTGCGCTCGAACGCACATACGTCCTCAAGCGGATACCCCAGAAAAACGCCCACCTCATGCGGAAACGAATCGCACGACGCAAGACGCAAAAAAAGTTCCGCTAGCACAGCATCCAGCCCGTCAGAAGTGCGGTAGCCCTTTCCTTCAAGATACAGGCGGACAGCCTCATCCGCAAAAAGCGTTTCCAAGGAACGGCGATTATACACGAAGAAAAGCACGCGGCTGTCCTTTTGCTTGAGCGGCACGATAAAAATTCCCTGACTTGCAAAGCATGAATTCCATTCCGCAAGCTTTCCGCATTCCCTTCCGTACAGGTCAAGGCGCATCGAAAACAAGCTGGCGCTTTTTATTCCGCAGAGCGCAGGTGCCGCACACCGCATGACAAGCTGATCAAAACTCATGACAGCTTCCTCCGAACCAAAATATGACGGGGAACCAGAGTAGAAAAGAAACTGCATTTTCTGAGGGATTATGCCAGTTCCCCGTCATTAAGTTAGCACTTGCTAACCACATGAAAATTTATATCAGAAATAAAAATCTTATGCAAGTAGTTAGCACAAACTAACTGTATTTTTTTTAAAATTTTCCGATACTCATACTATGAAAAACCTGTTCTGCCTTTTTCTGATGCTCGTCTCGCTCAGCGTCTTCTGTGCCGTTCCGCAGGAGCTTCGCGGAATCTGGAAGGGAAACGACCGCTATTTGTTCTTTGGCGGCGAGAATCAGATTGCAATCCTGCTGAACGAATACTACGGCTGGTACCTTGACCGCGCCGTAGAGCCTGAGGAGTTTTCAAAGCTCAGGGGGCGCAGACGGAATCTTGCCACCTCAAAAAACGCCCTGCACTGCACTGCGGAATTCGTTCCCATACCAGGCTACCAGAACCTATGGGAACTGAACCTTAAGAGCGACGGCACCCCCCTGTCCGTCATTCCGCTCGTACTAAAGGATGACGCGCTCTACCTTTCTTTCCTTCTGCAAATTCCATACGACGTACAGCCTACGGACGGATCCCTTTCATTCAGCGACGCGACGTTTTTTACGGACGGAAGCGGAACCAGC
>CAKZZR010000034.1 GCA_937885475.1 uncultured Treponema sp.
CCCGGAGGTGGCCGAGGTTGCCGAGCGGACTGTAGTGCTTGAGCATGGAAAGGTTGCGCGGGAAATTCGTAACCGCTAGTAATAAGAAAAATGTATAATTACCTACCTTGAAACTAGGTAATTATTGCAGTATATTGAAAAAAGTGAGGTTTATATGAAAAAAGTAACATTTTTTGACATTGCACTTCTGGTGCTTTCGTTGTTTCTTGCGTTTGGAACAGCATTCGTATTTCATGCCTGCGGACCAAAGGCTGACGGTTCATGGATGAACTGCCATCAGGCAGAATCAATCGTGGTGTGGGTTGGAGCAGTTCTGAGCGTACTTTCCATAGTCCGCCTGTTCGTTCCAGAAGGAGTAAAGACAGGGCTTTCCATCTCGTTTATTCCTTTCTCGGTTTTTGCTTCTTTCGTGCCGGGTGTCATCATTCATCTTTGCATGATGCATGACATGAGATGCCACGCGATTACTCGCCCTGCGGTTCTTGTGATTTCGATTCTAATAGCAGTTTTTGCGGCCGTTGATGTCGTGCTTGCTGTTGCAAAGGGCTCGAAAAAGGCTTGAGGTGTATGAAATTTTCTTCACTCCCTGTCATAAATATCCTTGGTAAAAAGGGGCGTAGCGCTTCTCTTTTTGCTTTTGCCCTTTTGCTGGCTTTCTCGCTTTTTGGCGGGGCGCTCATTCTTTCAAGCTTGAAAAATGGGCTCAAAAGTCTTGAGGCACGGCTTGGTGCTGACATCATAGTCGTTCCGTACGAGGCGCGCACAAAGGTCAGCGCGGATACCATACTGAACCAGGGAAACCGCACGTACTTCTATATGAGCCGTTCGGTTCTTTCCAAGGTTCAGGAAATTGAGGGTGTGGAGAAAGTTTCGCCGCAGATTTACCTTTGCTCCATGAATTCGGGCTGCTGCTCCGTGTCGCTGCAGCTCATCGGCTTTGACCCGCAGACTGATTTTACCATTCAGCCATGGGTACGCGAATCTTATTCAGGAGCATTAAAAACGGGCGACATTCTAATAGGAAGCAAGGTCACGCTTCCTGCAAGCCGCTCGCTCAAATTTTTTGACGTTACATGCCATGTGGCCGCCCAGCTGGACGAAACCGGAACCGGGCTTGATAATGCCGTATATGCAAATTTTGACACTATTCAGCTTTTTATAGATTCCGCACGGCAAAAAGGAACGTCATTCACCGAAAAAACGTACTCTGACAAGATGATTTCCACGCTCATGGTCAAGGTTTCTTCCGATGCCGACATCGATTCCGTTGCAAGCCTGATTCAGCGCAAGGTGCGGAAAACGGTTGCGGTAAAGGCAAAAAGCATGACAAGCGGAGTGGCCGCAAGCCTTTCAACAGTGTCAAAAATTGTCGGAGTGCTGCTCTGCGTGGTGTGGGCATTGTGTCTGGTGATTCTTATGGTGGTTTCAACGCTCATCATAGGGGAGCGAAAGAAGGAATTTGCCGTGCTCCGCGCCCTTGGCACAAGCCGCGATTCTCTTTCTCATCTTGTGATGTCAGAATCCGTCATTGTGAATGCCTCAGGGGGCGTGAGCGGAATACTTCTTGCTTCTGTTGTGGTGCTTCCGTTCCATTCGCTCATAAAGAATGCGGTGGGCTTACCATTCTTACTTCCGAATGCATTTGTCATCTGCCTCATGATGGCAGGAACGCTCGTGCTTTCTGTTTTGTGCGGCTGCGTTTCTTCTTTTTATGTGGCTCGCAAAATCTCAAGTCTTGACACTGCTCTTATCCTGCGGGAGGGAAACTGATGATTCTTGAAGCAAAAGGCGTGAGCAAAAAATATCCACGCCAGACAAAGATGATGAGCCATTTTTTTGCGGTAAAGGAGCTTGATTTTACCCTTGAAAGCGGAAAACTGACGGAAATCACCGGGCGAAGCGGAAGCGGAAAAAGCACGTTGCTTTACATTCTTGCCGGGCTTTTGTGTCCGTCTGGCGGAACCGTGCGGCTTGATGGAACGGATTTGTATTTACTTTCAGACAAGGAGCTTTCTGTGCTTCGGAATCAGAAGTTCGGTCTGATTCCACAGGGGCAGACTGGCTTGTATTCTTTGAACGTGAGACAGAACGTGCTTGTTCCCGCAATGATTTATGGCGATACAAAAGAGTACGAAAACCGTGCTGATGAGCTTCTGGAGATGGTGGGACTTGCGGAGCTGAAGGAAGCAAGGATGTCCGAGCTTAGCGGTGGTGAAATGCGCCGCATGGCCATTGCGCGCGCCCTTCTATTGAATCCGGACATAATTTTTGCAGATGAACCTACGGACGATTTGGATGATGAGAACACGCAGAATGTCCTGAAGCTCCTTCGTTCCGTCTCGCAAAGCGGAAAGTCCGTGTTTTTAGTTACGCACGAGGCTTCCGCCAAGGAATACGCGGATGTCATTTACCGTATGGACGGCGGGGAACTGAGCCCC
Organism: uncultured Treponema sp.; assembly: GCA_937885475.1. Lineage (GTDB taxonomy): Bacteria > Spirochaetota > Spirochaetia > Treponematales > Treponemataceae > Treponema_D. The sequence goes on from CAKZZR010000034.1 coordinate 2,439, forward strand.
CTGTAGTTTTTCCTACAATCCCAGCTCATCGCATGCGGAATCTGCAGCGATTTTTCCGAAAATCGTGATGTCGGCAACGGAATTTCCGCCAAGACGGTTGTCGCCATGCACGCCACCGGTAACTTCGCCTGCCGCATATAGTCCCGGAACAGGAATTCCAGCTTCAGAAAGCACCTGAGCCTTTGTGTTTATGGCAACTCCGCCCATGGTGTGATGTATGGCAGGCTCAATTTCCACGGCATAGAACGGACCTTTTGAAAGCGGAACTGCCATGTTTGTCCTGCCAAATTTATCAGCCTTTCCCGTAACCTGAGCGGTGTTGTATTCGTCAAGAGTGCTTTGCAGGGTGCTCTCTTCCATTCCGAGTTTTCTTGCCATTTCTGAAACCGTCTCCGCGCTCACAAGAACGCCGGCTTTCTCGTAGCTTTCTATAGCTTTCAATGAATTTCGCACTTCCTGATTGAAGAATATGTATGCCCGCTTTTCAGGGAGTGCAAGCACCGCATTTGAGGTAACGTCGCGAGTGTCAAGCTCGTTCACAAAGCGTTTTCCCGCATGGCTCAGCATGATGGCACCGTTCCCGCGCACTGCTTCCGTAATGAGAAGCCCGCGGCCAGGCACGACAGACGGATGAATCTGAATCTCGTTCATAAGGCGGAGCTCCGCATTGAATTTCTCAAGCCATGCAAAGGCGCTTCCTGTGGTGGTTTTTACGTTTGTGGTTGGAAATCCCTTAAGGTCAGGACGGTATTTTTCGATGAGGGCAGGGTTTGCACCAAAGCCGCCGGTCGCGATGATTATGGCTTTTGCCCGGACTATGTACGAGCCTGCTTCGTTTTTCACTGAAACAGCAACTGCCCGTCCGTTTTCCTCAAGGATGTCCGTAACCTCTGAATTAAGACGGATTTCAGCGCCGGCCCTTTTTGCCGCATCATAGAGTTTTGGAACAAGATGCATTCCGATTGCCTGTCCGCCCACAGGCCTGTGTGTGCGCTTGTTCGTGGAGCCGCCCATAAGCCCAACATCGCTCAGATCGGCACCAATTTCGTCGCCCTGAAGCCAGTCCACCATGGCGGCGGATTTTTCAACCAAAAGGCGCACAAGGCTTTCGTCATTCTTGTAGTGACCGCATTTCATCGTGTCCTTGAAGAACTGCTCGTTCGAGTCATTTATCTTAAGGCGCTTCTGAACGGAAGTCTCGCTTGCGTTCAAGCCCCCGGTTGACGAGTTCGTGTTTCCGCCCACGATTCCTGACATTTCAAGCACGAGCGTCTTTGCGCCGCGGAGCGCAGCTTCGGTTGCGGCTGTAAGCCCAGCTCCGCCTGCGCCGATTATTACGATGTCCGCCTCTGAATCTTCGTAAGGCTGGGTAGCAAGCTGCTTTCCGCGAGAGGCATCCAAAGCCGCCTGAAGGGCGCTCAAAAGTCCTGTGCTTGTGATTGTTGCACCGGAAATTGCGTCCAGCTCCGTCGTTCCATAGGTTTTAAAATCCTCCAGCAGCCGGTGCTTATCCGGCACGTTGGGCTCGCTGAGGGCGATGTTGTTGAGCCCGATGATGGCGTTCATGGGCGTGCGGATCTCGTGGCTCATGTTGGACAGGAAGG
>CAKZZR010000035.1 GCA_937885475.1 uncultured Treponema sp.
ATTCCCGCGATACGAACATGCGCGTGGGGCTAAGCATAAACAACCTTGGTGCCGCGCTCACCGGTTTTTCTTCTGCAAGCGGCATACGCGCAGACGACGCGCTTCCTACCACGGTGGGAGCGGGCATTTCCTACAAGATTATACGACCGCTCACGCTCTGCGCGGAATTCCGGCAGCCGGTGAATATATATGATTTGAGCGAATACCAGATGTTCTATGCGGGAACCGGTGCATGCGTGAACGTAACGGACTTTTTTTCTGTCCTGGGAGGATTCCAGCTTAAGGGCGGAAACCCGCGGTTCAGTCTTGGCAGTGAATTTGAGGTGATGAAAATGCGGTTCAACATAAACTACACGCTCGACCTTACATCGTCGCTGAATCCACTGAACCGCATAAGCCTTTCGGCAAAAATACGGCTGGGCGACGGCGGCGCAAAGGAGCGCCGTGCAGAAGTGGACCGCCTGTACCGCGAGGGAATCGCGCACTTTGCGCAAAAGAACTACAACGCCGCCATCAGCAGCTGGGAAGAAGCGCTCGTGCTTGACCCATGGTTTGACCCCGCCATAAAGGGGATTCATTCCGCAGAGGCGTACTCAAAAATGCTGAACGACATTCAGATTCTTTCAAGTGAATAGGATGAGATAAAAAAAAATGATTGTCTGCCCTACGCAAAAATGCGCTTTTGTTGCGCATGAATAAAGCGTAAGGAATTTTATTTACAGGGTGCTCACCGCACCCTCACTTTATAAATGCTCGCAAAAGCCGCTTTTTGCTTCGGTCAGCCAATATTGTTCATCCAAAAATATATACATCACACAACGCACGCTCGCGTGCTACACGCTGATTGTGTCATAGAAACTATAAGACATGCCGCTTTCGCGGCATCCACAATCAGAGTGTTTTTGAAAGCCGCAAACTCTCCTTCCCGCTATTTTTTTAATTCACCTCATTTTTCATACTCTTAGAATCACAGCGCATCAATGCTTGCGGCTGAAGATGCGGTAGTTCATCCATGGGAAGATGCTGTGCCGAGACTCCAGCGTGGTGAGCCATTCAGTGCTGACGGTATTGGAACCGAGTGCATCAAAAACGGCCGTAAAATCGTTTATGCTTTCCGTAAAGCGCTTTTCCGCATAGTCGGCAGCCTCTCCGGAATCTATCATCTCTGCCCAGCCAACTGACTGCGCAAACATAAGCTCCTTTGCGCCCATGTTCAAAAGACGCGCCTTAAGCCCGGTTTCCGTAGGAAACCGTTCCGAAAGGTCAACCATGCGCTCGCTTGCCTTGCGCACATAGCGCATCATCCAGCTGTTCCGGCTGGAAAGCAAGTTCTCGCCGTAGCCTTCTCCGCAGGAAGCGCCAAAGTACGGCTTGATGCGCTGCAAGGTAAACGGATTCTCAAACATCATTCTGGGAGTCGCAAGCTCAAGCCCCTCGCCTCCTGCGGCGCGGATGACCTGCTCAAGCCAGGCAATGCCCTCGTTCCAAACGGCGCGCAGGCGGTTCAAGTCAAGCGTAACGACGAGCGAAACATCGCCGTTCTCCACAAGGGAAGAAGCCTTTTCAAGGCGCTCCGCCTTGCCACGCACAAACAGCTTTGCCTGCTTGCCGCAGAGCGCAGAAGCAGCCTGTGCGTCATACACATGCTCGGAGTCAAGGGCGTTTCCGACCTCATCTTCCTCTACGGCAGATTTATTCCAATATTTGTAGCCAAGCGAATAGCGGCTTGTACCCGCAGGAACGAGCGGCTGCAATTTTTCGGGCGGAAGGATAAAGCCCACGTCGCGCGCCTCGTTGCGGTATGCGGCAGAAAGCGCAAATCCATCCTCGCCAAAAATCTCATCATCACTTTCCGCATCGCGGCTGAATGCCACAAGCGCATTGGTAAAGCGCGCCGGAGTAAAAATTCCGTTCTTAGGCTCTGTCTCACCAAACAAAAAGCTTCGCGTGTCAAGAATAGTGTAGCTTAAGCCATAGGCGCGGAGCGATTTTTCAATTCCATTGTAATAGCCAAGTTCCGGCAGCCAAAAGCCATCCGGCTTGCAGCCAAAGAAACTTCGGAACGCATAAATTCCGGACTCAACCTGAGCGTTCAGAATCTCTTCCATGTCGTTGTAATACGGCAAAAAGATGTCCGTTCCGCAGGTTGCAAGCAGCTCCACAAAGCCCTTCTTTTTATATTCATGAAACTTCTTTACAAGACGGCGCTTATACAGCTCAAACAGGTTGCGGTCGCTTTCCGCCTTCTCAAGGCATGCCTTAGCCGCGTTCTGAAGCTCGGGATTTCCGCTAGTGCGGTCAATCTCTGTCTTTCCAAATTCAATGCGGGCATCAAGCCAGTCAATATACTGCTGCTGAACCTGAGCGTCTTCAAGCAGCGTGCACAGAACCGGGCTGAGCACCAGCGAAATGCAGAACGAAATTCCGTCTTTCTCAAGATTCTCAAGCATCTGAATAAGCGGAATGTAGGTGTTCGAGATTGCCTCAAACAGATAATTTGACTCGGCGGCATATTTTTGCGCGTCCTCGCCAATGTGCTTTATATATTCCTGATGCGCGTGTAAGACAAGAATAAGCTTTTTCGTTCCCATTTTTTTCTATATTCCTTTTTTTACTTACGAAAATGATTCGCGATGATTTTTATAGTGCTCAAGCAGAAGCTCATTGAAGCCCGAAAGCTTCAGAATCTCGGAAACCTCATCGTTCCGTCCCGGGCGCATATCAGAAAGAAAATCCGCACCCTTTGGCATTTCCATTACCTTGGAGGAAGAGAGAATGTCGATTATTCCGTCAAGATTGAACAGCAGGTCGACCCTAAAATACGTCCGTCCGCTCGGAAGCAGCACGTACTGCCCATTGTCGTCCTTTGAAATCTGAATGTCAAAATATTCGTCAGAACGAAGCTGATCCTTGTCATCAAAAGAGCTTACGCGCAGCATCATCTGACTTATGTCTGCCTTTTCAAGCGAAATGCGGTCGGAATCGCTTATGTTCCAGAACACAAACGCCCACGCAGGACTTCTGAGCAGAATCTGAACCTCAGTTGAATTGAAGGAGCGCGGCGTAAGCGCCTTGTCAGAAGCCGTCATGTCCTCGTCAGAAATTATCATCTCAGGCTCGCCGGATGACTCCGCCACCTCTGACTGAACCTCAAGAATCTCTCCGATTAAAAAACCGCGGCTTAAGTCTTCCGGAAAATCAATTCCGAATTCATCGGCAATTTTTAGTAAATCTGAAAATGAAAGTGATTCAAGATAAGACCGATTAATAGCAACGTTTTCCATATAGTGTAATATTCTAAAAAAACAAAATATTAGTCAAGGGAAAATGAAAAGGTTGAGAAAACAAAAGAAAGATTGCGCGCCCGCAAAACCCTGTCAGTGCGATTTTTGCTCAAAGCAAAGCCCCTGACGAATACCATTAGCGCGGAAGTACTTCAGCATGGCATTAAGAACGCGTTTTTTGCAAGCAGTCCACAAGGGTGCGCACAAAATGCGCTTGGCACCGTCGCCGGTAAGACGGTGAACCACCATTTTTTGGGGAATGATTTTGAGAGCCTCGCCCAGAACGTAAAAATAGTCGTCCATCTCCATGCACGGAACGCGCCCTGCCGCCCAGTCCTCATAAAGCGCCGTTCCCCGCAGAATGTGCAGGACGGTTATCTTAATGCCGTCGGCACCGGAAGCCACCACGTAGCGCACGCTAGAAAGCATGTCGTCCGCAGTCTCGCCGGGAAGCCCAAAGATAACATGGCACACGATATGGACGGAGGGAGCCGCTCGCTTTATGCGCTTTATCGTCGTGTCCAGTTCGGCGTTCTCGTAGCAGCGGTTTATGGCGCGCGCAGTCTGCGGATTGCTCGTCTGAAAGCCCAGCTCAACAGAAACATACGTCCTTCGGCTCAACTCCGAAAGCCCTGCAAGCATCTCGTCAGAAAGGCAGTCCGGGCGGGTCGCTATAGCAACCCCGCAAACCTCGCTTGCGTCCGCCGCCTGAGCGAGGGCAGCCTGATTCTCGCGCGGGCTCGTTATGTGCATGGTCGTCTCCATCATGAGCTGACCG
>CAKZZR010000036.1 GCA_937885475.1 uncultured Treponema sp.
GCTTGTTGTTCTCGGTGGGCGACCAGTCGAAGTCACGGGTGATGGAATAGGTCGGGATCGGGTACTGGAAGCCGCGGCCGTTGGCGTCGCCCTCGATCATGATCTCGATGAAGGCCTTGTTGACCATGTCCATCTCTTTCTGGCAGTCGCCGTAGGTGAAGTCCATCTCCTTGCCGCCGACGATCGCGGGCAGATCCTTGAGGGCGGCCGGGACGGTCCAGTCGAGGGTGATGTTGGAGAAGGGCGCCTGCGTGCCCCAGCGGCTGGGGGTGTTCACGCCGAAGATGTAGCTCTGGAGGCACTGGCGCACCTCTTTCTCGCTCAGATTGTCGATTTTGACGAAGGGGGCGAGGTAGGTGTCGAAAGAGCTGAACGCCTGCGCGCCCGCCCATTCGTTCTGCAGAATTCCAAGGAAATTAATCATCTGGTTTACCAGCGTGGAAAGGTGCTTGGCTGGATTTGACGAATTTTTGTCTGCCACGCCGCCAAGCCCTTCCTGAATGAGCTGCCGGAGCGACCAGCCCGCGCAGTAGCCGGAGAACATGGAAAGGTCGTGCAGGTGGAACGCCGCTGTACGGTGTGCCTCCGCGATTTCCTTGGAATAGATGTTGTTAAGCCAGTAGTTTGCCGTTATGGTTCCGGAATTGTGCAGGATAAGCCCGCCCAGCGAGAAATTCACGTTCGCGTTTTCATGGACGCGCCAGTCGTTCTGCGCAAGATACCCGTCCATGGTCTTGTTTATGTCCAGCATGAGCGATTTTGTGTCGCGCATTGCCTCGTGTTTGGCGCGGTACAGTATGTATTCCTTTGCTACCGCGACCTCCTTGTTTTCGATGAGGACGGTCTCAACGATATCCTGAATCTCTTCTATCGCGGGGATGGAATGGGCGCGTGCGCCTGCCAGCTGAAGCCGGAGCCGTTCCTCAACCAGATCGGTGAGCGCGGCGGCCCTGTCCGGGTCAAGGTGCTTTTCTACCGCCTGAATCGCCTTTCCGATGGCGGTCTCAATCTTCCGGCGGTCGTAGGCTACGATGTCTCCTGAGCGCTTTACTACGGATTTTAAGAAGCGTTTTGCTTCCTCGTCGTCGCTCGTGCCTAAAAATTCCCGCCATTGCGGAAAAACTGACTGTTCTCCCATCATCTCTTTCCTTCCGTGTTCTTTATTTCCGTTATGAATTCGTCGAGCGTCTCAAAATGCTTGTATGCGGACGCGAACCTTATGTATGCGACCTTGTCCAGCTTGTAGAGGCGCTCCAGCACAAGCTCGCCAAGCTGTTCTGTGGGAATCTCGCGGTTCGTGCGGCTTGCCATGATTGCGCTGTCCTCAATTTCGTTCACGAGGTTTTCGATGGTGCCGGACGCAAAGGAGCGCTTCTCAAGCGCGCGCTCAATGCCTTTCGTGAGCTTTGCCGTGTCAAACGGCTCCCTGCGGCCGTCCCTTTTGATGACCATGAAAGGCTTTTCTTCGACGCGCTCGTAGCTGGTGAAGCGGTAGTTGCAGGCGTTGCATTCGCGGCGGCGACGGATTGTCTCGCCGTTTGCCATTGTACGGGATTCGATAACTTTGTCGTCAAGACTTCCGCAGTAGGGACATCTCATTTTGCACCTTCTTAAAAAACGGGGTAACGCATATAGCGTTTGCCGACGCTTTTTAAAATCATAGTACACAAGATGTGTTGAATTCAAGAACAAATCAGTGTTTCTTTCCCTTTTTATGCCTTTTCCTCATGAATTTTTTGCGTTCCGAGCGAACGAGCGTGTCGCGGTTCAGCGTTGCGTAGAAATAGGCGATGACGGCAATGCACAGCCACGCGAGCGCATGTGGAAGCCAGTTGCCGAGCCGCAGGTAGACAGTACTTTTTCTTCGGTAGACAGGAATTTTGACGAGGGCGGCGGATTCCTCGAACAGCCGCTGGTCGGAGATTACGTTTCCCTTGCTGTCCAGAACTACGGAATAGCCGGAGTTGCACGAACGTGCCATTGCCGTCCTCAGCTCAATCGTGCGGAATGCCGAGATGACGAAGTGCTGGTATTCCGCGGATTTTGTGCTTGACCATGAGTCATCGGTGATATTTATGAATGCTTCCGAGCCGAATTCCGCGAGGGGGCGGCAAACGTCAGGAAAAGAGTCGTCAAAGCAGATTGGTGTGCTGATGCGCACATAGGGGCGCTCTGTCTTTCGTGCCGGGCTGTAGGAGTCCTTCAGGCTGATTACTGCCGTCGCAGGAAGCCGTTCCGGTTCGGCGTAATGCGCGGGAATCTCAAAATACGTGTACTGGTCTCCGGCGGTAAAGCCAGCCGAGATATGGATGACGCTCTTGAGAAACTGAGCCACAGCCGAAATTCCTGAGAACGGAATGGACTCTGCCATCGGAACGAGGTGGTTCTTTCCGTACCAGCCGCGGAAGTTGCCGTTCCTGTCGAACAGGAGCGCCGCGTTATATATCCTGCGGCTTTTTGCGGCTGTTCTGTCGCGCACGTACGAGCCACCCAATATGAACGGCACGTTGCATTCGCTTATGAAGCTGGTGAGCGGCTTTTCTTCCGGGAATTTCTTGTAGTGGTATTCGTAGCGTGGGTAAGGACTTTTGAGGCAGCCCTCGCTCCAGATTACGAGGTCGACCTCCGTTCCCGTCCTGCGCGCTTCCTCAAGCCGTTCCGTGGTGAGCCGCTGCGACGCGAGGATGGTGTCATTGTCGGTCGCCGCCTTCCAGGGGTCGGCGTTCTGCTGGACCATGATGGCGTTTATGTATTTTTCCGGCTTGTTCGGCTCGATGAGCCGGAATGCACCGTATACGAAGGTGCATGCAAGGAGAGTGAGGATGCAGCATGCGGTCTGCGCGTAGACGGCAGCGGCAAAGCGCGCGTTCTCCGTTCTGAGCGGAGACCAGAGGAGCGAAAGACCTTCTGCAATCAGCGAGGCAAGGGCGGCGCACAGGAATGTCACGCCGTATGTTCCTGTTATGTCCGCAATCTGAATCAGCACCTTCCAGTTGAACATGGTGCTCGAAAGCGTTCCCCAGGGGTAACCCAAAAAGCCGACGGATTTTACCCACTCGTAGGTCGTATATACGGCGGGAAACCACAGGACGCGTATCGCGACGCTCGGCGCGCCGTGGCAGGTCGCCATGTCCTCAAGCTGGGCGGCACCGTCCTTCCGCGAGAACGGAAGGTGGAGTACAAGCCCCATCGCAAAGCCTATGCAGCCTGTTCCCACTGCGCTTGCGCCCAGCGTAAACGCAGCGAAGTCCTTGAAGAACGCCAGCCAGAAGCTGGAGAGAAGGTGTACGGTGAACGTGTGCAGGGCGAACATCAGCGCGCTCTGTCTGAATGAGCGGAACTGCCGCGCGGCAATGCAGAATGGAACGAGGCTCAGAAGTCCGTATA
>CAKZZR010000037.1 GCA_937885475.1 uncultured Treponema sp.
CAGTCCCTTTACTTCGGCACTTTTATTATATGTGTTGCACTTTAAGCCAGAATATGAACCTTTCAACAGAAAAATTCATATTCGCATACACACTATTTAATGCGAATTACGTTATATGACAAGTTTTACGGTTGAATCATCCTATCGATACTCCATCTTTTTTCGGAATATCCAAGGCCCGTACCACCGATCATTATCCTTCATTCGACTGATAACTGGTTTGGCATTCAGGACCTTTCGCCCGTCTGTGAAACAGACTGCTTTAAGAGCACCTCAAACACTAAACCAACCATATTCATGCAACTGCTGACAGCAGCTACACCATTTGAGGGCTGTGATTACCTGAAAGCTACTTTCGCAACTGACTTTACGGCATCACCAGACTTATATATGAAGTCTGCTTAAATCTCAAAGAACCCTAACTCAAGCGGCAGCCTTCTGCCCTTGTGGTAATACAGTTTATACACTTTTTAAAAACAAATTGCAATAGATATAAAACAAAAAACCCGTCAAAAGACGGGTTTTTTGCAAGATAAACTACCAGCGGTAGTGGGCAAATGCTTTGTTCGCCTCAGCCATCTTGTGTGTGTCTTCCTTCTTCTTGTAAGCAGAACCAGTGTTATTGAAAGCATCGATAAGCTCAGAAGCAAGGGTATCAGCCATACCGTGGCCTGAGCGGCTGCGGGCTGCTGAGATAATCCAGCGCATTGCCAGAGCTTCGCGGCGGCTGTCGCGGATTTCAATCGGCACCTGGTAGGTTGCACCACCAACGCGGCGGCTCTTTACTTCTACCAAGGGCTTTACGTTATCCAGAGCTTTAGTGAAGACTTCCAGCGGATCCTTTTCAGTTTTCGCCTTCAGCTTATCCATTGCCTCGTAAATAATCTTTGTACAAGTTGCCTTTTTACCGTCCAGCATCATGCGGCTGACAAACTTAGTAACAAGCTGGCTGTTGTACTTTGAGTCCGGCATAATCGGACGGTTAACAGATTTCTTATGTCTTCCCATGGTATCCTCCTATTATGCCTTCGGCTTCTTGGCGCCATACTTTGAACGGCCACGTTTGCGGTCGGCAACGCCCAGTGTATCTTTTGTACCGCGGATGATGTGATAGCGCACACCAGGAAGGTCTTTTACACGACCGCCGCGGATAAGAACTACAGAGTGTTCCTGCAGGTTGTGACCAATACCAGGAATGTATGCAGTTACTTCAATTCCATTTGACAAGCGAACACGAGCTACCTTGCGGAGAGCAGAGTTCGGTTTTTTGGGCGTAACAGTCATAACGCGTGTGCAAACACCGCGTTTCTGCGGACAAGACTCAAGCGCGGGAGCTTTAGTCGTATTAGCCACAGACTGACGTCCTTTACGAATAAGTTGGTTAATTGTAGGCATCGCCTATTCTCCTATTTTGTTGCCGGTCAGCACCCCGGACTAAAATGCAATAAAAGGGAACTTGTCACAACATCTGCGACAAGTTTCACCATATTAACGAATTTGCTAATACTGCGTCAACAGCTTTAGTCTTCGTCTGCCACACCGGCAGTTTCAATAATCGGCTCAGCAAGCATTGCGGCTTCCTGCTCTTTTTCCAGACGGCGACGTTCAAGAATCTCTTCCATCTGAACATCGAGATCTGTATCAGATTTATCAAAAAGCTTCACATTCCTGTAATTTCTGATACCGGTTCCTGCAGGAATCATGTGACCGATGATAACGTTCTCTTTCAGGCCATGCAGGCTGTCCGTCTCGCCCTTGATAGCCGCATTCGTAAGAACACGGGTCGTCTCCTGGAAGGAAGAAGCGGAAATAAAAGAATCCGTTGCCAAGGCTGCCTTGGTGATACCCTGGAAGAGAGGGCGTGCAATTGCCGGCTGACCGCCTTCTGCAATAACACGGGCATTCTCCTCATGAAAGTGGTACTTGTCAACCTGCTGGCCGAAGATGAAGCGTGTATCTCCCACAGAACGAATCTCAACCTTACGAAGCATCTGGCGCACGATGATACCGATATGCTTGTCATCGATTGCTACACCCTGAGCTGAGTAGACCTGCTGAATTTCTTCCATAAGGTAATTCTGCAGAGCGTTCTCGCCAAGGATTGCAAGAATATCATGTGCATCCGGAGAACCGTCACACAACTGCTCCCCAGCCTCAACATGGTCACCGTCGCGAACAAGCATGCGCTTTGTCATCGGAACCATGTGTTTGAAAACTTTTCCGTTCTTGTCCTCAACCACAACCTCGCGTTTGCCCTTTACAATTCC
>CAKZZR010000038.1 GCA_937885475.1 uncultured Treponema sp.
GGGCGGACGTTCGTCGGCACGCGAGACCATTGCACGCGTCGTGGCTGGGGCCATTGCAAAGCAGATTCTCAGCGAGCAGGGCATCGACGTGAAAGCCTGGACGGCACAGGTAGGCTCCATAGCCTGTGAACGCGACTGGACTCGCCTCAACCTCAAACAAATCGACAGCTCACCAGTGCGCTGCCCCGACCTGAGCGTAGCCCAGCAGATGGAGGAGCTGATCCTTCGAGTGAAAGGCGAGGGCGACACTATTGGCGGTATCATAGCCGGCGTCATCACCGGTTGTCCGGCAGGCTTGGGCGAGCCGGTGTTTGACAAGCTGGACGCGGAGCTTGCAAAGGCGGCGCTTTCCATTGGCGCGGTAAAGGGCATTGAATTTGGCGCGGGCTTTGCCGCCGCAGACTCAACCGGCATCGTGAACAACGACGACATGCGCGCAGAAGGCGGAAGCGCCCGATTCCTTACGAACAACGCGGGCGGCATTTTGGGCGGCATCTCAACCGGAAACAACATTGTATTCCGCCTTGCCGTAAAGCCGGTGCCGAGCATCTTTAAAAGCCAAAAGACCGTATGCAAGGAAAACGGCTCCTATGCCGACAGAGACCTAGAAATAAAGGGCCGGCACGACGTATGCCTTTGCCCGCGCATAGTGCCTGTAGTGGAAGCAATGACGAGCATCGTTCTTGCAGACATGCTGCTTAGAAACCGAAGCTCCAGATAGAATTAGGATTTTACGATGCTCCAATTTGACCTTAACAGCAAAAATGCAGACTCAAAAAAAAATCCGTGGCAAAAAGGGCACCTTTCCACCCGGACAAAAAAAATATTCGTCCTGTGCGCGTCATGTCTTGCCGCCGCCTTTTTTATGACCGTGGTGGTGCGCGCATGGACGCTCCGCAAAGCCGTTCCCGCTCCGCTTTCAGGTGCAGAAAAGACGACGCTGAACGCACTGCTCGACGCGCGCTACCCACAGCGAACGGACATTCTTGCACAACTTCCGTACAAGGTCATTCCAGCAGAGCTGGACGTAGGCGCAAAGTCCGCAATCGCAATAGATGCCGCAAACGGCAACATTCTGTATGAAAAAAATGCCGACGAAGTAATTCCACCGGCAAGCATGACTAAGCTCATCGTCCTGTACGTAGTATTTCAGGAGATTGCGACCGGCCGCATTCATCTTGACGACGTTGTGCCGCTCCCGCCGGAAGCGTGGGCGTGCAACATGCCGCCGCATTCTTCCCTCATGTTCCTTGGAAAAAATCAGATTGTAACGCTTGAAGAGCTTATGCTTGGCTCCGCAATCTGCTCCGGAAACGATGCCGCCTACGCAATTGCAGGCTACGTTGCAGGAAGCATGGACGCATTCATCGCGCGCATGAACGCGGAGGTATCCGCCCTGGGGCTGACCCACACGCATTTTGAGGAAGCGTCCGGCTACAGCGAAAAGAACACGACCACCGCCCGCGAGATGGCGGCATTCACAAAAGTGTACCTTGAGCGCTACCCGGAATCGCTCCATAAATTCCATTCAAAGCTTTCGCTGACGTATCCGCAGGAACACAACCTTCCCTGGGAAGACCGCGCGCTGCCAAAGGCACAGGATTTTTCGCACGGTCTGCCGGAACGGATTACCATGCCGATTTACCAGAAGAACACGAACCCGCTTTTGGGCGCGCTTGAGGGCTGCGACGGATTAAAGACCGGATATATAGAAGAAAGCGGCTACAATCTTGCGCTCACGGCACGCCAGAACGGCACGCGCTTTATAAGCATAACGATGGGCGGGCTTGGCAACAACACAAAGGAAGGGCAGAAAGGTCGCGTGCATGACGGTACAGAGATTATGGAATGGGCGTTCCGAACCTTTGCGGACTACAAGAATCCACTGCTTTTGCGGGAATACAGCATTCCGCTGGTGTTCGCGCGCGCGCAGCGCATAAACCTTGTTCCCGCATACAAACCGGAAGCACTCTGCGTACCGATTGTAGCCGCCCGCAACAAGGAGGAGCCGCTTTCTGACGTGCGGATAAACCTTGTGCTTCCCGCCGTATTGAAGGGAACTATGAGCGCGGGCGACGAGCACGGCGCAATAGAATATTACCTTGGAGAAAATCTTTTGCAGCGCATTCCGCTTGTTGCAGAACGCTCTGAAAAACGCGCGTCGCCGTGGCTGTGCGCCGCCGACCTTTTTGCCCAGCTTTCGCTCAAGCTGTAAATATGAGGAAGATGCAGGTCTGGGCAAGCGACAATTCAATAGTTCCTTTGCTAAAGTCAGCGTTCCAGTATGTAGCGGAGCGGAACTATGTCGTAGCCTGCGTCAAGGATGGCGCTCAAGAGCAGGTCAAGATTGTCGTACAGATAGCTTTCGCGGGTTCCGCTTGAAATTCCAACCGTAACAGGAATCACGCCCCCCGAAGACGACTTAAGGTACTTCATGTATGCGTCAATTATTGCAGAAGGCGAAGCGTATTTTCCCCGTCCGTAAATTGCGTCCTCAAAGGAAACGGAATCCTTTACCCCTGTAAACGGCATGACGTAGGCATAGCCCGCGTTGCGTCCCGCCTCTATGATTTTTTCGCCGCCCTCGTATTTTGGGTCGTGCCACATAAGCGACAGTTCCTTTGAGGTGCAGGCGTAATATTCGTCCTCGTTGCGGGCAAGTCCGCGGCGCACAAAATCCTCGTCAAGCACAAAGCCGCTCTGACTGAGCTTTGCCGTCGTAAAGAACATTGAGGCAGCCTCGTTCTTTGACACGGAAATCTGCCTTGTCTCGTTTGGATAGCGGCGTATGAATTCTCCGTTCAGAAAGAACGTGCCGGTAACGTTGTACAGGTTCATCTCATACAGAATGCGCGTCAAGCCGTCCGCGTTGTCGTACGCGTCAAACACAAGCGCGACCTTTTTTTTCTCGTCGGTCTTGCGGGCGCTTTCTGCGTAAACGGCATTTGTAACTGCCTTGCCCATAAGCGTACGCACATACAGCGCGTTCTCGTAATTCTTATTAGGCGTGTCGCCGCAGAACAGGCGGTAGCGTCCGTTCCGGGGTGTGTTAAGATGCTTTTCCTGCGGCCCCATAGACTTCCAGGTGCGCGTTGCAAAATCATAGGCGTAGGCATAGCCGGTTCCAGATTCCGCAATGACGCGCCCAGAAGCGCCGTCCCAGTAGCCGTTTGCCGCCGAAGACACAAGAACCGGATCAGAGGCTGTCTCAAAAATATTCCAGCGGCGGATTGTGCGCGCGCCGCCTATGTACAGCGTGTTGGAATTTGTCCATGCAAGTGAATAGACGGTCTCGCCGGAAAGGTCAGACACCTTTTTCCATGTGGTGGTGTCATACACATGGACGGTCGTTCCCGAATTGAACGCGCACTTTGCCTTGTCCTTTGAAAGAATCGGAAGTCCCGAATCCTCAATCTCTATGATTTTTGTAAGCTTCTGGTCAAGCCGGTACACGGCAGAAACAATTTTTTCGCTGTTGTATGGAAGGCTCCGCGTCCAGATGAACGGCGTCTGGTTTGAAGTCCAGATTACTTCCGCCTCCAAGAGGGAAGCCTTCAAGTCCACGAACGGGCCGGAATACACAACGTCAAAAAAGTCGTAGTTCTTGCTGTTGATTCCGTAATACGTGAACGTCTTTCCATTCTGAATGAAAACGAATGCCGAAACCTCGTCATTAACGCTGAACGTGTCGCGGCTTGCGATGAACTGGCTTGGAAGCCGTCCGATTACCGTTCCTTTGCCGATGATGTTGGAATAAAGCCCCAGCGTGTACAGTTCCTTTGCGTTTATGCGGTACACAAGGTCGCGGTCAATGTAAATAAGGTATTTTCCGTCCGCCCAGTTAACGGAATTAATTGTTCCAGAACCAATCTGACGGTATTCCTCGCTGACCTCAATGCCGCGAATCATGGCATCCGGATTGCAGAAATAGATGTTTCCTTCCTTTGCGTAAACAAAGACAGAGCTGTCGCTGAGCCATTTTACCGGCACCGTCTCGTAGCTGAAGCTGGATTTTTCGTCGATTACAAGTCGCTTGCCTTTTTCCACGCTTTCAAGCACAAGCCGTCCGCTGGCGTAGCCGGTCTTTTCGGAATAGCAGAGCCATTTTCCGTCTGGACTTACGCTCATGGGCGCAAGGCGCATGGAGTTAAGCGGAATCACCGGCGAATACTGCTTCCACACCAAGGATTTTGTGCGCGTGTTCATCCATGCAATGCCGTAGCGGTTGCGCACCTGAAGCACCGTTCCGCCGGAAAGCATCTCCATTTTTTCTGGAAAGACGGTTAAAAGCTCAGGCTCGCCGCTCAGAACGCCGTTTTTTATGGCAGCCTTGAACAGCGAGCGGTAGGAGGTCGTTCCCGGAAGCTCGTGCTGAACGGTGTACACAATCTCGTCTTTTTCGTTGATGTCGGCATCCCCGAATTTGATTCCAGCAGAAAGTTCCGCCGCAACCATAACGCCAAGGATGACCGCAGAAAAAAGCATCCTTTTTTTTATCATTTATGCATCTCCGCACTCAGAACAAGAACGTTAAGCTCCTGCTCAAGCTCATCAAGCTGTTTTTCAACCGCCCTGAACTGCTGCTGTCTCTGCTCCATGCGGCGACGGGAATAGCGCTCAAAAATCATGTCCAGATAGTCCCGCGCGGAGCTTTCGCGCTGCGTGCCGCACCAAGGGCAGTACATATATTCTCCATCAAAATCCCGTCCGCAGTCTGCGCATAATGCTTTCATACCATTCCCCTATTTTTTATTTATCAAAGAAAGCGGATCAAC
>CAKZZR010000039.1 GCA_937885475.1 uncultured Treponema sp.
TGATGGGTCTCTCCATCACTGCCAACAATGCCTGCCCGGTCAATGGCAAATATAACAGGCAGATCCTGCAGACAGACGTCATGGAGAATCTGGTCATAGGCCCGCTGTAAAAAAGAAGAATATACCGCAAAAACCGGTATCAGGCCGCCAGCCGCCAGTCCCGCCGCAAACGTTACGGCATGCTCCTCCGCAATGCCCACGTCAAAAAAGCGTTCCGGCCAGCGGCGGGGAAACGGCGCAAGCCCCGTTCCCTTTGCCATCGCCGCCGTTATGCATACAATGTCATTCCGCTTTTCTGCAAGCGCCATGAGCGCATTGCTGAACGCCTCGGTAAAACTGAGCGCGTAGAATTTCTCAACCTCGCCGTCGCTTATCGCAAACGGACCGATTCCATGGAACTGTTCCGGGTGATGCTCCGCCGGACTATAGCCCTTTCCTTTTTTTGTGATGACATGAACGACGACCGGGCGGCTCAAATGGCGGACATGCCGCAGAACTGCCTCAAGATTCTTCTCATCATGACCGTCCAGAGGTCCAACATACTCAAAGCCAAGGTCGGTGAACAGATTATTTGAAAAGAAAAAGCCCTTCAAGCCGCGCTTTAGGCGGTAAATGCATTTTGAGAGCAGTTTGTTCACCAGCGGAATACGTCCTACGATTCTGTCAACGTTGTGGCGGAACGACTGGTACGGCGCCGTCATCGTAATCCCGCTCAAATACCGCGAAAGCGCGCCTGTGTTGCGGTCAATGGACATCTGATTATCGTTCAGCACGACCACCAGATTTTTGGAAATCTGCCCTGCATTAAAAAGCCCCTCAAACGCCATTCCACCGGTAAGCGCGCCGTCTCCTATGACAGCAATGACCTTGCCGCTATTTCCTTGGAGGCTCCATGCCTGCTGTAAGCCCAGCGCCGAAGAAATTGACGTGGAAGAATGCCCGTTGTCAAAAAAATCATGCGGGCTCTCTTCTTTTTTGGTAAAGCCTGAAAGCCCTCCTGCCTTTCTAAGAGAAGAGAATTCCTCGTAGCGTCCGGTCAGAAGCTTATGCGTGTAGCACTGATGGCTTACATCCCATACAATGGCATCCTCAGGGCTTGAGAACACGCGATGCAGGGCAATCGTAAGCTCCACCACGCCCAGATTGCTCGCGAGATGACCGCCGTTTTTTCCGACGACATCAATGATAATCTTACGGATTTCAGCAGCAAGAATCGGAAGCTGCTTGTGAGAAAGTTTCTTTAAATCTTCCGGCGAATGAATTGATGGAAGCAGCGTACGGAACTCCTTACGATACAAAAAGACCGGAACAGCATACCCCGCCATTCCGGTCTTATCAAGACATTAAAAGCAATGTGGAATTACTTTGCCTTATGTCTGTTTCTTCTAAGCATCTTCTTACGCTTATGTGTCGCCATCTTCTGGCGTTTTCTTTTTTTTCCACAAGGCACGATGGCACCCCTCTACTAGTAAAGTGTTATTAATTATTATCTAAATCACAATTTAGGTCAAGAGCCGGAAGCGATTTTTTTAGCATAAAGTCATTAAGAAGCGAAAGAACCTGTTCCCTGCCAGAATCCTCACCGGAAAGTTCTATTATGTGCGCACCAGGAATGCCACGCATGAACGTATACTGTTTTTTGGCATACTTCCGGCTGTCGCGTTTTATCTCGTAGCGAATGCGCTCGATGCCTTCAGGAACGGAGTAATCATGCCGGAACCATTCGCGGTAGCCGATTGCCTGCATCCCCGGCAGGTCTGATGTAAGAGCTCGCGTCTCAATAAGGGCGCGCACCTCACGCTCCAGCCCGGAAGCAAACATCTCGTCCACACGGCGGTTTATGCGCTCGTACAACTCATCGCGTTCTCGGCTAAGGACAATCACGCAGAAGTCATACTGCGAACGCACTGTCGCGCTAAGCTCAAAAGAACTTTTTGTTCGCCCGGACGTATAGAAAATCTCAAGCGCACGAAGAATGCGGTAGTCATCGTTCTCATTTATTTTTTTTGCGGAAGCAGGATCAATGCGGCAGAGTTCCGCGTAAAGAGCGGCTCCACCCTCCTCTGAAAGACGTTTTTGCAGCAGCCCCCGCACCGCCGGGTCGGATTCCGGCGTGTCAGGAAGCCCAAGGATAAAATTGCGGATATAGAAGCCGGTTCCTCCGGTCAGAATGGGAATATGTCCCCGTTCATAAATCCCCTTCAGGCATTCCTCACAACGTTCCTTAAAAACCACTACATTAAAAGGTTCATCCGGTTCCAGGATATCAATTAGATGATGCGGGATCCCCTGCATTTCCTCCTGCTTAATCTTTGCAGAACCAATATCCATATGACGATAAACCTGCATGGAATC
>CAKZZR010000040.1 GCA_937885475.1 uncultured Treponema sp.
TAAGGGGCTTTGCCCCTTAGGAGAGGGGGTAGCGGAAGACTGCGTAGCGGGCTGGAGCGAGGGGGAGACTTCCCCCACTGATTCCTTTGTGTCTGTTGCGTTTTTTTGCGTGGAAATGTTTTCTGCCACTTTGAAACTGATTGTGATGATGAATTCCGTTCCTTCGCCGGGGGCTGTGCTTACGCGGATGTCGCCGCCCATGAGGTCGATGATGCTTTTTGTGATTGCCATGCCTAAGCCCGTGCCCTGTATGCCCGAGACCGTGCTGGTGCGCTCGCGCTCGAATGCGTCAAAGACTTTTGCGGCGAATTCCGGCGACATGCCGATTCCGCTGTCCCGTACGCGAAGCTCAAAGCCCGCGATGCCGTCCTTTGCCGCGCTTGTCTGTGAAAGCGAGACCGTGACCGTGCCGTTTTCGGGGGTGAACTTGAAGGCGTTGCTGATGAGGTTCAGAAGCACGCGGTTCAGGCGGTTTTTGTCGCAGAGGACAATCGGGTTTTTGATTCCTGCCGCGTCCACCAGATAGAGTATGTTTTTCCCTGCCATTTGCGTGGCGAACATGTCTCGCACTCCCGACATGAGCTTCCGAAGGTCGCACTCGGCTTCCTCAAGGTCCATTTTTCCGCTTTCGATGCGGCTCATTTCAAGCACATCGTTGATGAGCGCAAGCAGGTGCTGGCTTGAGCTTTCGACCTTGGCGAGGTAGTCCTTCATGTCCTGCATGGTCGTGCCCTCGCGCTTCGCAAGGTTTGTGTAGCCGATGATTGCGTTCATCGGGGTACGGATGTCGTGGCTCATGTTGGACAGAAACACGCTCTTTGCCTTGTTCGCTTCTTCGGCAAAGGATTTTTCGGCGTAGAGTTTTTTTTCGCGCTTGCGCTGGGTGGAGAAAATGTTCAGCATGATGAAGAGCGAGGCTAGAATCATCACGAACTGGAACACGCTGTTCAAGAATTGCGAGTGGCGCACTACATTCATCTGTTCTTCCATGTAATCGTGCTCGTTCTGAATCTGCGTTTCCGTCATCGGAATCTGCTGCTCTTCGTGCGTATTCTTGTGGAAAAGGGCGATGTTCGTAACAATTGCTTCGGTTTCGTCGTGCGTGACCTGCCGCATCCACATGGTTGAGGAGATGAGGACGACCGTGAGCATGGCAATCCACATAATCGTGGACGCGCCGAAGCGGTTCTGCTTGTCGCGCTTGAACACGAATCTGAAGATGAGAAGCCCGGTGATGCTCCACACGGAAAGAATCAGGTACGATTCGGTGGCAAGCGAGTTCACCGCCCAAGGATTCGGGATGAGCGGGAAGAAGAAGAACGCTGACGCCACAAGCCCGAGCGCACCGCAGACCTTGTATTTTGTGTTTTTTTCAAGCTGAGCCATTTTAAGGCTTCCGGCGGAAACATAGGCGTAGGCGATTGCCGCGCTTATCGTCGTAACATCGACAATCCAGCCGATTGCCGTGCGCCCAAAGAAGGGAATCGCAAGCGAGATGAACATGATGAAGAGCGTCGCGTTGACCGGGAGTTTTTTTTCGTTTACGCGGGCAAACCAGGCGGGAAGCACATCGTCTTCCGCCATGGAAAGAAGGAGCCGTGCCGCCGCCCGGTACATGCCAAGGATTCCCGTAAGAATCGCCGCCAGCACGCAGAGCCCCAAAAGCACTACGCCGCCTCTTCCCAAAAGGTTCTGCGCCGCGTTGAAGGTGGGAATGCCCGAAAGACCATTATATATAGAAAGATTTTTGATGTAATCTTGCCAGCTTGCCGTTTCTTCTGGAAGCGAGAGCGTGGCGAGCAGGGCTAGGAGGATGTATGAGACCATTCCGGCAAAAATTGCCCCTGCCATGAGCGCGAAGGATTTTTTTCGCGGGAAGCTCCCGTCAGAAAACTCGCTGTTCCCCGGAAGCAATGACACCGTGCAGAAGCCGATGAATGCCCATGGAGCGAGCGCGATGATGTTCACCATCTGCAAAATCGGGTGCTCCGCGCCTTGTACGCCAAGTCCGAACGCGGGCGTGAACAGGTCGATTATGCTGAGGCGGCTTTTAAAGAAAGCTATGAAGAAGCAGACCGTGACCCCGGCAAAGAGAATCACTGCAAGCGCGGTTTGAAGGACGCGCACCAGGCGGTGGCTCTTTGCGCTCAGAATGCCAAAAAAGACGATTACAAGAATGGTGATGAGAATTTCGCCAAGGAACACATCATAGCCCGCCACCGTGTACTTGAAGCCCCACTGGAACACCGTGCCGAAAAGAAATCGTGCTATGAGCGTGATTGCGGTTGCGTTTGCCCAGAGAATAGAAATGTAGGCGAGGACGATTGACCACACGCACATGAGCGAGTGGTCGTAGCCGAAGACTTCCTTTGTGTAGGCAAAGACGCCGCCCGTGCTTGAAGAGCGGTTCATCATGTTGTGGAAGTTTGCCGCAATTATCATGATGATTGCCGCACCCAAAATCATGGCGATGACCGTTCCGACCGGACCTGCGATGGGAAGAAAGGTTGTTCCCGGCATGACGAAGGCTCCCCAGCCCACGATACAGCCAAAGGAAACCGCCCATATAGAAAGGTTCTGAAAAAAAGAGCGCGTAAAAAAAAGATTCTGATTCAAAATTCTGCCTCGTTGATATAGAAAATGTCTTTACGTTCTATAGACAAAAAGTATAACACGAAAACAGAAAATGGAGTGAGTTTTTTATACTCAAAATACGATTACGTTCTGTAATCTCCGTTAATTTTTACGTAATCGTAGGTCAGGTCGCAGCCCCATGCGGTTCCGCTTGCGTTTCCGTCGCCGCACTGAACCAGGATTTCCACTGCTTCCTCGCTCATTATGCGTTTTGCCTTTTCCTCGTCAAAGATGACAGGAACGCCGTTGTCGTATACCTGCACGCTGTTGTCGCCGTGAACCTCAAAGGTGTCGTTGTCTTCAAAGTATCGTTTTGCGCCGCCCTTGCTTGTGAACCATATGCTGGTTTTTTCTGGCGTGAATTCTATTCCGCTGTAGCCCATTGCGCACAAAAAGCGTCCGAAGTTTGCGTCCGCGCCGTACATTGCTGCCTTTACGAGGCTGGAGGAAATAACTTCCTTTGCAAGCCCCCTGGCTTCTTCCACGGTTCTGGCTCCGTTTACCGTGCACTGCACGAGGCGGGTGGCTCCCTCGCCGTCGGCGGCGATTTTCATTGCCATTACGCGGTTCAGCTTGTTCAAGGCGGCAAGGAACGTGTCAAAATCCTCGCCTTCCGAGGTGATTTCCTTGTTTCCTGCCATGCCGTTTGCAAGAAGCACGAGCGTGTCGTTTGTTGACGTGTCGCCGTCAATTGAAACGCAGTTGTACGTTCCCTTTATTGATTCGCGCAACGCCTTCTCTATCATTTTTGGGCTGATTGCGGCATCCGTAGTGGTGAATGCGAGCATGGTTCCAAGATTTATGTGAATCATGCCGCTTCCCTTGCACATCGCGCCTATGCGGCATGTTTTTCCGCCGAGCGTGAATTCTACAGCGCATTCCTTGTACTGTGTGTCGGTGGTCATGATTGCCTCGCGTGCTCTGGCGTTTCCGTCCTTGCTCAAGCCCTTTGCAAGCTCGGTCATCTTCGCCTCGATTTTTTCAACCGGAAGCTGGGCTCCTATCACGCCGGTTGAGCATACGACTACGTCGTCCGCGCTTACTCCGGTTGCTTGTGCGGCAAGCTCTGCCATGCGGAACGCCACCTTTGCCCCCTGTTCGCCGGTGCAGCAGTTTGCGTTTCCTGAGTTTGCTATTACAGCCTGAATGCGGCCGTTCGCTATGTTCTTTTTGGTAAGCTTTACGCTTTCTGCCTTGACGCGGTTCTGCGTGAACACTCCGGCAGCCGAGCAAGGTCGTTCTGAAAGAATCAGCGCAAGGTCATTTTTTGTGCGGCTTGCCTTTATTTTTGCAAGAACTCCGTTCGCCGTGAATCCCTGGGCGGCACAAACGCCACCGTCTATGAAAGTAATGTCAGACTGCATAGTAACCTTCTGTAAAATATGAATGAAAAAAGTATAATGAACTGAATGACCGTGTGCAATAATACAGAAGAGCACGGGCAGGGACTCCGCATTATAAGGCGATGCATTAAAAAATACTGCAAAGGAGAAGGCTCAGACT
>CAKZZR010000041.1 GCA_937885475.1 uncultured Treponema sp.
ACTCAAAGAAGGTTTCCATGCAGGCGATGCTTCTTAAGGAAGAAAAATCCCTGAACAAGAACAACATAGTGGTCATCTCGGATAACGGATACATCGTGTACAAGGCGCGCTTTTATGAGAACACGCAGAAGCGGCTTTCTGACCTGTATTTGGTGTACCGCGACCAAAATAAGCATCTTGACTCAATCATTCATGCGGACAGTGCCGTGTGGAATGCAGACCGCGGCATGTGGACGCTTATGAACGCCATCCAGTACAAGTATCAGAACAAGACTGTGGTTACGCAGAGTCCCGATGCCGCGCTTTTGGAGCGCCTTTCTGAGCCGTTTGAGACCTTTCAGAACAACGTGGTGACGATTGCCGAGGTTGATTCCCACGCGGCTAAGGTTTACATAAACCATCTGAAGCGTACGGGGCTTCCGTACAATCAGGAACTTTCGGAATATTACAAGAAATTCGCGTTTCCGGCGATTGTGTTCATCGTTGTCTTTCTTTCCATCGGGCTTTCGGGAAAGTCGCGCAAGAACGTGCTGCTGATAAGTCTGTCGCTTTCCATCAGTGCGGCGGTCTTGTTCTACGTGCTTCAGATGATAACCATGCTCATGGCAAAATTCGGCTACATCTCGCCGTTCATGGGGGCATGGTTCCCGGTGTTCCTGTTCATTGTGATAAGCATTGTCCTTCTGCATTACGCGCGGACATGATTCTGCAAAAAAAGCCTTTCTGAGGTTTCCTAAAATATTTTGACGTGAGGTATTTATGAAGATTTTTTCTATTCTGCACAAAAGCGCCGATGGACGGGCGCGCAACGGAATTCTTGAGCTGCCTCATGGAACGGTGCGCACGCCGGTTTTTATGCCTGTGGGAACCTGCGCCACGGTAAAGGCGGTTTCAAAGGATGACCTTGAGGAAATCGGCTTTGAGATAATTCTTGCCAACACCTATCACCTTTTTTTGCGTCCGGGCGCGGAGCTGATTCAGGAGGCGGGCGGACTGCATGGCTTTTCGCAGTTCAAGCGGAATTTCCTTACGGATTCCGGCGGATTCCAGGTGTTCTCACTTTCTCAGCTCCGTAAAATCAATCCTGACGGCGTTAAGTTCCAGAGTCACTTGGACGGAAGCTACCATCTTTTTACGCCGGAGAACGTAGTTCAGACGCAGGCAAAGTTCAATTCCGATATTCAGATGCAGCTTGACGTTTGCTCTGGCTATGGCGTTGACCGTAAGGAAGCCGAGCACGCGCTTGCGGTTACGTCCGCATGGGCTGAGCGGGCAAAAAAGCAGTGGCTTACCGAGCAGCAGAACGGCTACAAGGGAATCCTGTTCCCTATTGTGCAGGGGAACTTTTTTGAGGATTTGCGCAAGCAGAGCGCGGAATTCGTTGCCTCTCTTGACCTTCCGGGCATTGCCATAGGTGGCTTGAGCGTTGGCGAGCCTGCAGAAAAGTTCGCGGAATTCCTTAAGTTGACCATGCAGTATCTTCCGGAAGAAAAACCGGTGTACGTCATGGGAATCGGAACGCCGGAATACATTCTTGAGGCGGTGAGCGATGGCGTTGACATGTTTGACTGCGTGCTTCCGACGCGGAATGCGCGTAACGGCTCGTACTTCACTCATGACGGTCAGCTTTCCATAAAGCAGGAGCGCTTTAAGCACGATTTTAAGCCGATTGACGCTCAATGCAATTGCAAGGTCTGCCGAACATATTCTAGGGCGTATCTTCGCCATCTGTTCAAGGAGCAGGAAATCTTAAGCTCAATGCTTGCGTCCTACCACAACCTCGCGTTCCTGCATCAGATGATGGAAGAAATCCGCGCCGCAATTGCCGAAGACCGCTTTGAGCAGTACAAGAGCGGATTTTTGGCGCGTTACAAGGCTGGTGCTATTGAATGATGAACAGACGATATTTTCATGCCGTTTTGAGCTTGTCGGCGGCATTTTTTTTAAGCGTTCCCGCTGCGTTTTTTTCCGAGGAGACTCCCGCGTCCGTGAATGCAGAAACCGTTGCAGCGCCATACGAGGAAGGCATTGACGACAATTCCATTCCCGTGGAGATGGGCGAGGAGGCTGACGACACTGTTGCCGAAGCCTATAAGGAGGACGCGGACGCGCTGGAACTTGCGGGCGAACTTGGCGGCTCTAGCGAAGCTGGCGCTCAAAGCGCAGGGGCTTTTGACGCATCCTCGCCTGATTTTGCGGGCCAGGCGGCGAGCCATGATGCGGACGAGGAGCTTGGCGGCGAGCGGACGTCTGACGATGCCTATGGCTCTGACGGTGCAAGTGCTGACGGCACTTCAGCCTTTGATGATGCGGATTCCGCCGATGCAGTGGAATTTGACGCTGTTTCCGGGGCGGCAGAGCCAGCCGTTGAGAGCGAGCCTGCTGTCAAAAAGGAATCTTTGGCGGGGGTGAGCGATGTTCCTTCTTCTAAGAGGCCAAAATCACCTGATAGCGCGAGAATC
>CAKZZR010000042.1 GCA_937885475.1 uncultured Treponema sp.
CCTTGAGACCCGACTTGCCATTTCTAAGCTGGTGAGCGAGATTCTTGCAAGGGGAATGGAGCTTTTAGGCATTACCGTCATCGAGCACATGTAGCAAGAAAGGCGCAAATGAGATTTTCATTTGCGCTTTTTTATTTTTTTTAGTTGTAAAATTCAATTTTTGTGAGTATCATTTAAAGCACAATACTTTTTGACTATGTTAGTGGGGTTGAAATGGATATCCAATTACAAGAGTTAATTGATAAAATCAAAAAAGACGGCGTAAGCGCCGCTGAAAAAACTGCTGCTGAAATTGTAGAAAAAGCTCAGAAGGAAGCTGAATCAAAGATTCAGGAAGCAGAAAAACAGTCAGAGGAACTTATTAAGAATGCAAAGGCAGAAATTGCTCGGCTTGAGAAGGCGAGCAACGATGCCGTCGTTCAGGCAAGCAGAAACCTGCAGCTTTCGTTCCGTGATGCAATCGTAGCGGAATTGGACGGCTTCATCCAGGCAGAGTGTGCCAAGGCATATTCTGCTGACCTGCTCAAGAACCTCATTCCAGAGACGGTCAAGGCGTGGGCAAAGAATTCTGAAGCCTCGGAGCTTTCTGTTCTCCTCAGCGAGAAGGACCTCAAGAATGCGGAATCAGAGCTCAAGGCTGCCCTCAAGGCGGAAATCAGCAAGGGGCTTGAGCTCAAGGCAGACAAGTCTCTTTCTGCAGGCTTCCGTATCGGCGTAAAGAACGGAGCCGCATATTACGACTATTCCGCAGAATCAGTTGCGGAGCTGTTCTCTGCATATTTGAATCCACGTGTTGCCGCTTTGATGAAAGAAGCCGCAAAAGGAAATGATTAGTGAAAGAGCAATATTATTTGGTTTCGCAGCTTCCTGATATTTCATCGGGCGCAGAAAAATCTACGCTGCCTATTACCGAAAAATATTACAGGGACTTGTGCAGCCGCTTTTTTGATGAAAAGGACATTGCCGTTCTTGAAAAGCTTTCCTTGGAACCTGCCAGGATTCCGGAAGCTACGGGTTCTGCCTTTCTTGACAAGTGGTACGACTTTGAGCGGGCTTTGAGATATGCCTTGGTTCAGGTTCGTGCCCAAAAGCTTAAGAAGGATGCAGGCTCAATTCCGGTTTCCATAACTGCTGACATTGTGCAGGCAGCCCGTACGGCAGTGGGAATGGACAGTCCTCTTTCTGCTGAGCAGTATCTATATGAGTTCAGGCTGAGCGTGCTCTCAAACCTGCAGCCGCTTGATTATTTTTCAGTTGATGCGGTGCTTGCGTACGGAATCAGGCTCATGCTTCTTGAGCGCATAAGGAAATTCGACAAGGAGAAGGGAACTGCTTCTTATCACCAAATCTATGACACTATACTGGGAGAAAAGGCATGACAGATACGAAAGGAAAAGTAGTCGGCATTAACGGAAACATGGTTTCCGTTGAATTCGACGGAAATATTTCCATGAATGAAGTTGCCTACGTACATGTAGAAGGCACAAAGCTGCGCGGTGAGGTTATCCGAATCCGTGGAAATGTTGCCCAGCTTCAGATTTTTGAGATGACACAGGGTATTAAGGCAGGTGACACTGTAGAGTTCACCGGAAACATGCTTTCTGCCCTTCTGGGACCAGGACTTCTTGGTCAGATTTATGATGGACTTCAGAATCCGCTTCCGCTAGTTGCACAGAAGGCCGGCTGGTTCCTTGAAAGGGGTGTGTATGTTGATGCCCTTGACAAGAGCGCAAAATGGGACTGGACTCCTTCTGTAAAGGTCGGGGACAAGGTTCAGCGCGGGGATTCAATCGGTTCAGTTCCTGAAGGACCTTTCACGCACAAAATCCTCGTTCCGTTCAATCTCCTTGGCATGTATACCGTAAAGGAAATCACTCCTAGCGGTTCTTACACCATCACAGAGAAGATGGCCGTGGTGACAGACGAAAAAGGCAACGACCACGAGCTTAAGATGTGCTTTGAATGGCCAGTTAAGCGTGCGATTGACTGCTATGCAGAACGCCTTGCACCTACTGAAACAATGGTTACCAAGACTCGTCTTATTGATACGTTCTTCCCTGTTGCAAAAGGTGGTACTTACTGTATTCCAGGACCTTTTGGTGCCGGTAAAACTGTTATTCAGCATACGACTTCTAAGTATGCTGACGTAGACATCGTAATCATCGCTGCCTGCGGTGAGCGTGCCGGTGAGGTCGTTGAGACAATCAAGGAATTCCCTGAGCTCAAGGACCCTCGTACAGGTGAATCTTTGATGAAGCGAACGATTATCATCTGTAACACTTCATCAATGCCTGTAGCTAGCCGTGAAGCTTCGGTTTATACATCCGTAACTTTGGCAGAATACTACCGCCAGATGGGACTTCACGTTCTTCTTTTGGCCGATTCAACATCCCGCTGGGCACAGGCTCTTCGCGAAATGTCCGGCCGTCTTGAGGAAATCCCTGGAGAAGAAGCTTTCCCAGCTTACCTTGAATCTTACATTGCCGCATTCTATGAGCGCGCAGGTTATGTACGCCTGCGTGACGGAAATGTTGGTTCTGTTACAATTGGTGGTACAGTTTCTCCTGCCGGTGGTAACTTTGAGGAGCCTGTAACTCAGGCAACCCTTAAGGTTGTTGGTGGCTTCCACGGTCTTACCCGCGAGCGTTCTGATGCCCGTAAATTCCCTTCTATCGACCCGATTGCATCATGGTCAAAATACAAGGGTGTAATCGTTGAGCCTAAGGTTACCTTCGCACGCGACCTTTACAAGCGTGGCGTTGAGGTGAACCAGATGATGAAGGTAGTAGGCGAGGAAGGTACTTCCACTGAAGACTTCGTGCTCTACATGAAGAGCGAATTCCTTGATGCGGTTTACTTCCAGCAGAACTCATTTGATGAGGTCGATGCTGCTGTAAGCGTTGAACGCCAGAATTATGTATTCAACAAGGTTCTTACCGTGCTTGGTTCAGACTTTGACCTTAAGGACAAGGACGAGGCTCGCGCATTCTTTAACCAAATGAGGCAGAAATTCGGCGACTGGAACTACATTGCCGAAGATTCAGGTGATTACAAGGCAAAGGAAAAGGAAATTGATGAGCTTTATGCATCAAAGAACGGAACCTTGCAGGCTGTAGCAGCTACTCTGCTCAAAGGTGGTGAATAATGAATAAGATATACAGCAAAATTGAATCAATCGTAGGTTCGGTTATCACCGTTAAGGCAGATAACGTAGCCTACGGAGAGCTTGCAGAAATTGAGACTGCCTTCGGAAAATCTTTGGCCGAAGTAAATAAAATTGATGGAGACATCGTTTCGCTTCAGGTATTTGCCGGCGGACGCGGTGTTTCCACAGGAGACCACATCCGCTTTTTGGGGCACCGCATGGAAGTTTCGTTCAGCGACAACTTGCTCGGACGAATCTTCAACGGTTCTGCAGAACCTCGCGACAATGGACCAAGCCTTGCAGAAAACCTCGTTGCAATCGGAGGTCCTTCCGTAAACCCATCTAAGCGTATCATGGCTCGTCGTATGATCCGCACCGGTATTCCGATGATTGACATGTTCAACACGTTGGTCGTTTCTCAGAAACTTCCGATTTTCTCAATCTCAGGAGAACCTTACAACCAGCTTCTGGCTCGAATCGCCATGCAGGCTGAGGTTGACGTAATCGTCCTTGGCGGTATGGGCCTTAAATACGACGACTACCTTTACTTCAAGGATACCCTTGAGAACGGCGGTGCCCTCTCAAAGACAGTTATGTTCATGCACACGGCCGCTGATCCTACGGTAGAATGTCAGAAGATTCCTGACCTTTCGCTTGCGGTTGCGGAGCAGTTCGCACTTCAGGGAAAGGACGTACTTGTCCTTCTTACTGATATGACTAACTTTGCAGACTCAATGAAGGAAATCGCTATTACTCAGGAGCAGG
>CAKZZR010000043.1 GCA_937885475.1 uncultured Treponema sp.
AAGGCGATTGACATTCTTGAAGAGGCAGGCGCGCAGAAAAAAATCCTTGAGGAAAACAAGCCGCAGGAGCTTACCGACCTTGAGGAGCAGATTCTTTCGCTCGTTGATGAAAAAAAAGAGCTTGTAAAAAGCCAGGACTATGAGAACGCCGCCCTTGTGCGAGACAAGGTCATTGAGCTCAAGCGCAAATTCGAGGTCATGGAGGAATGCTGGAACAAGAGCGGACGCACCAAGCGCCAGCACGTTACGTCAAAGGACGTGTGCCGCATCATCGCATCCATCACCGGCATTCCGGTTGACCAGCTTGACAGCTCAGAAACGAAGCGCCTTGTCCGCATGGAGGAGGAGATGCACCGCACGGTCATCGGACAGGACGAAGCGGTTCGCCTTATCGCCGGCGCAATCCGACGGAGCCGCGCAGGAATTTCCTCTCCAAAGCATCCCATCGGCTCGTTCATATTCCTTGGACCCACCGGCGTAGGAAAGACGCAGCTCGCAAAAGGGCTTGCAAAATTCCTGTTCGGTTCAGAGGATCAGCTCATCAGAATCGATATGTCCGATTTTATGGAAAAGCACAACGCAAGCCGTCTTGTGGGCGCACCTCCGGGATACGTCGGCTACGAGGACGGCGGCGTTCTTACAGAGCAGGTTCGCCGTCATCCGTATTCTGTCGTCCTGCTTGACGAGATAGAAAAGGCGCATCCCGACGTGTTCAACCTTCTTCTTCAGCTTCTGGAAGAAGGCGAGCTGAGCGACAATCTGGGGCATACCGTAAACTTCAGGAATACTGTAATCATCATGACAAGCAACGCGGGCGCGCGGCAGATTACCAGCGAGGGCAGGCTTGGCTTCTCTTCTGAAGCTTCCGGTGTGCTTCCGTATGAGGAAATCCGCAGCAATGCCATGAATGAATTGAAAAAGCTTCTCAGCCCGGAGCTTATAAACCGCATAGACGACATAATCGTTTTTCAGGCGCTGGACAAAAAGCAGATTTCCGCAATCCTCGACATTCAGATTGGCGAGCTGAGCGAGCGGCTTTGCGAGCGTGGCATACGCATCCGCCTTACGCCAAAGGCGCGCAAGTACCTTGTAGAGCATGGCTACGAGCCATCGATGGGCGCGCGCCCCATGCGCAGGCTCATCCAGCGTGAAATTGAGGATCCTCTTTCTGTTGCAATTCTTGAACGCACAGAAAATTCTTCCGACGAGGTTATCGTGGACCTGTGCCGCGGTAAGCTTTCCGTGTATTTTGACAAGCCCGGCTATTGTCTTACGGCGCAGGTTACGCCGCAGGAAGTGATTGGTCAGACCATAAAATAACATGAAGCGTGTCTTGTTCGCCGTCCTTATGCCTATAATTCTGCTTATTCCGCTCTGCGCGCAGGAGGTGGTGCGGCTCGGCTTTATACCGGGGTTTTCCGCCGTTCCATTCGTGCATCTCATGGCTTCTGCTGACGGCGGCTATACATTCACTTCATATAAAGCTCCCTCGGATGTGTACCGAGCCTTGCGAGACGGCGAGATTCATGCCGCAATCGTGCCGTCTTCCAGCGCTCAAAAAATGCTTGATGCTTCTTCCGGCAGGCTCTTTGTGCCTTGCATAACGCGCAATACGGATTTTTCCGTCGTCTCCTCGGAGGCAGAAATCCGCGATTTTTCTACCTTGCTTGGAAAAAAAGTCTGCGTCGTTCCAGGTTCCCTTGCGGAATCATTTTTCCGCTTCCTGCTTCAGCAGGGCGACGTTCCGGTGCGTCAGGGCGACTCCGGCGTTGAGCTTGTATACGAAAAAAATCCCGCGCTCATTGCAACCGGTCTTCTGAACGGAACCTTTTCTGCGGCGGTTCTTGGGGAGCCAGCCTTGAGCGCCCTCCTTTCGGAATCAAAAAAAATGCGTGATGCAATCGATTTGCAGGACGAATACTCAAAGGTCGTTGGCGCAGGACGCACTGTTCCGCTTACGGTGGTCGTGGCTCTCACTCAGTTCCGCGACGAGGAGCCTAATGCATATCAGACCTTCCTTTCCGCGCTGGAAGCTTCCATACAGCAGATTCAGGCAAATCCTGCGCTTGCGGCCGAACTTTCAAAATCAACGGACGTGCAATTTTCCTCAAAAAGCGCCGTTTCTGCCATAAAACGCGCGAATTTTTCTTATATTCCGCAAAAGCGTCCTTTCTCACTCCGATTTTCCACACGTTAGTTTTTCTTTTTTTACTCATCACGCGCAAAGCGGGGGCGGCAAACCGTTCCTTCGCGGCCCGCTCACGCTCGGTTTCCGCGGGGCTTCTGCCCGCTCCGCCTGCGCGGCATGCCGCGCACCGCTCCGGCACGGCGCGGGCGGTGCCGGTCCCGTCATTGCGGCACTCGCATCCCCCTGTTTTTCTCCTTAATCCTCCTCCCACCCCATAAAAAAATCAAGCGCCGCGCGCGCTGGCACGCACGCAAAAAAAAACGCACGCCGCATGCGGGTGCCCCATCACGCTCTTCCGCTCTCAGAGGCACGGAAGCGCGTGATGAAAGTCCTTCCCGGCGGAAGAATCCCGCCATGGAGATTCTTTTTAAAACTCTAATTCCTTTCCTTTTAAGGAGATGCAGGGAAAAGCACAGAAAATCGCGAAAA
>CAKZZR010000044.1 GCA_937885475.1 uncultured Treponema sp.
TGAAGTTCAAAGCCACCGCTTTTTTTTGTTTGTATGCGCTTTTACGCTTGCGCGTTTTTTGCGTCTTTTTTTGCGTAGTAGATTTTTGTGCTTATGGCAAGAATCACCGCGCCCAGCATCATAAGAAAGCACAGCACCTGACCGGTAGAAAAATTGAGCAGGCTCGTGTTTGTGTAGAGCGGGGCGGACGCGTCCTTTGCAATGCGGTATCCTATGTCCGCATCCGGTTCGCGGAAGTATTCTATAAAAAAGCGGACAAAGCCGTAGCCGCCCATGTAGATTGAGCCGAGCATTCCGTCCCATTTTTTATGCTTGCGTACCAGGCGCAGAATTCCCCATAAGACAAGCCCCTCAAGCACCGCCTCGTACAGCTGACTTGGATGCCGCGGAAGGTTCACCATGCCGCCGCTTATATTCATGCCGATTTTTTGCGCGAAGTTCTGCACCCACGGAAGGTTGCTGCTGAAGCGTTCCGCTCCCGGAAACACCATTCCCCACGGCATTGTCGTTATGCGGCCGTACAGCTCGCCGTTCAAAAAGTTTCCCAAGCGCCCGAACGTGTAGCCCAGCGGAATTGCGCATACCATTGCATCGATCCACTGAAATACGCGTTTCTTTTTCCAGATGCACCAGACGACCATGCCAAGCCAGCCGCCGATGAATCCTCCGTGATAGCTCATGCCCGCAAGCCCGGTAAAGTTTCCGCTGGAATCAAGCGGCCAGAAGATGAGCCACGGCTTTTTCCAGAAAAGTCCACTGGTGTCGTATACGAGTGTTGAAAAAACGCGCGCACCCACAAGCAGGAACACGATTCCCACGGAAATAAAGCTGAACAGGTCGTCTTCCGTGCATTTGAAGCCCGCGGAATCGAGCATTCCTTCCTTCATCGTGTTCTTAAGAACGTAATAAGCGGTTGCGAAGGCAAAGATGTACATAAGACCGTACCAGCGCAAAAGCCCCAGCACCGGTACTCCAGGAAAAATTTCCGGGTGAATCCAAGATGGATATTGCAAGAACAAAAGCATTTTTCAATTCCTTAGTAAGCATCTACAGCCTGAAGCCCTGCTGCGCGGCCTTTACAATCTTTGATTTGAGCAGATTGTTTTCCTTTCGCAGCTGGGTGATTTCGTAGCTCTGCATTTTTATCATGTCTATAAGCTCTCCGGTAGAAAGCTGACCGCTTCCAATAAGGTCGTTCAGCCCAGAAAGCTTGAAGTTATAGTCGTCGTTTGCGTCCTCTTCTGCCTGCATGAAGCTTGCGGAGGAATCAATTTCATTCGTAAAGTCTGCGTCAAAGTGGCGTGGTTCTGCCGCAAGCACCTTTTCGGCAATGCGGTAGATTGCCTGCGAGAGCACGCAGTTCGGCTTGTAGATGATTACCGGAAGCCGGGAAGAAAGCGCCTTGTCCTGCAGCTGGTCGCGGTACATAAGGCCAAGGTATTCCAAATCCATGCCAAGGTATTGACTGCACGAGTTGCGTATGCGCTGCGCGCGGTCTGCGTCCTTTGGGTCGTCAATCATGTTCATTACAAGGCGCGGCATGAATTGGCTCATGCGCGACTTGAACAGCGCCGTGTTCTGCGGGTCAACGAGCGAAAGATTTTCCACCAGCTTTGGAATGTAGATTGTCTTCATTGCTTCAGCATTGCTCTTGAGCTGCTCAAGGTACTGGTGTCCTGCGGAGCCGCGCTTGTATGTGGTGTTCAGAAGTCGGAACACGGAATTCTTAAGGAACAGATAGCCGTCAAGCGTTGCGGTAACGGTTGGCGCGGTAACAAGAATTCCCTGCGGCGACTGAAGGAACATGTCAAGGATAATCTGATGGGTTCCTGCGCCCAAATCAAGGATAAGAAAGTCCGCGTCAATTGAATGAAAGTTGCGGAGCAACTTTGTTTTTTGCGCCGCCTTAAGCGTCGTCAGCCCCGGAATCTGACTGTCTCCGGCAATAAAGCTTACGTTCTCATATTCCGTTGCCTCTATGATGTTCTGGAACGGCGTTTTGTCCGTAAGATAGGTGCCGATGCTGTTGTTGCGCACGTTGTGTCCCAATGCCAGATGCAGGTTCGATGCACCTAAATCAAGGTCAGCAAGAACGACTTTTTTTCCTGCCTGACCAAGGGCGATTGCCAGATTTGCAGAAAGAAGGCTTTTTCCGACGCCGCCTTTTCCGCTCGCGATAGGTAAAATTTGCATAAATTCATTATAACATAGCGAAAAAGTACTGTAAATGTTTGAAAAATGTCTTCGTTCGTCATAAAATGAATGCTATGAAAAAAATAATACGCCGTTCAAATACGTTGCTTTCGTTCCTTTTTATTTCGATTTTTGCTTCGCAGTGCTTTGCGCAGTCCGCAATAAATTCCGACCGCAATTCCAATTTCTTCTATCTTAAAAAACTGAATTCAATATTTGATTTCGTTCAGCAGAATTATGTTGACGACATAGACCCAAAAGTGCTGTACGAGGGCGCGATGAAGGGAATGCTTGACGCGCTTGATGACCCCTACACCTCGTATCTGGACGAAAGCGTGCAGCGTGACCTTGCCGAAACAACGGAGGGGCATTTTGGCGGCGTAGGACTGATGATTTCAAAGCCCACGGAATCCAAGCCAGAAAAGCCCGCGTACGTTGAGGTTTCCACGCCGATTGAGGACACACCCGGCGCGCGTGCGGGAATTCTTTCCGGGGACTACATTGTAGAAATTGACGGAAATCCTACCGAGCCTATGACCATGCAGGAAGTGCTTAAGAACCTGCGCGGCGAGGTTGGGACTCCGGTTACCGTTACCATCCTGCGTGGAAAAACGATGCGTTTTTCCGTGGACTTAATCCGCGGACTGATTGAGGTTCCCACGGTAAAATACAGCATGATAGGAAAAACCGGCTATGTGCGCCTTATCCAGTTTACGCCGGATACCGCGCCGCGGCTTCAGGAGGCGCTGGACTTTTTTAAGGCAAATGGCTTTGAGAACATGATTCTTGACCTGCGCGACAACGGCGGCGGACTTATTACCAGCGCCGTAAACGTGGTTGACAAATTCATTGACGAAGGGCTTATCGTTTCTACCAAGGGGCGGCTTGCCTACCAGAATTCGGCGTACAGCGCGAGCGAGCAGAAGACCGTCGTGCGCGACAAGCCGATGGTTGTGCTTATAAACCGAGGCTCTGCAAGTGCCAGCGAGATTGTTTCCGGCGCCTTAAAAGACCACCACATCGCCTATCTTGTGGGAACCCGCTCCTACGGCAAAGGCTCAGTTCAGTCTGTCATTCCGCTGGATAGCGGCGAAGAAATAAAGCTTACGATTGCGCGCTACTATTCACCGAGCGACACAAACATTGACAAAATCGGCATTCCGCCGGATTTGGAGGTAACCTTCCCGCCGCTTAGTGAAGAAAGTGAGAAGGCATACGCCGCTCTTGTTGAATCCGACGCGGTTAACACGTATGTAGAAGCTCATCCAAGCATGAGCGAGGCAGACATTGCCGCCTACGCAAAGGAGCTTAAAAAATCCTATGACCTTGAGGAGCGCCTTTTGCGCCGCATAATCCGCCTGCAGGTGAACCGCCACAATCCTAGCGTGGTTTACGACCTTGATTTTGACGTGCAGCTGAATGCGGCGCTTGACGTTCTGAACAAGACGGACGATTTTGCTTCTTTGGTGGCATCCGCAAAGACCTTGCGCGAGCTTCAGGAAGAAGCCGAAGCTAATGAGGCGGCAGAAAAAGCCGCGCCAGGAGCTGCGGGCGCAGACAGAGCCGATTCCGCTTATGGCAACAAGAAAGCAGAATAATGCGCCAGTTCATTTCTTTTGCAGAGCCGGACAAGGACGGAATTCTGGAGATTACCGGCAAGGATTTTAAATACCTTCACAGCGTACTGCGCCTTAAGAGCGGCGACATGCTGAGCGTACGACTGCCGGACGGCAGCCTTCAGAATACGACGGTTTGCCGCCTTAATGCCGAAAAGCGTGTCATGACGCTGCAAATATGTGCCGATACACAGAATAAGAGCGTAACGCGCGGCGTGCAGGCTGCCTTTGTGCAGTCTGAAACTGCATGTAACGCGGTGGAATTCTGGCTTCTGCAATACATTGCAAAGCCCGTTAAAATGGAGCAGATTATACGGCAGGCTACGGAGTGCGGCGTTGCCAAAATCATTCCGATTGCGGGCGAATATTCGCAAAAGCAGAACGTGCTTGCCATGAGCGGCGCAAAAAAAGAGCGCGTGGAGCGGATTGTGCGTGAGGCCCGGCAGCAGAGCGGCTCCGCGGTGGAAACCGACGTTTGCGGGCCCTGCTCAACAAAAGAGGCGCTCAGTTTATGGAAAAGCGCTTGCATGGCGGGCTATGACGGCTCGAAGCGCGATAGCTTCGTTACCGCTGCGAATGCTACCAGCTCTGCTGACGGCGAAAACGCCCAAAACTTTAAAATCGGTGAGAATGTCGCGCTCGTCCTATGGGAGCGCAACGAGCGCACGCGCAGGCTTACGGACGTGCTTTCTAAAAATGTACGCCGCGTGGCGATTGCGGTGGGCTGTGAGGGCGGCATAAGCCCCGCCGAAATAGAACAGCTTGAAAAAGACGGCTTCGCTCCGATTCATTTTGCAGGAAACATCCTGCGTTGCGAGACCGCCGCCTTGTACGGCATAGCCGCCGTTCAGTCAATGCTTGGGGAAATGGGAGACCTTTAAAAATGTCAAATCAAAGAATTAATCTTATAGGCGTACCGATTGATATTCTTCATCCGGAAAACTTGGAGATTACCATATTGGAGATGCTTGCAAAGCCCGGCACAAAGCACATCGTTTTTCTTTCTATATGGGATTTGCTTAAGGCGCGCCGTCGCGGTGATTTTCAGGACTACGTTAACAGCGCAGACCTTATCATTCCTGTTTCCAAGAGCATTTTGAGCGGTGCGCGCTTCCTTAAGAAGGAAGTTCCAGTCCGCTACAATCCGTTCACCATTACCATTCAGATTCTTTCCATATTGGACGCGCACTTTAAGTCGCTGTATCTGCTTGGTTCTCATGGTCAGACGCTTCATGTTGCCGAAAAGAATGTGCGTGCTACGTTCCCCAACCTAAAAATCGTGGGCCGCTACGTGGGCTACTACCCAAAGAACAAGGAGGAGGACATCGTTCAGTCAATCTATAAGGCAGCTCCGTCAATGGTTCTTGTCAGCGAGGGCATAAAGGACAAGGCTGTATGGGCGTATCGCCGCCGGAATCGGTTTTCTTCCAGCATTTTCTGCTATTATAAGGACGTGCTGGGCATTTTCTCAAAACGAATCAAAAGGGTTGACGAAAGCGTGTTCAACAAAGGGCATGAATTCTGGCATGAGCTGGGAAAAAATCCATTAAAAATATTTTTACTTTTGCCCTACTGCAAGTATATACTTATTCTTGTGTTCTACAGATTATTTAAAAAATAGCGGGAAGCAACTCCCTCTGTAATTCTTGACACAATCTTTTTCTAGTTATCTATGAATTGCTGATAAATGATTTTTTTTTTCAGCGGGGAGGGCTTGTAGATGATTAAAAAAAGTCCGTGTGATTTTTTTGACTCCAATGAATGGGAGCTTCCGAACGTGGTTGGAAGCTCTTCCGCAATGCATGAGGTGCGCTGTCGCCTTAAAAAAATGGCGCACACCGACCTGAACGTGCTGCTGCTTGGAGAAAGCGGCACCGGCAAAACGCTTATGGCAAAGGTCATTCATGATTTTTCAGAACGGCGTGCAAAGCCGTTTGTTTCCGTGAACATGGCTTCAATTCCTGAGCAGCTTGCGGAATCCGAACTGTTCGGCACGCTGAGTGGCGCGTATACCGGCTCCATGAACCGCACAGGCTTTGCTTCTGCTGCAGACGGCGGAACGCTCTTTTTTGACGAGATTGCGGAACTGCCCTTGAGCGTGCAGGCAAAGCTGCTGCATTTTGTTGAGACCGGCACCTTCTACAAGGTAGGCTCTGTAACGCCGGTACGCGTGGATGTGCGCATTATATGCGCCACGAATGCAAACCTTGAAAAAATGGTGGAAGAAAAGAAGTTCAATCAGGCGTTGTATTACCGCATTCATAAGGCTGTGCTGCGTATTCCGCCCTTGCGTGAGCGGCGCGAAGACATTCTGCCACTTTCTGAATCCTTCTTAAAAAAGAAAGGCTTCAGCACGGGATGCTTTTCTAAGGAGGCGCTTGCCATGATTGAGCGCTGTGAATGGCCGGGCAACGTGCGTCAGCTGGAAAGTTGCCTGCATGTTACCTGCGAACTGAACCGCGACCACATCATTGAGCCGGAAGATTTGGTGTTCTAGCGTTCTTTTGGCTCAAGCCCGCTGCCTTGGAAAAGATTTTTTCCAGATATTGGGCTTCGCCTTCAGAAATTGCTGCACGCGAAAGCAGAGCGCTCCAGAACGCTTCCATGTCGGGGCGACCGTTCAATTTGAAGAAGCCGATTTTTTGCAGGTTGTCCGCAATGCTGTTCACGGTTTTTTGCAGCCGTTCCCGCGTAAGCGGCGTGTAGCCGGTAAGGTAGTCGTTCTTTTTTCTGAATAGGTGGTAGCAGATAATCTGCACCGCATGAGAAAGGTTGAGGGAGCCGAATTCCTCGCTGGAAGGAATCGTTACGCCCATGTTGCATTCCTTAAGCTGGTCGTCGGTAAGCCCTGTGCGTTCGTTTCCAAAAACTACGGCGATTTTTGTTCCGTCGTCAGGCTTGCCGCTTGCGCCGGTAAGCGTGCTTGCAGTGTCCGCAAATTCCTCGGGAAGGAAGAGCTTTCCCTTGCGGTTCTGCCCGCGCCGTCTGGTGGTTCCGGCGGCAATTGCACAGTCCTTTACGGCTTCCGTTATGGAGTCAAAGAATTGTGCGCCGTCGTAGATGTACGCGGCGTGAATGGCGAGCCGATGGACGGTCTCGGTGTCGTAGCTTTCTTTTTTTCCTACGATTCTGAGTTGCTTTATGTCGCAGTTTGCCATAGCCCGGCACGCAGAGCCTATATTGCGGCATTCGTCCGGGTGATCAAGAATAATGCAGACCTTCTGTAAATCCATGAACCTAGTATACCAACGAGCGCCGCGCGGGGCAAATGGGAGATTTTTTTAAATTTAAGAAAAAAAAGTTTTACTTATTGAGAATTCCGGTTTAAAATAAACCTAATAAAAAAAGTGTTTATCAATTCTTATTTGTTCTTCTTGGTGCGACGATTGAAAACGAGCGTAGTGCGTGTTTTGGTCGGAGAAATGCGCATGTCCTTAAGTTACTCTTTGGAGGAATTATGTTCAAAAAGTGTTGGCAGTCCTTAATGCTGCTGGGTGCGGCTCTTGCCGTGGTTTTGGTGTCGGCGTGTGCAAATTCCATTTCTGACAAGATTGAAGATTCCGTTGAATACGGCTCGCTTGTGGTGTGTACAGAGGAGGATGCTTCCCGCGCGCTTGACGTGGGGGCGATTGCGTATGCCCGGGCAACGGTAACTGGTGATGGAATTACGAATGCAATCACTTCTGACTATGTTGATGTTTCAAATGGCTCTGGGCAGCTTTCTGTTTCCGGCATTCCTGTAGGAAACAACCGAATCGTAACCGTACAGGGCTTT
Source organism: uncultured Treponema sp. (assembly GCA_937885475.1). Classification (GTDB taxonomy): domain Bacteria; phylum Spirochaetota; class Spirochaetia; order Treponematales; family Treponemataceae; genus Treponema_D. The sequence goes on from CAKZZR010000044.1 coordinate 7,585, forward strand.
GATTCAAGCAAGAATGCGGTTGCGGGTGCCGTTGTTGCGAACATCACGAATATTTCAAAAAACTCAAATTCCTGCTCTGTAACTCAAGGAACGACAGCTCTTGCAAACGTGTACACAAAACTCAGGAGCCTTGGAAAAATACTTTCTTCTATAAGTCCTTCTACATTCGATACGTATATTGATTCAGAAAATTACAGTTGGTCAATGATTGATTCAGACGCAATTGCTTCTGATTATGTTGCTAATACCCTGAGCGGAAAGAGTTCCGCAAGCTACATCAAGACTACGGGAACGATAAATATCACTTCAACTGCCAGTGGTTCTTACAAGCTTCAGATTACGGATCCTGCGTCTGACGTACGTGATTTGTATGCGACTACGAAGGTTATTGATGCGGCTCCTGGAACATGGAAAATTTTTGTTCTGAATGGTAGTGAAGTTGCCGCAAGCGAAACCATTAAGGTTGTGAGCGGACAGGCTACGACGGTTACCGTTTCGGAAACTTCTGGTAGTGCTGTGAGTGGAAAAATTAAGGTTCATGTGCCGAAATCTTATGGATATACTCATGCATATTATTGGGGCGGAGATGCTGGTGCAACTGAGTGGCCAGGGGATGAAATGACTTTGAATGGTGATAACTATGATTTAACACTCTCTGGTAAAGCTTCTAAAATCATTTTTAATAAGAATGGTAACCCTCAGACAAATGACCTCTACATTACGGAAGGCGAGTGGAACTATAACGGTAACAATACCACTACAACTTCCGATGTAACTGCAAACTTTACTGCTGTTCAGTCTGATTTCAGCAAGGTTACGGTTCAGATTTCTGTTGAAAATCCGTATGATGCGAATGACCTTTCTGACAAAATCCGTGTTCACGCAAAGTACGAGTACATTTATGTTTGGAATACGGGAACTTCTATCGATAAGACGACTAATGCCATGACGGCAGAATCTGACAAGTGGTACGTTTATACCATCGATGCAACTTCTGCAAGCATTATATTTATGGACGATGCAGCTTGGACTAATCAAACTGCTGACCAGTCACGTTCACAGGCTGGTGAATACTGGTTCTTGAATAATTCTTGGTACGAAGGAAACCCAGAGGATTCCGTAGCGCCTGTTCTTTCTTCATTTGTGGCAAGCGCATCTGATGCGGTAAGCGGAAACGTTCAACTTTCTGTAACTGCAACGGACAATTCTTCTCTTTCAAAGGTTGTTCTTACACTCGACGGTTCAACGGTTCTTTCTTCTGTTTCTATGAGCGGAACAAGTGCGACCGTAAACTACACATGGGAAACTGCCTATATTGCAAACGGAGAACACACGGTAAAAGCTGTTGTGTATGACTCTGCAAACAATGCTTCTGAAGCAAAGACCTTGAATTTTACGACAAGCAATGTAAACTTGCCGCCGGTTGCAAAAATCACAGGTGCTTCATCTGCAGTAACAAAAAGCGAAAAGCAGTTCAGCGCAACGTCAAGCTACGACCAGAACGGCGGAACGATTGCTTCGTATTCATGGAGTGTGTCGGGTGGTGCTACAATTAAGAGCGGAAGCGGTACAAGTGCGATTACTGTTACTATGCCGTCCACAAAAGGAACGGTAACTATTTCTCTTACTGTTACAGATAACGAAGGCGCTTCTTCTAGTGCTGTTACAAAGAACGTAAAGGTGCTTGACAAGACGGAGCGGAGCGGCGATTTCCGCGATGAGTCGATTTACTTTGTAATGACTACCCGATTCTATGACGGAGACACGAGCAACAACGAATACTGCTGGGATGAGGGCGGCGAATACCTTCCGTTCGGAAGTGATGCTGACTGCGCTTGGCGTGGAGATTTCAAGGGACTTGCTCAGAAGCTTGACTACATCAAGGCACTTGGCTTTTCTGCAATCTGGATTACGCCTGTAGTAGAGAACGCTTCTGGAATCGACTACCACGGATACCATGCATACGATTTTTCAAAGGTTGACCCGCGCTATGAGTCCACTGGCTATACGTATGAGGATTTCATCAACGATTGTCACGACAAGGGAATAAAGGTGATTCAGGACATAGTATTGAATCATTCCGGAAACTTCGGGGAAAAGAACATTTTCCACATGTTTGACAAGGATACGACTCCTTATGTGAACCCGGATATTGCAACACCTACAAGCACGCCACGAAGTCCGTTCATGAAGGTTGCTACCGATGGCGAAAAGTACAGTCAGCTTATGGCAGGACTTTCTATGGCTGGCGGCTCTGATTATGACAACTCTATTGGCAGCATTCAGTATGCGGCCAGAATCAACGCGATGAAGGAAGATGAAATCGATACGGAGTTGATTTATCACCACGCAAAGCAGATTGACTGGAACAGTGAGAACTGCCAGCTTGGTCAGATGGCAGGCGACTGCGTGGATTTGAACACTGAGAACCCAATCGTATTCAAGTACCTTACGGACTGCTACAACAACTATATAGACATGGGCGTTGACGCATTCCGAATTGATACCGTCAAGCATATCAGCCGCTACACGTTCAATCAGGAATTCATTCCTGCATTCATGGAGCGTGGTGGCGAAAGTTTCTACATCTTTGGTGAGACCTGTGCTCGCTACCGAGGTCGTTGGAACGAGGGCGTTCCGGCTCTTTCTCCTGCTTTCTACACATGGAAAGAGACAAAAAATCTTGCATGGAGCCAGACTGATTCAACTGTGAACAGCGCGAGTGCAACGGCTCATTTTGAAACATATAAGAGCAGCTTTGACCATCCGGCTTGGGCAAGTGGAATCGCAAACCACTTGTTGAACGGCAATGACTATCACACGCCGGACTATTCAATGCGAAGCTACCTTGACCAGATTGACTTCCCAATGCACTGGGCATTCAATTCTGCGGGTGATGCGTTTAGCACTGCTGTTAATACGAACGACCCAGACTTTAACGATGCCACATGGAACGTAACCTATGTGGACAGCCACGACTATGCGCCTGACAATGCGCCGGAGGATAAGCGATTCAACGGCTATTGGCCTGACAAGCTTGATTTGATTTTCACATTCCGCGGAATTCCGTGTATCTACTACGGAAGTGAGATTGAATTCCAGAAAGGCTTGTGCATTGACCCTGCAAACGGACGAGTTCCACTTGAAAAGTCTGGTCGCGCATACTTTGGCGACAATCTTGAAGGAACGGTTACGGCAACTGACTATGGCGTTTACACTGCAAGCGGAGCTGTCGCAAATACGCTTAACCATGACCTTGCGCAGCATGTGCGCCGCCTGAACCTTATCCGCCGTTCAATTGCGGCGCTCAGAAAAGGTCAGTATTCAACAGACGGCTGTTCTGGTTCAATTGCATTCAAGCGACGTTATACCGACAATGATGTTGACAGCTTTGCCCTTGTTGCAATCAACGGTCAGGCTACCTTCAGCGGAATCCCAAGCGGAGAATACATTGAGGTTGTTACTGGTAAGACGGTAAGTTCTTCCGGTTCCCTCACCTCTGATTCCATAGGCGAAGGCAATATGCGCGTTTACGTTCTTAAGACTAGCACCTGCGAGGTAAGCGGCAAAATCGGTGAAGACGGAGCATATCTGAAATAACAATGGTTTGAGGTTTCGGCAAGCTCAACCACCGTGCTAGTCGAAACCTCACTGGTAAAAATCACGCGTCCACCTTGCACACTTCGCTTGCGGAGTTCTGGGGTGGGCGTTTTTTATATTCTCCTCACTTGAGTAAGGTTTCATGCTGGAGCCCCTTCATTTATGTCAACTGATTGAGAATCCAGCTTAAAGTCACTATAATCTTTTTTTATGGCTGGATTTTATGATTTTTATGATGTTGCGGTGGTCGGGGGTGGACACGCGGGAATAGAGGCTGCGCTGGCGGCGGCGCGCATGGGGCTTAAGACTGTGGTGGTAACGCAAACGCCCGACGCTATTGGACGCATGAGCTGTAATCCTTCTATCGGCGGCATTGCCAAAGGAAACATTGTGCGCGAGATTGACGCACTTGGCGGCGAGATGGCAAAACTCATAGATCATTCAATGATTCAGTTCAGAATGCTTAATAAAAGCCGAGGTCCTGCGGTTCAGGCTCCGCGAAGTCAGGCGGACAAAATCACCTATTCCCAGCTTGCAAGAAAAACGCTTGAGACAACGCCGAATCTTTTTACGCTCATGGATACGGTCATCGACATTCTTACGGTAGAAAGTGAGACTCCGCTTCCTCCGGATTCAGACAGCGCGGCGGAAGTTGGCTCAATTCCTGGCGAGACGCGGGCTTCTGGCGAAAAGCAGGGCGGAATGCGCCAAAAAATTACAGGAATCGTTACGGAGCGCGGGCGTGTCATTCCGTGCCGTGCCGTTGTTCTTACGACGGGAACTTTTTTGGGCGGACGCATTTTTATTGGTGAGTACGACGCGCCGTGCGGAAGAATCGGGGAGCCAGCTGCCTACGGTCTGACGGCAAGCTTGCATAAGCTTGGGTTTACGACGGGCCGGCTTAAGACTGGAACTCCGCCACGCATTCTGCGCCGGACGGTTGATTTTTCAAAGCTGGAGGTTCAGGACGGCGACGAGGAAGTCATTCCGTTCAGCTTTGACACGGAGAAGGTTTGCCGTCCGCTTGTTCCCTGCCACATTGTCTACACGAACGAGGAGACGCATAAAATTATCCGTGAGAATATCGGGCGTTCCCCTTTGTACAGCGGAAAAATCAGCGGAATCGGTCCGCGCTATTGCCCTAGCATTGAGGACAAGGTGATGCGTTTTGCAGAACGCGAGCGCCATCAGATTTTTGTTGAGCCGGAAGGGCTTGAGACGGACGAGATTTATTTGAACGGCTTTTCTTCCAGCCTGCCGGAATGCGTTCAGGACGCGTTCATGCGCACCATGCCGGGGTTTGAGAACGCGGTGCAGAGCCGACCGGGTTATGCTGTTGAATACGACTATGTTGAGCCGACGCAGTTGTTCCCTTCGCTTGAGACTAAGCGGGTTGCCGGGCTTTTTAACGCTGGGCAGATAAACGGAACTTCCGGCTATGAGGAGGCGGCGGGGCAGGGCATTGTTGCCGGAATAAACGCCGGCTTGTATGCGCGCGCCCACCGCGAATTCTGCGGTCCGTTGTGCGCGCTTCCTTCAGATTTGAATGGCGTTGCCGCAAGCCAGGAGCCGGGCGCGTTCTGTCCAAAAGCCGTTATGAATGCCGCCGAAGAAAAGCGCTTTTTTGAAATCAGTGCCGACGTGAATCGCCGTCTGAACGACGTTGAGGCGGTTTTTCAAAAAAACGCTGGCTTTGCGCATTTTCAGGCGATTCCTGAATGGAAGCCGCTGGTTCTTGGGCGCGACGAGGCGTATATTGGCGTGCTTATTGACGATTTGGTTACGCTCGGCACAAAAGAGCCGTACCGCATGTTCACTGCCCGCGCGGAATACCGCCTTAAGCTGCGGCACGACACTGCCGACCAGCGCCTTACAAAATATGCCTTTGAGGCGGGCTTAAAGACCCGCGCTCAGCTTGAGCAGGTCGAGGCAAAGTACGCGCAGCTTGACGAGATTGTGGCGCTTCTTATAAAAAAGCCGCACAGCGAAAATCCCGGCTATCCTGAGCATGTGTGGCAAGAGGCTTTGATTCAGTTCAAGTATAAGTATTACATTGAAAAACAGGACAAGCGCATTGAAAAAATGCACAAGATGGAAAACGTGCGCATTCCCGCGGATTTTGATTATGGCGCAATTCCGTCCTTGAGCGCCGAAAGCCGCAACAAGCTTGAGAAGGTGCGCCCGCTTACGCTTGGTCAGGCGGAGCGCATAAGCGGAATCCGCAACAGCGATATCATGCTTTTGATGGTGTATTTACGATAGAAAATGTCAGTAAGATAATGGCGGGGACGCTCTGCGAAGCCCCGCTTTTTTTATTCGTGCGGAGGAGTTCGTTCATTTGTTGTTTTTAAGCACGTCCACGGCGTGTGTTCCGGCTCCCAGAAGTTCCGGTCGCTCGCTTATGCAGATTGTGTAGTCCACAAAGCGGCGGAACGTGTCTTCGTCCATTGCGTTCAGCTCGCGGCGCATGTAGTCTGCGGCACCTTCTTGACTGAACAGGTACATACGCTCCAAACCGGACTTCTGCTGAATTTCATGAATGTCATCCAGTCGGATGTAGCTGTACAAGTCCTCATCGTGCGTGATGCAGTGGAAGTCTTCGTTGAGTCCGCCGTTTTTCAGCACCTCGTGCAGTTTTCCTTCTCCAAAGCAGTAGCGGAGTACGGCGTATTCGTTCAGAATGTATGCCGCAAGTATGATGCCGCCGGGCTTTGTAACGCGCTTCAGCTGAGTCAGCACGGCAAGGCGCTCCTCCTGTGTATGAAGGTGATACATAGGTCCAAAGCACAGTGAGATGTCAAAGGTGTTCTCTTCCAAAAAAGAAAGGTCGAGCGCGTTTCCCTGCCAGGTTTTGATTTTTTCGTGCTTTGCCCGAAGCATCTCAAGGTTCCGTTTTACCAGCTCAACGGCGGTAACGTCGTGTCCTTCGTGGCACAACTGCACTGAATAGCGACCGGTTCCTGCGCCCACGTCAAGAATGCGCAAACCTTGCCGCCCTGCGATTGCCTTGTGAATGTGGTGCATTGACACGCTGAATTCCACAATGCCGTGGCGGGTGGTAAGGCGATGCTCCTCGTTGAATTTGTTGTAATATTTTTCTATGTCTGCCATGCGTGGCGCCTATTTGAACAGCCGGCGGCATTCCAGATAGAAGCGCTTTTCGTCTGCTTCTCCCATGCTGAAGCTTTTGCGCGGAAGCGGTCCCCTGCCGTTGATTGTGGCAAAAAAACTGTCCTTTGCTACCGGCGGAAGCAGGATTCCTGTTGCACCGTCCTTTGCGCCAAGACGGAATACTTCCTGCGCTCCATGAATGTAGTCAATTTCTGGCTTACCGGTGGAATTCTTAAGGAATTCGTCAAGCTCCGGCTGAAGGCGGCTTACCGCAAGTTCGGTTATGCTTGTTCTGAGCAGCATGTATTTTTGTGTGCCGTTCTGGGTGAATGTGAATCCAAAATCCGCGGCAGAGCCTTTTACGGCGTTCTCCAGCTCCTGTGCGGTTGCCATGCTTTCCAGCGTGCCGCCCAATTTTTCTGCGAGCGTGGCGGTCATCTGTGCCACATCGGCATTGAAAACGACACGGTGAATTGGCTCAAAGGTAAGCCCAGTGTCGTAGATGTTCACAATCTCAACAAGGGCGTAGCGCGCGGAATTCGTCGTGTCCTCGGGGTGCACGGCCTTGTATTCGTCCCATACCGCCTTTGCGGTGGCAAGGGAATGGTTTCCGTCGCCAACGGCAAATAGGAACGTTGAGCCGTCCGGTGCGGTGTTCTTGGCGGCAAGAGCTTCGACTGTGGCGCGCAGATATTCAAGGTCTTCCGCTGATTTTACTGCCCAGCCGGTGATGCTTCCGCTCTTCATCATGAGGTCGCCTGTATAAACCGGGCTGGCGGCTTTTACACGCTCGCCGAGACCTTCCACCAATGAATGTGCGGGGTCGTTTACCAGCAGCATGATGTGCGGCAGCTCAAGCGGCGCGCCGCGTCTGATTTCCATTCTGGGCGGTATGCGGTCTACGATGGTTGCTTCCGTCGCGCGGATAAGCGCCTTGCTGAACGGCTTCCATTCGTAGGTCTCAAGGTCGATGGCGCAAACGAGGCCATGGCGGGTTCGTCCGTAGGCGGTCTTTCGCTCAACGTATATTGCTTCTTGCTCGGCATTTGCAAAAACACCGTCGTTCAGGTAGGCGCCCATCTGTTCCCGGATTTTTTCTATGCGCAGTGCCTTGTCTGCGTCGTTCAGGTACACTTCCGGAAGAATAAGGTTAAGCGAGGACGGCTTTGTTCCTGCGATTTTTTCTACGGAGTGCCAGTATTCTCTGTCCTGTGTGTACTGGTCGCAAGCGACTACAGCCCAGGTTGAAACGTCAAGATTTTTTGGTAAGAGTATTTCAGGAATCTGAATTCCCATTTCGTTCAAATTTTTCATGAGGAAAATAATAAACGATTTCATACATTTATGCTATAATTTGTGCATGGCAGAAATGGCTTTGTCTCAGGTGCAAAAGACCGCGCAGGTTCAGGTACAGCGCCTTTCTCAAAAACAGATACAGATTCTCAGATTCCTTTCGATGAACAGTCAGGACTTGCGCAATGAGATTTTGCGCGAGGCAGAAGAAAATCCTGCGCTGGAGATTGTCTCTGACTCCTTTGCGGAAGGAACCGCCGCGCTCCGCCGTAGGAACGACTACAGTTCCGTGCGCACTGGCGTTGCGGGTGCGGCTGGAATGCAGGCGGCGGAGGATTTTCAGAATATGCTGGAAAGCTCTCCCGCACCCGCCGAAACCCTTCAGGAATTCTTGGTGCATCAGCTGAATATGTCGGGCTTTTCTGCCGCAGAGACGGAGCTGTGCCAGCGGCTCATCGAAAATCTTGATTCAAGCGGCTTTTACATTCTGGCGCCAGAGTCGCTTTTGGACGCGCAGAATCCTCTTCATACCGAGGCATTCTTGGAGCATTGCATTGCACTTGTGCGCGGCTTTGAGCCGGCGGGAATCTGCTGCCGGAACATAACGGAAAGCCTTGAGCTTCAGGCGCGCTTGCGTGAGGACTGTCCATCGCTCGCGCGTCTTATTCTGCATGGTCATCTTGACTTCATAACGCCGCCTCATGCCGAAAAATCCCGCCGCAAGATTCTTGATTTTCTTGAGGAGCAGAAAAATCTTGCGTTTCGTTCCGGCGATGACGTGCAGATAGAGCGGCGGCAGGTTACGCTTGAGGCTGTTGAGGCCGCGATACATTTTATTCAGACCTTGAATCCGCACCCGACGGCAGAATTCCGCCCTTCCAGCGCGGCGTATGTCCGCCCGGACGTGTACGTTACACGCGTTCAGGGAATTCTTGAAAAAGAGGATTTGCAGAATGGTTTTGTGCTGGATACGGAAACTTCGTATTTCCGCGTGGTTCCGGCAAATGATACGATTCCGGTGGTTCAGGTCGCACCGGACTTTAAGCGCTTTTCTGACGGAGCGAATGGCGGGCGGGCAGGCACTGTCGCGGGCGAAGGCGTTCCTGCTGTGGAGGATGCCGCCAGCAGGGAGCAGAGCCGCTTTGTGCGCATCCAGCTTAAGGCTGCGGAATCATTTTTGGACGCGCTTTCATACAGAACTCAGGCAGTGATTGCGGCGTGCAGCCGTATCGTTCACATTCAGAAGGAATTTTTTAGGAAGGGACCGGGACATTTAGCTCCGCTTACGCAAAAGCAGTTCGCCCAGATGCTGGAGGTGCATCCGTCCTCCGTTTCCCGTATTGCGGACAGCAAGTTCATCCACTGCGACTGGGGAACGTTTCCGCTCAAATACTTTTTTTCAAATGCAGTTCCCAAGGCGCCAGACGATTCAAATGCTGCGGCACAAAATGCAACGGAAGTTTCCACCGATGCTGTTCGTGCGGAGATAGAAAAAATTCTTGCGGCGCAAAAGCCCGGCGACAAAAAACTTTCGGATCAAAAACTTGCGGACATGTTGCAGCTCCGTGGGTACAAAATTGCTCGCCGCACCGTGGCAAAATACCGCGCTAAGATGAATATTTCCTCAAGCTACGACCGATGATTCGTGTACTGTTCAAAATACCGCGCGATTTTATAAAAAAGTGACTGCATTTCCTTGCAAAAATTACGTTCTATTAGTATAGTAAATTGTATGCCCGAAAAGAAACTGACGGTTCTTGATATGCTTGACCTCGATTTGCCCGGTCACGATGCCCTTGAGTTAAAATGCATCGCCGGTCGTCGCGGTTTGCCACGCGCAATCAATGTGCCGGACGTCAACCGCCCAGGGCTTGCACTTTCGGGTTTTTTTGATGCCTTTGCCTACGAGCGCGTGCAGTTGTTCGGGCGGGGTGAGACCGCCTATCTTCAGAAACTTCATAACGAGAATAATACGGAAACGCTCCGTGCGCTGTTCAATTATCATCTTCCGTGCTGTGTGTTTTCTTCCAACCGCGAGCCTACTGCGGAATTCCTTCAGCTTGCGGAAGAATCCTGCTGCCCGGTGCTACAGTCCACTCTTGATTCAACGGATTTTTCCAGCAGGCTTCTGCGCGTGTTTGCCAGCGTATTTGCTCCTAAAAAGACGCTTCACGGCGTATTCGTAGAGGTGTATGGCGTTGGAATCCTGCTTATGGGGCGCTCCGGCGTAGGAAAGAGCGAGACGGCGCTTGAGCTTGTTGAACGCGGACACCGTCTTGTTGCCGATGACATTGTGGAAGTACGCTGCGTGAACGGAAACACGCTCATCGGGCGCGGTGCAAACTCGCTCATCTCTCACCATATGGAAATACGCGGACTTGGAATCATCAATATCTCCAAGTTGTATGGCGTTGGCTCCATCCGCGACCAAAAGGAAGTTCAGTTGGTCGTTCGGCTTGAGGAATGGGATTCCTCCAAAACGTATGACAGAATCGGCGTTGACCAGCAGGACGTTGAATTCCTTGGTGTAAGAATTCCGGCGATAGACATTCCGGTTCGTCCGGGACGAAACCTTCCTATCATCATTGAGGCAGCAGCCATGAACGAGCGTCTTAAGACGATGGGCTATAATTCTGCGCGGGACTTCAATCAGAATGTCCTTAAGTGGATTGAGAACGGAGAGGCGCAGCGGGCGTTCTCCAGTGCAGATGATAATTATTGATTCTGGGAATCAGATTCTCTGAATCATAAAAATAAAGCATAAAAGGAACGAAAGATGACAGAAAAACTTCTTACTGTAAAAAACCGAGCGGGAATTCATGCGCGCCCTGCTGCAATCATTGCCCAGACTGCAAACAAGTTTGCCTGTGAGGTTTCGCTTTCGCGCGATGACACGACGGTAAACGCAAAGTCCATCATGGGTGTTATTACGATGGCGGCCGGCTACAACACGGTGCTTACCCTGCATACGGACGGCGCGGACGAAAAGGAAGCTGCAGAGGCCATTGTTGCGCTGTTCGATTCTAAATTTGAAGAGGAATAATTGGGGGGCTCGATGAGACAAATTACAGACCGACAGAAAGAAGTTCTTACTTTTATTGCTGAATTTACAGAAGAGAATGTCTACCCGCCAACGGTGCGAGAGATAAGCGAGCATTTTTCCATCTCGCTCCGCGCTGTGCAGGATCATATTGCCGCTCTTCAAAAAAAAGGCTACTTGTCTACGGAACAAAAGCGTTCCCGCTCAATCCGCGTGCTTGTGGACGAGCGCAAGAAGGAAGATAAGCCGTTCATCGAAAAAGTTCCGTTGCTTGGCACCGTTGCCGCCGGCAAACCGCTTTTGAGCGAGGAAAACCTTGACGGCTACGTAAACCTAACGGAACCGTTTATTCGCCCAGGAAAAAGCTATTTTGCCCTGCGCGTGCGCGGTTCCAGCATGATTGACGCCGGAATTCTTGAGGGCGACCTTGCCGTCATAGAGCAGGCTTCTGCGGCATTGGACGGTCAGATTGTGGTTGCCGTGCTTGAGGATGCCATTACGCTCAAGCGCTATTACAAGGAAGCATCTCGCGTCCGCCTTCAGCCAGAAAATGCGACGATGCAGCCTATATACTGTCAGGACGTGCGCATTGTCGGCATTCTTTCTAACATCGTAAGAACGTACTAAATGGCGGCTCCTGTGTATCTGTTCACCGGACCTGAGTTCGGTGAGCGAAATGATGCGGTAACCAACATAAAAAATGCCCTCAAAAAGAAATTCGGCGAGACGGAAGACTATTCTTTTTATGCTACGGAAACATCTGTCGCCGAATTCATGGGCATTCTGCAGAACGAGTCTCTTTTTGCGTCCGCAACCTGTGTTGTCGTAAAAAATGCCGATGCCATAAAGAAAAAGGACGACGTAGATACCATCGTCTCGTGGATTTCAAATACAAAAAGCGAGACGAGCGTACTGATTCTTGTTTCTGATGAAATTTCAATCGACTCAAAAATAGAAAAGGCTGTGCCGGCTGCTAACAAAAAGGTCTTCTGGGAAATGTTTGAGGACCGTAAGCTTCCATGGGTGCAGGGTTTCTTCTCGAAAAATGGATACGGCATCTCTGAGGACGGTGCCGCGCTCGTTCTGGAGATGATAGAGAACAATACCGAGGCGCTTAAAAATGAATGCAGCCGTTTTTTTATTCTGTTTCCAAAGGAGCATTTTATTACCGCCGAGGATGTTGAATCCGTGCTTGCTCATACTCGCGAGGAAAACGCCTTCTCTCTTTTTGGTCAGATGGCATCTGCTGCGGACGGTGCAGAGGAGCGTTTTGAAAAATCTCTGGAAATCCTTCAGAAAATCCGCCTCTCAAAGGAAAATTCCTCTGTGATGATAATTGCGGGGCTTGCCAGCTGTTTCAGAAAACTGTCGCTGTGGCAAAAATTAAAATCCGAAGGAAAAACTGACGATTTCAATCTTAAGATAAACGGATTTTCAAGCAAAAAGATGCGCCAGCAGTATGCATCGGCGGCAAAAGTATGGACGAGCGGGCAGACGGTTGCCATTCTTGCGGTGCTTGCGTCCGGGGATGTGGCTATCCGCTCCGGCGGCACTCTCATGGAAGACGTTCTGCTTCAGAAGCTGCTGTACGAGATTATAATAAAAAAGGGAGCTGCAAGCGCCCAGTACGAATGAGAGCTGCACCTCAAACGCTTTTTGCGCATGGCATTAAGTTAGCCGGGCAGATGCGCTTAGCCCAATGTGTTCAAGGTGTCGCGCAGTGCGGCAAGCTCTTCGTCGCTTAGGGTAACGCCCTTTCCCATCTTCTGGTGGTCAGGTGCCCAGCTTCGCAGGTCGAATTTTGCGGGTCGGCCGCTCCAGCTCACCTTGTTCAGTTCCAGAGTCCAGCCGCTCTTGCTTGTGGAAAGAACCTTGATTTTTTCTGTTATCTGATATGAAAAATCATCTGCCATATTGTTACCGTCCTTGTATTTCATTATAGCACGAAAATTTCACTATTGCGAATAGATTCAATTTCATAGTAAAATATACCGATATATATAAAAAGTATTGGGAGGTTTTTTGTTTTGAAAAAAAAGTATGTTGCTTTTCTATGCGGCGCTGCAATACCGCTCTTGCTGGCTTCTTGTGCGTCCAAACCAAAGCCTGCTCCGGAATCAGAACCGGTTCAGGAGGAAATTGAGGAAGTTCCTGCGGCAGAAGAAACTCCTGCTGAGGAACCGCAGGTAAATCAGGATGACGAGGAAGCCCGACGGCTTGCCGAAGAGAATGCCAGAAAATCCGCGCTCGAAAAATACCAGAACGCGCTGGCTGCAAAGGCTAAAATTGACGACAACGGCTTTGCCTCCTACGATCAGGCGGATTATGACAGCGGAAGCGAATCGCTTTCTGCATTTTCAGAAAAGAAAGATTCTGACTCCAGTGCAGAGGAGCTGCTCGCTCTTGCAGACGATGCCTATGGAAAGTTCCTTAATGTTCTGAACCGTGCCTATAAAAAACTGGCAAAAGATGCGCGCACGCAGGCGTTTGTTTCCAAGCGGAACGCGGACAGCGTAAAGGCAGGCGTTGCCGCAAAAGAGGATTACGCAAAGGCGACCGAGGAATTCAAGTCGGGCGACACCAATTATGCAATGCAGAATCCCGAGTCAGCCTACAATCATTATGTAGCCGCAAAGGAGCAGTTTGATGTGCTGTACGGTTCAATTTCTGAAAAACGTGCCGCCGCTCAAAAGGCGATTGACGAAGCAAAGGCAAAGGTTGAAGAAAGCACGCGCTATGCGCTTAATGCCGACAGCGAAAAGCCTTTGACGGAAGAGAATGTTGAAGGCATTGAGTCTGAGGATGCCGTTCTTCTTGAGCAGGAAGAATATGCTGCGCCAGAGACCATGGAAGCCGATATTCCTGAATACATCGACGGCGAAGAGGATGCCGACGCTTCTGATGACTACGAGGAGCCTGCTGTTGCCCCTGCCGAACCCACGGAGACTGCGTCGGAGCCGGAAAACGTTCAGACCGTGGAATCAGAGCCGAATGCAGAAGAACCTGCCGCTCAGACCGAGGCTTCAGCAACGGAGACTACGGACTCTGTTCCTGCTGACAATGCCGACCTTGACGATGCTGCGCAAGAAGTTGCTCCCGCAGAGCCTTTGGATGAGGTGCTTTCTCCAGCAGAGGAAGAGGCTGATGTAGCAGAAGTGTTTGAGTCTGAGGAAGATTCCGTTGTACAGGAGGCTGAATAATGAAAAAACTGATAGCTCTTGCAGCACTGCTAGTAACATCGGTATCGCTTTTTGCGGTCAGCTATAAGAACAACACCTACCAGAAGCTGGCGGACGAATACAACAAAAAGGCTCAGCTTGCCTTTGATGCCGGCTACTATGACGATGCCGTTGAATATTCAAAAAAAGCCGCAGAAAATGCCGCGCTCTCAAAGGCGTATATCGATATGATGATGGCGCGCTACAATGCGGATCAGCAGCTCAAGCTCGCCGAAAACCGCATTCAGTGGGCAGAAAGCGTTCATGCGGACAAAACATTTCCTATGGCGTACTCCGCCGCAAAGGAGTCCCTTGAAAATGCCCGCGCTTCCTACGAAAAAGAGGATTTTGCCGGTGCAATTGATTACGCAAAACAGTCTCTTGCCGCGCTTGACGGCGTGTACGAGGTTACTCCGCTCCCGGAATACTACATCGTCCGTCCGTGGGCAGAGACAAAGGACTGTTATTGGAATATTTCAGGTCGTCCCTATGTGTACAACAATCCGCTTCTGTGGGAAAACCTTTATCAGGCGAACAAGAACGGAATGCCAAAACCAGAGGATCCTAACCTCATCATGCCCGGTATGAAGATGAAAATTCCGAGCCTGACCGGTGAATACCGCGAGGGTGTTTACAGCTCCTCAAAGAAGTACGAGGCATACGGAACCTCAAAAGAATAGTCCTTCTGCAATGCAGAATGCACAGGCGCAGGCGAAAAACCTGCGCTTTTTTTTTTGACATTACTTTCTTTCAGAATTATTATGGTAGGTGAGTTTTGTTGCATTTCAGAATTCTTGCAGGAGTAAAATATGGCGATTATTGCAATATCAAGACAGGTTGCTTCGCTGGGTGATGAAATTTCCCGCGCAGTTGCCGAAAAAATCGGTTATAAATTCATAGATAGACATAATTTGGAAAAGCGAATCGTTGACCTTGGCTTTCCGGCTGAAAAACTCAAGAAATACGATGAGCGCAAGCCCGGTTTTTTTGCCTCTCTCGTAAAGGACCGCGACGAATATCTGAACTATCTTCAGACGGCAGTGCTTGAGGCAGCATCAGAAGGAAACTGCATTCTTATCGGGCGAGGTTCCTTTCTCATTTTGGAGGATTTGCCTAACCTTATCTCGCTCCGTTTTGTCGCAAAGGATGAGGTTCGCATTCAGCGCTTGATGAAGGAATTCGACTGGAATGAAAAGCAGGCGATTCAGCGCATAACAGAAAGCGACACGAACCGTACCGGCTTTCATAAAAGTTTTTTCAATACCGAAATTGACGATCCCTCGCACTTCCTTATGGTGCTCAATACCGGCGTGATGGATGTTGAGATGGCCGCTAACGCGATTGCCGCCATTGAAAGTTCCATTATCACTCCTGAAAAGGAGCGTGCGGGGCACGAGCGGCTTGACGAACTCATAAAATGCCAGCACCTTGTGAACAAACTCATCTTTGAGTACAAGCTGCATATTGAATTCCTGCGTGCCGTAATTGACGGAAAGAATCTTATTCTGCAGGGTGTTGCAGATTCGTCCGTTCTGGTTGAGCGCGCGTTAAAAATCAGTGCGGTGGAACTGCCGGAATATCAGGTTACATCATCGATCAGCGTTGTTCAGGATTTTAAGACCCGCATTTAGCGTGAATTGACTTTTATCGTCGAAAAGGAAATACTAGAACTATATGAAAACGTCGAATAAATTTACATTGGTACGGGTCAGTTTTGCGCCTGTTTTTTTCCTGCTGTACTTTATTCCAATCTGGACTCAGAATACGCTTCTTGCAAGGATTTCTGCCTTTGTGATGATTCCGGCGCTTGCGCTTGTGCAGCTTACCGACTATTGGGACGGTCATTATGCCCGCAAGAATAATGAGGTAAGCGATTTTGGAAAGCTTTTTGATCCGTTTGCCGATGTCATGCTGAATCTTACGCTGTTCTTGTGCGCACAGGCTTCTGTTTCCGGGCGGCGGTATATGCCTATTCTGCTGTTCGTGCTTATTCTGTACCGGGAATTCTCAATGAATTTCCTTCGTATGGTGGCTGTTTCCAATGGAACGGCGATTGCGGCGCGCAAGGGCGGAAAGTTAAAGACTGTTTTTTATATTGCATCCGGTTTTTTCATGCTTGCAGTGGAATCCGCGCTCCGGCTTGGCTTTGACATTTCCGCTTGCCAGGATACCTTGCACTTTGTTGCGGTGCTGCTTTTTTCTGTTTGTGTCGTGCTCAGCTATGCATCCTTCATTGATTATATACGGACTTTTGCGGCGCTTTTTAAGACAAAGTAGTTTTTTAAGCCCTGTAGCAGAAGTGCATGTTTTACCGTTTTTGTGGCAGTTTTTCAGAGGCGTCCTGTTATGGGCGCTTTTTTCTTTTATTTTTAGTCTTGCTTTGAACATCATGAGTATTTTTTTTAAATTCTAATTCCTTTCCTTTTAAGGAGATGCAGGGAAAAGCACAGAAAATCGCGAAAAAAAGCGGGAAATTCCTGTGAAAGGTGTTGACGCGCTCGGGGAAAGGGTATATATTCTTTATCACCGTCGCACGGAAAACCCGCATGACGGTCGATGTTTGGCAGCAAAGGGAAGGAAAGAAAGACAGAACGAGGAAGGTTCGTACCGACCGCCGTCCCCACGGGGCAGCGGTCAGGAAACAAACAGACCTACGGTGGTTCTGAAAAGAACTGCCAGCAATTCTTTATGGATAAGAAGGGCAGAGGTCGGACTTGAGTGAGGAATCTTAAGCCTTCGGGCTTTAGAGATAATCATGGAGAGTTTGATCCTGGCTCAGAACGAACGCTGGCGGCGCGTCTTAAGCATGCAAGTCGGGCGGCAAGGAAGGGGCTTGCTCCTTCCCTAGAGCGGCGGACTGGTGAGTAACGCGTGGGTGATGCACCCTCCGGATGGGGATAGCCTGTGGAAACACAGGGTAATACCGAATACGAGCGCACCTTTGATGTGGTGCGGTGAAAGTGGCTCCGGCCACGCCGGAGGAGCGGCCCGCGTACTATTAGCTGGTTGGTGAGGTAACGGCCCACCAAGGCGACGATAGTTACCCGGCCTAAGAGGGTGAACGGGCACATTGGGACTGAGATACGGCCCAGACTCCTACGGGAGGCAGCAGCTAA
>CAKZZR010000045.1 GCA_937885475.1 uncultured Treponema sp.
GGCTTTCGCCATCAGGTTCGCTGTCATCTTGCCTGGTGCGGGTTTCCGGTGCTGGGTGACACGCTCTATAATTACAAGGTAAGGGAGCGCTCTGGGGAAGAGGCGCTTTCATTCGCCGCAGTCTCGCTTTCGTTCATGAATCCGCTTACATGCAACGAGGAGCGCTTTTCGATAGACGCTCCGTTTTGAGAACTTTTGAGAACTTCACCCAAAAATATATTGATTAAAAAACTGATTTTTGATACTATGTATTAACTCGCCCGGTTGGCGAAATTGGTAGACGCGCTTGGTTCAGGTCCAAGTGAGCTTTGCTCTTGCGAGTTCAAATCTCGTGCCGGGTAAAAATAGAAGACAAAAAATCCTATCGAACAAGTTCGATAGGATTTTTTTTATTGAAAACAGAATAGTTCCGCTCAGCCCGGAAGCCGTATACAACTGTAGATACCGATGACCACGGTAAGCAGGAGAATGCCGGTTACGGCATAAATCCAGACTGGCAGGGATTCGCTTGATTGCCGTGCAAAGGCGTGCCTGGTGTTTTTTGAGTTCAATTCTGATTTTGCGCCTGAAAGGAGGGATGAAAGCGCCTTTGCCTTATCTGCGGCAGAAATGCCCGCATAGGCGCTGCCCGGCTTTCCTACGGCGTAGCCGCACTGTGTGCAGCCGTCCTTGAATTCCCTTGAGGTTCCTGTTTTTCCGCAGTTTGGACAGCGCACGGAGATAAAGAATTTTCCGCATTTTTTGCACAATTTTGCGTTCTCCGGCACTTCAGAGCCGCAGTTTTCGCAAAAAAACTTTGCCTGCTTAGTGTTTTTCATACAGCTCCATAATGTGGCGAAGCAGGGAATGCCAGGTCTGGTTCACATTTTTTTTTTTCAACATGAATCAGGTCTGCGCTCGGCGTAAGGCTCTCGTCGTCTTCCGAGGAAATGAGCGAGGTAACCGTAGGAAGCTCAATACCCAAGGTCTCGTTGTCAAAAAGGCTGTCAACGCTTGGAACTGAGGAAAGCTCTTCGGCAGGGGCTTCGGAAATGGGGGCTTCCGGAAGCTCTTCTGCGGCTTCTCTTTCCGGCTCGCTGCTTGTAGCGGGTAATGTACGTTCCGGCTCTTCGTCCGCCACATCGCTTATGAACAAATCGACGCTGGGAATGAATGCGGAGCAGTCGCTCGTCTCCTTTGGAAGCTCGCAAAACACGCTGTCAACCGTAGGAAGCGGGCTTTGCTCTGACGAGGAAGATGCAAAGTCCTCGCTCTCAAAAATTGAGTCAACGCTTGGAATTACCTCGTCGCTGCATGCCGTCGTTTTTTCAGCTTCTGGCAGTGGTATACGCTCAAGCGCGGCAAGAATGTCATCGACCGTGGGAATGTGCGGAGTGGAGACGGGGAAGTCAGTTTTTTCTGCAACCATGCTTTCTGCCATATCGCTTGTCCGTGTGGTTACAAAATCGCTTGGCTCATCGTCTGCAAAGTTGAACAGGGTATCAACCGTCGGAAAATCCGCATCCGGCATGATGAATGAGCATTCACCCATGGAAGTATACAATTCGTCTACGGAAGGAAGCCGAACGTCCTCCGTGTTCGATGCGCTGTCGGGTGTGGTAATGGCAGTGGCACTAGCTGAATGCGCGGGCTCTGTATTCGAGCTGTCTCCATTGCTTTGTGCGGCTTCAGAAATCTCATCATCCCCAAAAATTGAATCCACACTTGGAATGACCAGCGAGTTGAGGAATGCTTCCACAGAAAAAACGCCGCCGGAATTCTTCTCAACGAATTCCTTGCCAAGGAGTCCTTCTACCGAGGGAAGGTCGTCATCTGATGCCGATTCCGTTCCTTCTTCGCATCCTGATTCCAGCAGTTTTTCAAGCTGTAAGAAGCCCTCGTTGTCCAGAGAATTGAAAATGCCCGCTACACCAAGTGCTCGTGCCTTTTCCTTTTCTTCCTCGGACATTTCTCCGCTCTTATAAAGGATGACCTTTGGAATTTTCCGGCAGATTCCGGATTTTTCATACTGAACGAGGGTTTTCCAGTGGCGTGGGTAGTCAAAAACACTGATGATGGTTACGTCCGGACTGATTTCTACCACATTGTCCAGCGCCTTAAGAAGCCAGCGGTACAGAACGGTACTGTAGCCTCGGGATTCCAAAGCAGTTTGGATTTTGCTTACAACTTCTTCATTCTCGGCGATAATCAGTGCTATCATTATTCAGTCCCCAGGTTTGTTACGGTATAGTCATAAATCTGCCAGATTCCTTCTCTCTGGCGGACCTTGTAGACGTAGCTTTTTTTCTCGCGGTAGTTTGGATATTTGAACCATTCCGTTACGGTTACGGTTCCTTCTGTTTTTGTGTAGACGGTGCGCTCGATGTCGAATTGTTCAGGTACGGCAACGATGTCATTCTCAATTTTTGCCTGCATCAGGTCTGCCTTGTAGTTAGTGAGCATCCGGTTGCGTTCCTCTGCGGAAACGGCGTTGTATTTTCGCTTCTGAGCGGAATTCTTAAGGAGCATGGCCTCAACGTCAAGATACAGGAAATACTGATCCCACAATGACTTTTGGCGGGCGATGATTGTCTGCTCAACGACCTTGTCCGGCGAGATTTCCTCTGGCTTCAGAAGTTCCGCGGTCTTGTTTTTTACCGGAAGAACGGATGATGAAGCCGCTTTTGGCGATGGGCGGATTTCCAGCGTCAGACGGTTCGAGGTCTTTGCAATATACTTTGATTTGTAAAGTTCCGGATAGAAATTCAGCTCGATGTAATAGATGGACGGCTCCGCAATCTTGACGTAGTCCTTGACATTCTCAATGAAGGAATATTCCTCGCCGGTCTCAAGGCTTATCTCGCGGAAGTAGACGGTCTGGTTCGTCGTTCTCTTGCTGATGAGGTTTTCTGTTTGCGGAAGCTGCGTGTTCTTTATTGTGAACGCGTCAAAGTCGCAGCTGAACATGCGGTCGTCCGCCAGTTTGAAGCGGAGCGTTTCAGAAGAGTTGTTTTTTATGGAGATATGCACGAAAATTGGATTCGTGTCGGGATTTTCCGGGTAGTACATTGTTCTGTCATAATATTTTATTGAGACGGACATCCTGTCTGCCAGAGACGCGTCCGCTTTGTTCTGAGAGAATGCAATCTGTCCAAAGATTGCCAAAAATGGTATAATCACAAGAAATTTTCGTTTCAATGTAATTCTCCTTAAAAGTTTATATTGAAAAGACCTTTACTTTTTTATCGGCACAGTTTTATGAATACATTATTACCAAATTCAATTCAAAAAAAACTCCACGAATGGGGCTCTTTCAGGGAGGCGGCAGAGGTTGCCGCTGCCTGTCCGCTCAAGGAATGCCGTGAGATTTCCGGTGTGCATGGCGTGCTTCACAGTTATTTTATCAGGGAATTCTTTGAGGCGAACAAAAAGAAATGGCTTTCTTCCTTACAATATAACGTTGCGGGCTATTCTTCTCAAGCGCTTGCTTGCGATTCTGCGCGGGGCTTTTCATCTTGCGCCTCTAAGCTTGTCGTCGTCGTTCCGGGAGACCGTGAGGCGGCTTTGCTCAGGACGGATCTTGCAACGGTGTTTTCTGAGGCGGAGGTGTCGGTAATTCCGAACTGGGGAACGCTGGCGTATCGTCCGGCGGCAATCTGTTCCCGCGTGTTCGGTGAGCGTGCGGGTGCGCTTGCAAAACTTGCGCTCAGAAGCGGCGATGTCGCAAAAGCGTTCCGTATGCAGCCGGAAATTTTCATCGTGCCTCAGAAGGTGTTTGAAGGTCATGTGCCGCCTGCCGCATACATCAGAAGCCTGCTCGTGGAATTCCAGCGGGGGCAGCGGATTGATACGATGAGCATTGCGGAGCGGCTTTCGTCCCTTGGGTATACGCGGGTTCCGCGCGTGGGAATGCCTGGGGAATTCAGTCTTCGTGGCGAGGTGCTGGATATTTTTCTTCCGGGAGAGGAGCTTGCCGCGCGCGTCCTGTTTGATTTTGATTCGATTGAGGAAATAAAATCCTTTGACCCGGAGACGCAGGCTACCGTTGCCAAGCTTGAGCGGCTGCTTGTGTATCCGATGAAGGAGGTGATTTGGACTCAGGAATTGACGGACAGGCTTGAGGCAATTCTTGAGG
>CAKZZR010000046.1 GCA_937885475.1 uncultured Treponema sp.
GAAAGCCGCAAACTCTCCTTTGCGCTATTTTTTTATAATTTTTGCCTGCTTTATATGTTCGGAATTAATGCGTTTGCCCTGGCGACCATGCGGTTTTCTATTTCAAAAACGGACGTTTTGACGTATACTCTTTTTCAGCGAGGTTTTTATGACGAAAGTATTATCTGTCGGCGGCTCGATTGTTGTTCCAGAAAAGCCGGACACTGAATTTCTTACAAAGTTTATTTCCATGGTAAAGGACTGGCTTGGCGCAGACCAGAGCCGAAAGCTTATTCTTGTGGTGGGCGGTGGCGCACCGGCACGCGTGTATCAGAACGCGTACGCGGAGATTGCCAAGAGCACCGGCATTTCTTCTGCGTCGGACAGCGCGGACTGGATTGGCATTATGGCAACCCGTCTGAACGCGCAGCTGGTAAAGGCGGCATTTGGAGAGTTGTGCCAGAACGACGTTGTGTACGACCCTACCGCGCCGATTGATTTTAATGGGCGCGTCCTCTTGGCTGCCGGCTGGCATCCGGGATTTTCTACCGACAACGACGCGGTTCTGCTTGCAGAGCATCACGGCGCAAAGACCGTCGTAAATTTGTCCAACATTGAGAAGGTTTATACGGACGACCCGCGCAAAAATCCCGACGCAAAACCGATTGACTCAATCTCATGGGCGGAATTCCGCAAGATGGTTGGCGATGACTGGACGCCGGGAAAGAACTGTCCGTTTGACCCAATTGCCTCAAAAAAGGCGGACGAATGCGGCATGACCGTCATATGCGCTGGTGGAAAGAACATAGAAAACATCCGCGCGATTCTTGATGACAAGGACTTTATCGGAACAAAAATAGGCGGCTAGGCTACCGATTCACCTTTTGCAGCAACGCGCCCATCGATTCAGCGCTTACCGCTTACCGCTCAGCAGAAATCTCCATGCGCGTAAGCGTCTGGTCAAGTTTTTCGCCGTACAATGGGTCAGTTGCCCATGTGCCGGTAAGCTCAAAGATTGTGGGCGCGTACTTTGTTTTGTGAACCCACGAATAGCGCGGGTCTACGAGAGGCTGGTTCAGCGGAACGTCTTCCGTTGTAGCGTACGCCTGAAGATGCTGTACGTGCGCGCGCACGCCAAGCTCTTCGGTGTCAAACCATTCACCGGGATGCTCCGCGTCCATAGCGCCAAGCCCGCAGTAATTGTGCATCTCTGGCACCACAAGATTTCCGAATTTTAGATAGCCCGTCTCATGGCACATCTGCGCAAAGGCACAGTCAGAATTTATGCCCTCCGCCCTGCATTCTGCAATATAATAGCCGCTCAGCCGCTCAACGGTGGCTCGGTCTGCGTCTGGATTGACGCTCATAAAAAATGCGGCGAGCTGTGCGGCACTAAGAATTCCCTTGTCCCGCAATGAACGCGAAATAGTAATCTCCCCCTCTTTTTGAGAAACCGGCGGTTTTACCGTCTGACAGGAAAAAAACAACACTGAAATAAAAATAACTGACAAAATGATGGATTTTTTTGCTTTCATATAAAAATTTTCGGTTTTTTTTTCAAAAACTTTGCTGAAATTGCTCAAATTCGCGGCTAATAAAGTGATGGAAATTTTAGATTCAAAACCGAACGTGCGCGAGCAAGTAATGAAGCACGGCATTGCCTACGCGACGGACGAAGAGCTGATTATGATGATTCTGGGAAGCGGAACCAAGGGCGTTCCGGTTGAAAAACTTTCGGAACGCGTGATTGACGCGCTTAATGCCACGAATGAGGAGAATACCGTTCAGGCGCTGCAAAAAATCCGCGGCATGGGAGCTGGTAAGACAATGGCGATTGCGGCGGCGATAGAGCTGGGACGCAGGCGGAATTGCCACAAGTCGGTGGTCATCTCGCACCCCAAGGACATCGTGCCGTTCGTGCAGAGTTATGCGATTCATCAGAAGGAACACTTTTTATGCGTTACGCTTAACGGCGGAAACGAAATCATGAAAATCCGCGTTATTTCTGTGGGCACGCTCAATCAGACGCTCGTGCATCCGCGGGAGATTTTTTCTGAGGCGCTTATGGAGAACGCGGCGGCGATTATCGTATGCCACAACCACCCGTCCGGAAACTGCCGTCCGTCAAAGGAGGACATAAACACCACAAAGCATCTCAAAATCTGCTCCGACATCCTGGGCGTTACGCTGCTTGACCACATCATTTTTTCGGCGCGGGGCTACTACAGCTTCATGGAGCATGATTTGATTTTCACTGAATGAGCGCATATAATGAAGGGCGTGAGCGGATTTTTTTACAGAGAGCGGAACCGAATTTTTCGCACGGTACTGGGCATTGCAATCCTTGCCGTGCAGCTTGGCGCGGGCAGCGTTTTTTTTGCGCAGGAAGCAGAACCAACCTCCGCGCAGAACGCCATGGTGCGGAAGCTGGAAATTTTTGAGGACACGGAGCTTCTGAGGGAATCGGGCGCAGAACGGCGGCCTGACAGCTCCATACTGATTCAGGAAAAGACAACAATCGTTCATATACAGACGAATGTGCGCGGCGCGGACGTATTCATAAACGGCATGCACAAGGGGAGAACACCGCTCATCCTAAAGGATTTGGTGCCGGGCGTGTACTCGCTTCGGCTGGAAAAGCCGGGCTTTTTGCCGGTGCATGCGCATGTGCGGGCGGCGGCAGGAACTGAAAACAACTACTACTTTCAGCTGATGCAGCGCGAAGGTCTTCTGGAAGTTCACGCGACACCACAGAATGCGCGCCTGTACGTAGACAGCACGGAATACCGGACGGAAGCCATGCGGCTTTCTGAGGGAACGCACCACATAAGGCTGCGGGCCTTTGGCTACAAGGACTACGCGGAGGACATTTTCATCGCGCACCGGATGCGGACGGTCCTGAGCGTTCAGCTTGAGGTTGCGGAATTTGCAGTGAGCGGATTTTATGCTGAGCGACACGCATTCAACCCGGACTATAACGGCGCAATCGGAAGGACGACGATTACGGCAAACGTTACCGCCCCGGAAAGCGGAACGCTCGTCATCTGCGACGCAGGCGGAGCTACCGTCCGCACATATGAAAGCCGAACGTTTGACACATGGCTACAGCACTTTACATGGGACGGACGGAACGACGCGGGCGAAAAATGCGAGGCGGGCGTATACACGGCAGTCCTTACAGTGCCGGCAAAGGGAATACGCGTGGAGCGGAACGTTACCGTTGACTATTCGCTCAGATACCATCTTGCGTCAATAGACTACGGAGGGAGCGGCGTAAACGGAGTTCCGGCAGCGTTCAGCCTTCCGCAGGGAACGCGGCTTACCGGCGCATCGCTTGGCGTAACCACGTCCTCAAATGAAGGAGTGTATGCCGTTCCCGCAGAGCTCAGTTTTTTGGTGAGCGTATTGCGCCCGCTGGAGCTTTCTGGAAGGCTCGTCATGCCGCTTGGACGGGAAGACAGCGCAGGAAGTGCAGGCGCTTCCTTAAAAGTGGCGTTTCCTCTGGGAAGCGCCGCCGCAACAACAAAGCCATGCGTGGGCGCATTCGTCCGATACGGTGGCAGCTGGAGCCGCTCGCAGTACGAGCCATGCGGCGCAGACATTGGGCATGGGCTTGGAGCCGGCATTGCGGCAGGACTTGACGGCACGGCGTTCTACGCGGGGGTTTCGTCGCAGTTTGTATTTGGCAGCGCCACAAGCAATCCAGGCGGCGGCGACAACGTATGGAAAAATGCATTCGCGCTCTCTGTCATGCCGGGGGGCGGCGACCTGAGCGTGGATTTTTCGCTTGCGCTTCATTCCGCATTCGGCATCTACGACACGGAACAAGAAAAAACGGAATCAACAATAGACTGTCTCCGCGCATGGGAGCCGGAATGCGCATTGCGCGTGCTTCTTCCCCGTTCCTCGCTTATCACCACGGCGGGCGCACGTGCGCTCATATTCAGCACCGGCACGACGTACATCACCGGCAGTTTGGAGCTTTCATATTTGTTCTGATTATGACGTGTTTTGAAGGAAGAAAGTCGCCGGGGAGTTGTTTTTTAAGGCAAGCGCATTATAAACTGCTGCCTAAAAATAGCGCGAAGGAGAAGTTGCAGCCTTCAAAAACACTCATTTTTGCTGCCGCGTAAGC
>CAKZZR010000047.1 GCA_937885475.1 uncultured Treponema sp.
CTGCTTAAGGCTGTTTCCCACTTTCTGGCTTTCGCTGTCTACACCCTTGCCAAAAATAGTATGTTTGCCATTCAGCCATTCAGTCGGCACAATCGTAATGAAGAACTGGCTGCCGTTTGTGCCAGCTCCAGCGTTTGCCATTGCCAAAAGACCTGGCTTATCAAACGTTAAACCGTCTACAATTTCGTCTTCAAACTTGTAGCCAGGACCGCCGGCTCCTGTTCCCTGTGGGTCGCCACCCTGAATCATAAAGTCCTGATCATCACCGTTTGCCTTGCTGATAACACGATGGAAGGTAAGTCCGTCATAGAACGGTTTTCCTTTTGCGGCATCAAGTGTGCCTTCTGCAAGACCGACAAAGTTGATGACCGTCAGCGGTGTCTCTTTATAAAACAGCTCCAGCGCAATTGTGCCCTGGGAAGTTTCCATAATGGCAAAAAGTCCGTCTTTGCCTTCGATTGATTTCATCGCCTTATCCATAGGTTTACAACTCCCGTATACCATTGCTATGCAGCAAAAAATTGCCGCTAAAATTGATTTTTTCATTTTTATAATACCTCGCACCTATAAGAGCCGGCTTATGTCAGCACCTAAAATTGCTTAATAAACCAGTTGTAGATTGCATCCAGCCGTGCATAAAAGGACCGGCGCAACATATTCTCCAAAAAGGAAACTGACGGATATTTCGCCTCTACTACCATGTAGACAATATAACTGTCATCATCATCGATAACAACCAAGTTGATTTTCATGTAGCCGGGCTTTACACCGGTAACTCCCATCACCTTAAGAGCCGCATCGTTTGTCATGCACAGCGAAACTTCTTTTTCCGTCTGCTGATAATCAAGGCGGTAAAAACCTTTTCCAAAGGTGTGGTCTTTCAGCAGGCAGTGCAGAGTAAGCCCATCGGCATTTCCGTCCGTCTGGTCCTCTATGCGCTTCCTTTTTTCATCCGTCAGATAAGCCTCTTCATACAAAACGGCCCACTTTTTGTCGTTATTGGAATAATATCGCATGCCCTGCATCTTGGACACCGAGCGGACCACGCGGGAAACCGCCTGCAAAGACGTGTCTACAGGAAAAGAATCAGCACTGTCCGCTGCCTGCTGGCTGTTCTCTACCAGAGTACTTTTTTTTACCCGGTAGAGATTCTCGGCGGCATAGACCGGCTTTTCTTTCTTTTCCCATGTTGCGATAGCTTTGCGGGAAAGAGGCGTATCAGGACAGAGAGAAAAACTTCCATCCTCAGTACGCAAGAAGCCTTCTGCTTCGATTCTTGCATACTGCTCTGCAGTGAGTACCGGTTCCTGTGTAGTCTGTTCCTGTGCAAATCCTGTGGATAAAACTGCCAGACTTATCCACAGGGAGCACAGCATCTTACCCATCATTAATAGGCACCCTTGTAGATAACGCGTACCTGCTTGTAGAGACCTTCGCCCTCGCTCTTTGTCTCCACGTCAGGAATTTCATTCAACGTTGTGTGGATAAGACGGCGCTCAAAGGGGTTCATGGGCTCAAGAAGCACGGAAGAGCGGGTAGAGCGCACTTTGTCTGCAGTTGTGTAGGCAAGATGCACCAGATTCTCCTCGCGGCGTACCCGGTAGTTCTCAGTATCGAGGATAATGCGCATATCCTCCCGTCCAAGATGACCAGCGTACACATTTGCCAGAAGCTGCAGCGCATCCAGGTTTTTGCCCTTGCGTCCGATAAGGATAGAAGAGTTCTCTGATGTAAGCTTAATGCCGATTTTCTTCTCTTCCCGGAACATAATACCCACAGTTGCTTCGTAGCCCATGTGTGTAATCATTTCCTGCACAAATTTAGTGACTTTCTCCTCAAATTCGTCCTGGGGAAGGGGATTTCCCATAACCCGTGTAGCGGCTGCCTGCACGGAATGAGTAACTTCATCGCTGGCTGCTGAGGGGAAAGCTTCATCGGTAATCACGCGGATTTTTACATAGCCCTTCTTAAAAAGAGAGCCCTTTTCTGCTTCCAGAATCTCCACATCGAACTGATCGCGTTCCAGCCCCAGGTCTGCAGCTGCCTTTTCGATGGCTTCCTTCTCGTTCTTTCCTTCGTATTCGTATTCCATTTCTAAACCTCTCTCAATACAAATTCGTTAGCGCTTACGGTTCTTTCCAGAAGTTTTTGCTTTTGCCGGAAGTTCCTGAGCGATTTTATTTTTCATTGGCTTGTTGATTACCAGCTGCTGCCC
>CAKZZR010000048.1 GCA_937885475.1 uncultured Treponema sp.
TTTGTTTCTGTTGCAGGACCGGTAACAAAGCCGGGGCGCTATCCGTATATTCCGAACCGCACCTGGGACTACTATGTGGGGCTTGCAGGTGGCTTTGACAAGACGAAGAATGCGCATGAGGCGGTTTTTATTGTCGATTTGAACGGAAAAAAGCTTTCTAAAACGGATGCCATCACGCCGGAAACGACGATTACCGCAAAGACGAACAGCAAGCTGTACTATTTCAATCAGTATGCGCCGGTCATTACGATAATCCTGACGGCCATATCAACGTCGCTTTCGATTATGGCAGTAACCGGCGTTCTGTAAGCGCTACTTCCTGATTTTTTCAAACAGAATCCTGAGCAGCCCGATTTTTCCAAGCAGAAGCCAGTAGAAAAAGGCGAGGGCTGCGATGACTCCTATTCCGCAGATGACCGCATAGCAGATGACTGCGATGTAGCCGCCGTAGAATGCGACGAGACAGGCAAAAAAGCGCCGTATGCTTTCTGACACTTCGGGGAATTCAAAGCCTTGGTCTGTGGTTGCGTATGGCAGCACGAACGAAATGCTTATCGTAGAAAAATCAATCTGGTCGTTGAGGCGCTTGAGCCTGCCTTCCATGGATTCAATCTCGCTCTGAACGGAATTCAGTTCCCGTTCAATCTTAAGGATGTCCTGCATGTTCGTTGCCTGACGAAGGTAGGAATTCAATTTGTCGCGAAGCACCTTGCGCGTCTCAAGACGTGTTTTTGTGTCATAGAACTGCTCCGAAACATCCTCCGTATATACACCACGGTTCTTTACGGTGCCGAACGTTCCTGCCGTTTCCATTGCCGCGTCAAAATTGCTTGAGGGAATGCGGACGGTAAAATATGCGTTTTTGGGCGAGGTGCTTGAGCTTGCGATGTAGCCGCCGAACTCCTTTGCCCAGCGCTCTGCGGCGGTTTCTGCCGCGCTCAAGTTTTGTACCTCAAGCGTTATGTTGCCGTTCCGGATGAGCTTCCGTTCCTGTGGCGTGTCTGCGCCAGAGCCGTTTGCCACCGCGTTGTCGTTCTGCTGGAATGCGCCGCCGTCAAGCTCTGCTTCCATTGCGTCCGCCTGAACGCTGTTTGCAAGTGCCGGACCGGTTGGAACGATGCCGGCGGATTTTCGCGACATCATGGCTACGCGCGGCTGTGCGCCGCCTGCACTTTCTTCCGTTGCATACGCAATGTTCCGCGTGCAGGAGGCAAGTGCTATCGCCGCAAGTGCAAGAAGCAGCGCACGAATAAAACTATGTGCTGAATGTTTCATTGTGAACCTCGTTTTTAATGGAAATTTATCTTGCTTTTAAGTATACTGTAATTCCTATTTTTAATCTGCATTTGGGGGCTTTTATGGGCGGCTTTTTTGGCGTTGCTTCTCACGACGACTGCTCGTTGGATTTGTTTTTTGGTGTTGACTATCATTCTCATTTAGGAACGCGGCGCGGTGGCATTGCGGTTCTGGGCGAGGACGGAAAATTCCAGCGCTCAATCCACAACATTCAGAATTCTCCGTTCCGTACGAAATTTGAGGACGACATTGAGGAAATGCACGGAAGGCTTGGAATCGGCTGTATAAGCGATTATGAGCCTCAGCCGCTTCTTGTCAGCTCCCACCTTGGAAAATTTGCCATAACGACCGTCGGAATCATCACGAACAAGGACGAACTTTCCAAAGAAATTCTTGACGGTGGCTATACGCACTTTCTTGAGATGAGCGGAGGCGAGATAAACCAGACGGAGCTTGTGGTTGCCCTTATCAATCAAAAAAAATCGATTCTGGACGGAATCCGCTTCGTTCAGGAAAAAATAAAAGGCTCTATGTCCATGCTGGTCATGACGCAGGACGGAATTTTTGCCGCCCGCGACAAGCTTGGCAGAACCCCGATTCAGATAGGAAAAAAGGATGGCGCGTTCTGCGCTTCCTTTGAGAATTTTGCCTATGCAAACCTTGGCTATGCCGACTATCATGAGCTTGGTGCCGGCGAGATTGTGTTCATGACTGCCGACGGAATTGAGACATTGCAGCAGCCGGGTAAAGAGATGAAAATATGTACGTTCCTGTGGATTTACTACGGTTATCCTACGGCAAGCTACGAGGGCGTGAACGTTGAGGCATTGCGCTACAACTGCGGAAAATACCTTGCCATGCGCGCCAAGGGCAGCGTTCCGCCGGATGCG
>CAKZZR010000049.1 GCA_937885475.1 uncultured Treponema sp.
GGCTGCAACTTCTCCTTTGCGCTATTTTTTTGCATCTTCCCATGAAATTGATTTCCATACATTCCCTCGGGCGGGTGTTTATCGTGCGTGTGATATGTGCTATAATCGCGTTAAAATGTAAAAACGAGGCGTTCAGATGGAAAAAGCTACGAACAGCGAGGTTGTACTTCAGATTCTTATGTCTGTGGGCATTATTGTCATTGTAGCAAAATATATCGGCACATTGGTAAAAAAAATCGGCTTTCCGCAGGTGGCAGGAATGATTGTCGCGGGGCTTCTCCTTAAAGTGTTCCCCTGGTTCAGGCACTTTGGCACGGACGCGGCAGGAACTCTGTTCGGCGAAACGGAGCAGTTCATCTCCTATCTTGCGGAAATAGGCGTCATCCTCATCATGTTCAGCGCTGGGCTTGGCACAAACCTAAAGTCGCTCGCAAAATCCGGGCTCAAGGCAACCGTCATTGCGCTCTGCGGAGTGCTCGTTCCGCTTTTTTTGGGTACGGTCATGGCGCTCTGCTTCTGGGGTTTTGACGGCTTCGGCACCTTGAATTTCTACAAGGCTATGTTCATCGGAACGATTCTTACGGCAACGTCGGTGAGCATTTCTGTTGCCACGCTCAAGGAACTGGGCAAGCTCAAGAGCGACCTTGGGCAGACAATCGTAAGCGCCGCAATCATAGACGACGTGTTCGGCATTATCGCGCTGACGGTGGTGCTTGGCATAAGCACTGGTTCCGGCGGAATCGGCGTTATTCTTGTAAAGACCGTGCTGTTCTTCATAGGCGCAATCATAACCGGCTACATTCTGTTCCGCGTGTTCCTGTGGTACGACCGGCGGCATCCGCATTCGCGCCGCATTCCAATCTATGGGCTTGGCATTGCATTTGTGTATGCCTATTGCGCGGAAAAATTCTTTGGCATTGCGGACATTACCGGTGCGTATGTTGCTGGCGTGGTGTTCTGCTCGCTGACCGATGCGCCGTACATGGAGCAAAAAATAGACATCAACTCCTATATGATTTTCAGCCCGGTGTTCTTTGCGAGCATCGGCCTTAAGACTGACCTTTCTGGCATGGACTTGCCACTTCTGTGGTTCTCGCTTGCCTTTGTGGTGGTGGGCTGTGGCGCAAAGATTATCGGCTGTTCCGGCGTGTCCCGGCTGATGGGCTATTCCTGGAAGGAAGCCTACCAGATTGGGCTTGGCATGATGGTTCGCGGCGAGGTCGCGCTCATAGTGGCGCAGAAGGGGCTTTCAGTGGGAATCGTGGACTCAAAATACTTCGCTCCGGTCATCCTTCTTATCATCGTGTCGTCGATGATTGTTCCGGTTCTGCTTAAAAAGGCGTTTGCCGAAAGAAAAGCGGACAGCGTGTAATTTTCTTAACGGTTCTTCCCCAGATGCCGCCTCGATAAATCTCGGCGAGCCATTCTCTTGTTGAACCTAAAAAATTGCTGACGCAATTTTTTTAACGGTTCTTCTATCTTAGGCATCAATTTCCTGGGCGAGGTGGTGGACTATGAAGTCGCGGCGCTGGGGGGTGTTCTTGCCCATGTAGAATTCAAGGACGTTCGGCACGTTCTTTAAAGTCTGGATGTTCACCGGCGTAAGGTGAATTCCTACGTCCTCCGGGTCGCCGTCCTTTCGTTCGTGTATGAACTGACCGAATTCGTTCGGGCTGATTTCTCCCAGTCCTTTAAAGCGCGTGGTCTCAGCTCCCTTGCCAAGTTCTTTCTGCGCCTTGTCGCGGCTCGCTTCGGAATAGCAGTATATCGTTCTGGTCTTGTTTCTTACGCGGAACAGGGGAGTCTCAAGAATGTACACGTGTCCGGTCAGAACAAGCTCCTCAAAATACAAAAGAAGATAGGTCATCACAAGGTTCCTTATGTGGAAGCCGTCGTTATCAGCATCGGTTGCGATGACGATTTTGTTGTACCGCAAGCCGTCCACGTCGTTCTGAATGCCAAGACTGAACGTAAGGTTCTTGAGTTCCTCGTTGTCGTACAGCGCCGTCTTTTTGCGGCCGTACATGTTCTCCGGCTTTCCGCGCAGACTGAAAATCGCCTGATAGGTTACGTCGCGGCTTCCGACCATAGAGCCGGTCGCCGAATCTCCCTCTGTAATGAAAATCATGCTGTTCGCGCCCTTCTCGCCGTCCTGAAGATGGTAGCGGCAGTCCTTGAGCTTTGGAATCTTGAGGGAGACGGTTTTTGCCGCCTCGCGCACCTGCTTTGCCGTTACATTGTTTATCTCGTCGCGCGCCTTCATGTTGCGGATTATTTTTTCTTCAAGCGCGCCCGCTACGTCCGGGTTGTGGCGGAGCCAGTCGTCAACGGCGGCCTGCGTTTCCTGAATGATTGGCTGTCGGATTTCGACGTTTCCAAGCTTGTTCTTTGTCTGGCTGGTGAACATGGGGTTGTCCAGACCAATTTTCAGTCCCACGATGATTCCGCAGGTAACATCCTTTTCGTCGTATTCTTTTTTGAAAAAACTGTTCACGCCCTTCGTAAAGCCGTCAAGGAACGAGGTTACATGAGTTCCGCCGTCGTCAGTGGCCTGTCCGTTCACAAAGGAATAGACGAATTTGTCCAGAGAAGGGGTATGGGTCAGAACGAATTCCAAATTCTCGCCCTTGTAGCTGAACAGCTTGTACATTGCGTTTGTCGCGCCGTCCATCTCGTGTACCAGAAGGTCTTCCAGACCATTCTCGCTTACGAATGTGGTGCCGTTGCAGTTGATTTTAAGTCCAGGGTTAAGGTAGGCGTAGTTCCACAGGCGCTTTTCCACCATCTCCATATTGAAATTGTATTTTCCGAACATTTCTGTATCGGGAACGAATTCAAGGTAGGTGCCGTTCTGAACGCCGGGCTTTGCGCTGCCGGTTGACGATGATTTTTTTACGCCGCGCTCGTATTCCACCACAGCCATCTTGCCGTCGCGTATTGAGGCGGCACGGAAGTAGGAGGAGAGGGCGTTGGTCGCCTTTATGCCAACGCCGTTCATTCCGATTGCCTGCTTGAACACGGAATTGTTGTATTTTGCGCCGGTATTAACGTCGCTTACGCACTGCTCAAGCTTTCCGAGCGGAATTCCTCGTCCGTAGTCGCGGATTTTTACGCGGCCGTCCTTTATCTCAACGTCAATCTTGTCTCCGTAGCCCTGACTGAATTCGTCCACGGAGTTATCGATTCCTTCCTTAAGAAGAATGTAGATGCCGTCGTTTTCGTTCGTTCCGTCGCCAAGGCTTCCGATGTACATACCGGGGCGAAGCCTGATATGCTCCAAGCCCTCAAGGTGAAGGATTGCGTCCTCGTCATAGGCAACGGCGGG
>CAKZZR010000050.1 GCA_937885475.1 uncultured Treponema sp.
ATTCGGGGCCGTAGATTTTCAGGCGGACGTTCTCATTCAGCCTGCGCGCGAACCAATTTGCGCCCGGATTTTTTTTCTGCCATAGAGAGCGCTTTGTGCCAAGGTTGTTGCTCTGCCACGGATGAGCCGGGCTTACCGTCTGGGTGAGGGGTGTGCCGTCGTCGCCAAGCACGGCGTTTCCATCATCGTCAAGGACAGGGATTTCTTCTTCTGTAAATTTCCATTCCGAATCGCTTAAGGTTCTGTAGCCAAGGGTGGGGCGCGCAACGATTCCCGTCAAAGAAAGAAAGTCGTAGTATTCTTCTTCAATAGATTTGAGGGCTTCCTGTGAAAAAAGCGGGGCGGTAAAAAAAACGATAAAAAAAAGCGCATGCAGTTTCTTCATGCGCTTAGTATAGCATTCTTGCATTAGAATTTCCACCGCAAGCCGGCGGTAAGCAGACCTTTTGGACCTACACTCGATTCCGCATAGAGCCAAAAATGGGGCGCGGGCTGCACCTTAAGACCAAGCCACGTAAGGTTCATTGCGGGAAGATAGATGTTCCGTTCTGACGTAATGAAGCCGCACATACCAGCTCCAAGCTCGTGATAGAACTTAACGTACTTCCAGCCGTAGTTTACGCCCAAATTCGCAAGTACAGAAAAAGCGCTCCAGTCATCTCCGCCAGAAATCTCAAAATATTCAAAAGTTCCCAACGCACCTGCGTACAGAACCTTGTTAAAGTGATAGTTCAGACCTAATATGAACGCACCGGAATCATGAAATTTCAGCGTCTTCGTCTTTGTTGCGCCGTCTTCACCGTCCGACACTTTTTTTTGCATGGAATCCGAGATTGCGTCAAAAATACCGCCGATTGTCTCTGCCACTCCCGCAACGAATGTGTTCGAGGTGGCCACACCGTACCCGGCATACAGCTCAAGATTGATTGAGTTTGAGCCGTTGCCAGAATTTCCTGCCGCTTCCTGTGCGAACAGCGTCGCGCCGGAAAGCAGTACGAGGGCAGAGAACGTTGCTAAAAAGCGTTTGTCTTTCATACGTTACGCTCCTTATTCAGGTTCATTTTGCAAGGTTTGCCTTAAGCCATTCCTTAAACTGCGCATAGTCGTTTTCCATAGGAATAGCCATGTCAGGAAGCGACATCACCTTCTGCAAGGACTCCGGTACCGGCGGTTCGCGTCCGATGGCATCATAAACTGTTGAGCCGAATTTTGCAGGATGCGCGGTTTCCAAAAGGATTCCTACTGCATTCTTGCTGATGACTTTATCCGCCCACGCCGGAAGATTCGGGGTGAGACCTGGTTTCTTGTAGTCATTCTTAGTTCCGTTCGCAAGGGCAGCAAGGGCTCCGCTTCTTATGTCATCCCACGCCTTCCAAGCAATGGCTCCGTGCGGGTCTATGACATAGCCGTTCTTTGAGTTGCAGTCCGTAATGGCTTTCTTGATGCCTTCGTTGTCAAGCCAGTAGGAAGCAAAGAGCGAGCGCACCTGCTCAAGCGTATACATCGCCTTGATTCGCTCGTAGTTGCTTGGCGCGCCAACATCCATAGCATTTGCGTACGTCTCTACGGAAGGACGAGCGTTGTAGTCTCCTGTGGCAATCCAATCCGGAATGGTGTTGTTGGAATTGGTTGCGGCAACAAATCCTTCAATTGGAGCGCCCATCTCGCGGGCAATAAGTCCAGAAGTGAGGTTTCCGAAGTTGCCGGACGGAACCGTTACGATAATCGCAGGATTCTCAAGCTTGCTGTCAAGCGGAGCACGGTTACGCACAGCCAGAGCAGAGTACATATAATAGAAGCTCTGCGGCAGCAGGCGGGAAATGTTGATTGAATTTGCGGAAGAAAGACGGAATTCCTTGCGAAGCTCCGCGTCGGTGAATGCGGTTTTTACCAGTTTCTGGCAGTCGTCAAAGGTTCCCTTTACCTTGAGAGCGCGTACGTTTCCGGTGAATGTTGAGAGCTGCTTTTCCTGAATCTTGGAGATTTTTCCCTCTGGGTACAGAATGGTAACATCCAGTCCCGGAACATTGTGGAACGCGCTTCCAACGGCACTTCCTGTGTCGCCCGACGTTGCAACCAAAATATGAAGCGTTCCGTTCTCACTCTTGTTAAAATACGACATGACGCGAGCCATGAAGCGAGCACCAAAATCCTTGAACGCGCATGTAGGACCGTGGAACAGCTCAAGCACGTAGGAAATGCTGTCAACCGGAACAACTTTTGGCGTGAACGGATATGCATCCTGAATGATTTCCATAAGGTCATCGTCAGGAATTTCGCCTTCGGCATAGGGCTTTGCCATGTTAAAGGCAATCTCGCGGAACGATGGCTCCGGATTTTTATGTATAAGCGAAGAATCCAGTTTCGGGAACGAAACCGGAATGTACAGTCCGCCGGTAGCAGGATTCATGCCGCTCATTACGGCAGTTCTGAAGTCAGCCTTTACGCTTGAATCTCTTGTATCTGTGTAAATCATGAATAGTTCCTTACATGCCGTAGATTATGGCGTCAGCAACCTGTTCGGCAAGCTGCTTGCGGCATTTCTGCTCGGCATTCCATTTGTTTTTATCTGTCGCTGAGCCGGTAATCGTTTTCTTTAAAAGAACGGAGCCGTCAGCCATATTAACGCAGGTTATTTCCGCCTTAAGAAAGACGGTCGCGCCGGAATCAGATTCCTGCGCAGGAGAAGCATAGCGGAAGGCCGCTACGACCATGAAGTTGTACGCCTTGCCCACGATGTCATAGGTTGCCTTGTACAGGTCGGTCACCGGCTTTTCAAAATACGAGGTGTCGCTTACAGGCGAGTTTCCTACATTCACGTTGGAATTGCGGAGCGCCTGAAGCAGGGCAAAACTGTTGCCAGTGGGATTCCCGTTCTCGTTGAAGTCATAGGCATACAGAACGCCGCCCGGATAGTTGATCAGGTTTGACTTTACCTCGTACGGCGCTGTTACGGAAAGCGCGTAGGAAGCCTGAACGACGGATGCTGATGACGTTACCGGCGTAGGGTAGAACGTTACCTTGTCCTTTACGGCGAACTTCGGCACGGCAGGCTCAAAGACGGCGTTTCCCTGAGCGTCGGTCTTAAGCTGCGCGGTCGAGTAGGTTATAGCACCCTTCGCTCGTCCAACCGGCCAGGTTACGGTTATGTCCAGACCAGAAACCGCACCCGCGTCATCGGTGGCAGTAACGATGTATTTTCCATAAAATGCTTTTTCTACGGAGGTCATCTTAGGAACAGAGGTTACCTTCAAGTCCACTTTTTTGAGTTTGTCCTTGAATTCCTGCTCAAGCTGATTTTCTGTAGCGTGAACGGCAATCGGCTTTGGCTCTCGGCGGATTTTTCCCTCCGGGATTTCCTCTGCGTCTATGTCGATGACGGAATCATCTTCGCCAGATGCCGAGGGCGTTTTTGGAGCCGTCGCACAGGAAAAAAGCAGTGCCGCCATTGCAGAAAGAATGAACGGTCGGATATATTTGGTTCGTATCATAAGTCGTCGTTTTACCTCTCATTTATAGTAAAAAGTATATAACAAAAGAACACATTTCACAATATGCCCTCTAGTAAAAAAAGAACCGCAATGATAGAATAAGGGATATGTTTACTGCTGTCGGCGAACAATTAAAATCTCTTCTGTTCAATCCCGTTCTTTTGGCGTGCCTTTCCAGTTGGTTCTGCGCACAGTTCATAAAGACGGTGCTGAGCGTTCTGTACGGACGAATCCACAGCCTTACGGAATTGATGGAAAGCCTTATCTGGAAGACGGGCGGGCTTCCGTCCAGCCATTCCGCGCTGGTTTCCTCGCTGGCAACGACAATCGCATTCAGGAACGGTCTTGATTCCGACATTTTTATCCTTGCGCTCTGCTTTTTTATGGTCACGATTCGCGATGCGGTGGGCGTGCGCAGGTCAAGCGGAATTCAGGCAAGAAAAATAAACGAAATCGGACGTAGTTTAAAAGAACACGACATAACGGACTATGAAGTAATAAAGGAAGTGAACGGTCATACTCCCATGGAAGTAACGATTGGCTGTCTTCTGGGCTTCTTCATAGGTCTTGCATATTCACTTTTCTAAGATACCCAGATGATGAAGTACGTTAGGCAATTCGCGATTCCATCCCTTATCCTCGTTCTCTCCGTCCTTGCGCTGCGCGTGTTCCGCGTAATTCCCGCGTCAAAGCTGTGGAGCGGCTATTCCGTGCTGTACGTACCGGTTCAAAGCGACAAGGCGCTTTTGCGACGGACGCTTGAGGAAAACGGCGTCACCACCTATCTTTCGCTTGAGAATCAGACGTTCCCGCTGGCGCTGCCCAAGGAATCGCCGGAATATTCGCTCTCTGCAGCCGGTGCCGCAGGAAATTATCTTGACCGGCGCGCCGGATACTTTTTTGACCGTGAACACGCATTTTCTGTATATTACGTTCCGGACAGGCTTGAAGGCGAGCTGAACCGCGCCGTGCACGAGCTTGCGGAAGCAGGCATTGCCGCCGGACTGAACGCAAGTTCAAGCTATCCGTGGGCGGCTTTTGTCATAACGCTCGTCTTTGCGGCGGCGCTCGTGTATTTTGCGGAGCGCCGTATCCTCATGCTGTGCGCGACGGCTTTGGGCGCATATTTTGCGCTCAGCTTGCCATTCTATTCCGTTGCGTCGGCAATGTGCCTTTTTTTGCTGGCTTTTTTTCTTTCAACAAAATTCTGGAAGCGCGACGGTGCAGTCTCTTCAATAAAAAAGAACACGGTCATCTCAGTCCTCATGCTGCTGAGCGTCATAACCATATTCCTGAGCGGCATAAAGGCGGCGGCTCTGTTCGTGGCGTTCCTGCTGGCGGTGCTTTCTGCAAGCTACATTTATTTTGTCGCCTCAGAGTTGTCGGAGCAGCGTTTTTTCTTCCGCCCGGTGCTTATCCGTCCTGCGTCAATGGTGAACGCTCTTACCCCCAAAAACATGCACTGCGTGCTGGGCTGCTTTGCCGCTACAAGCCTTATTCTGGTGAGCGCAGTTTTTTCACTCAGAAACATCGAATTTTCAGGTGAGGGAGCGGGGGGCGCGAGCGTGCAGCTTCCGTCAAAAAACGCGGCAAAAAAAACGCTCCCGGATTTGAGCGACTACGTCATCTGGAACTGGAACACCGTTACGTTCCCATACCGCTCGCTCAACGACGGAGTGCCGCAGGAGCCGAAGACCGGCGACATGGTCGTTTTTCCGCGCTATGAGGAAAAGAACGGCAGAATCTCGTCCTCGTTAAATTCCATCGTCTTTGATGAGCAATTCAAGGCTAATGCCATTCAGAATATAGATTCGCTTCCGCCTACGGCACTGGAAGCGCTTTTAAAAAAGCAGGGCGGCTTTGTTAAGCCCGGATACGCAGGAAGTGGAACCCAGAGCGTTTCCGTCCTTGCGTTCATTCTGCTTGCATTCTGCGCGCTGATTCCCGGCGCGCTGTACCTGCTTTTTACTAAACCACGCATTCAGCTTCAGGAGAAAAAGTAATGCTGCGATTTCCTGACATTCACCCGGTAAAAAAAGACGCGTATAAAAAAATCGTGAACGGCTTTGTGCCGCGCACGGTGTATGTTTCCCTCAACCAGGACGGAAAGCACACCTGCGAGCCGATTGTAAAAAGCGGCGACCGCGTAGAAGAGGGGCAAAAAATTGCGGAAAGCGGCTCTTTTGCCGTTTATTCCCCGATTCCCGGAACGGTGGAGGGCGAGGAGCTTAAGACCATGCCCGACGGCAAGATTAACCGTACGGTGCGTATTTCGCTCGGAGGCAGCTTCTCGTTCCTTGGAAAGAAAATCCCGGAGGCCGACTACCAGAGTTTTTCGCCAAAGGCGCTCATCCGCCACATAGAGGAATACGGACTGCTGAACACCTTCCGCGCTGACCGCCCGGAGCCGCTCGCTCCTCAGCTGGAAAGGGCAAGCGGCTATAAGTTCAGGCTGCTGGTTGTCCGCCTTACCGACGAGGATCCTTCCCGGCTTACAGATACAATACTTTCCAGCGTGTTTGCAGAAAACGTGGCAAAGGGTATAAAAATTGCATCGTACGTCATGGACGCGCAGGGCATTGTGCTTGTTACAGAAAAGGACTTTAAGAACGAGGACGCGTTCAGTTCATTGAATGTTCCCTGCTTTATACTCAGAACGAATCCAAAACAGTATCCGTCAGCGTTCTCAACGCATATCTGCGCGGCCGTAAAAAAGAATACGAAGGAAGACCTGTTCCGGCATATCTCAAAGCATGACCTTTTTATTGACGCAAGCACCATCCTTGAACTATACCGCTCGGTAAGCTTCAGAATGCCGGTCATTGACCGCTACGTGCTGGTAAACGGAGACTGTCTTCCGGCAACGGGACTGATAAAGGTATCCCTGGGAACAACGTTTGAGTCCGTTGCGGAGCAGTGCGGCGGCTTTGTGCGCACGCCGGATTCCGTCATCGTGAACGGCATGGTTACAGGCTTTTCAAGCGGAACGCTGAACGTTCCGGTTACAAAATATGTAAAATCAATTACGTTCAACTCGTCACGAAAGACACCGTGGCAGTCTCAGGCGCTATGCCTGCGTTGCGGAAACTGCCGGGCAGCCTGTCCGCTCAATATGTACCCGGACGTAATGTACCGGCATCTTACCGGCGGAGCTTCCGCGCCCGCAGACTATATGGAAGGCGCGCGCTACTGCATAGAATGCGGACTGTGCAATGCCGTCTGTCCGTCTCGGCTTCCGATAAACATGAAGATTCAGGAATACAAGAACTCGCTCCTCAATGCCGCACGGACGGAGCCTGCAGAGGAGGTCGCTCATGTTCAGCAGTGAGAATATCAAACGGAACTTTCTTATCCGTCCATACACCTATATAGCACCGTCGCTTCTTACGATGTCGCTCAAGCTGCTCTCATTTTTTTTGGTGCAGGTTGCGCTGCTTATCCTAGGAAAAAGCTATCACGCGGTCGCCGTGGTGCTGTGCGCGACGGTGGCTTCCGTGCTTGCAGAGCTTCTTACGCTCATCTTTACGCATCAGAAACTTACCTCCAACAACGCGCTCCTTGTAAGCGTGCTGCAAGGACTTATAGCCGGGCTTCTGATTCCTGAATCCTGCCCGCTTGCCGCCGTGTTCCTTGTAGTGTTCGGCGTAATGCTGATTGCAGGCAGTTTTTTCGGCGGATATGCGTTCACGTGGATAAACACCAGTATTTTTTCCGTGGTGGTACTGTGGATTGTGGGCGCGCGGATTTTTCCGCCGTACCTTGTGTCAATGGACATGCTCGCGTTGCGGAATCCCTCGCTCCAGCTGATTGAAAGCGGTGCGGTTCCGCTTGTTCCTGCGGATTCCGTAATCACGGAATTCCTGAACGGAACGGTGTTCTCCTTATTCAAGGTGTCCGTACCGGAAGGCTATGTGTCGCTTTTTTGGGATTCCCATTCGGCAATTCCCGCGTTCAGATACAATTTCGTGAACATCGTAGCGTCCGTGCTGTTCTTCAGCGACACGTTCTTTGAACTTATCGTGCCAGGAATTTTCCTGCTGTCGTACGGCATTTTAGTTCGCTTTGTCTCTCCATTTATATATGCAGGAATTCCGTTTCAGGGAGACCTGCTGCTCGCGTTCC
Source organism: uncultured Treponema sp. (assembly GCA_937885475.1). Lineage (GTDB taxonomy): Bacteria > Spirochaetota > Spirochaetia > Treponematales > Treponemataceae > Treponema_D. The sequence goes on from CAKZZR010000050.1 coordinate 7,614, forward strand.
TTACCGGCGGAACGCTATTCTGTGCGTTCTTTGTGATTGGCTGGTACGGCATGACGCCGATTACGGTCGGCGGAAAAATCGCATATGCGGGAATCGCGGGGCTTCTGTTCTTTTTGATTGCGGGCTGCGGCACGTCTCCTGCGGGAATGGTGTTCACGGTGCTTTCTGCAAACGTCGTTTCCGTCCTTATTCAGCAGGCGGAGCAATACCGGGAGCGCAGAAAAGTACGGCGGCAGATTGCCGCGCTCAGCAAGGAAAACGAGGAAGCGCTGCAGAGGTTATAGGCTATGGCAATAAAAGGTATTTCAGGAAAGGAATTCTGGCGTGTATACGGCATTTTTGTCGGAATTCTCGTGTTTTTCTTTATGTCTCTGTTCGGAATGATGCTGCTTGCCCGAAAGCCGTGGACGAACGGACTGAAAAAAACGATTGAGACCGTGCTGGAGGAAAAGGATGAGAGCTCTTGGATTGTGGGAAAGCGCATTCCGCTGCATTCAACCTTTGATTCCTCGGCGGTGTTGTTTGACATGCGCGCAAGCGATTCCGTTGAGAAGAATTATGTGCTGCTGCTCCGGTCTGCAACGATGTACGGTCATATTCCGGCGGTGTTCATATATAACAAGAATAGCGGAGCTCGCTTTGTCGGCTATTCGAGCGTGCGGGGCAGGGTGCGCGCACTTCTTGACGAAGGAACTTCCGACTCAAGCATTCAGTATTGGATTTCACGAATTCCGCTCATCATTCAGACTGCGGAAGAACTCTCGGAGGCAAAAAAATGACGAGAAAGGCAGTTTCGGTATATATGGCGGCAACCTGCGCCATGGTCATCGTCTCTCCGGGACGGCTGGTATGTGGCATCGTGTTCGCGCTTGAGCTTTGTCTGCTCATGGTGCTGGGCATTCTGTTCCGCGCGCTCATGAAAAAAATAAAGCTTGATAAGCTCCTGGACGTTCTTACGCTCTGCTTTGTGGTGTACTTCACGCTGCTGTTCAAGCAGTTCCTTATCCTGCTGATGCCAGAGATTGCGCTTCAGATGAGTTTCGTCCTGTTTTTGCCGTCAATCTCCACATTCACGACGGTGTTCCTTATGGACGAAAGCGGCATCTCGCTTTCTGAGAACCTAAGGGCAAACCTTCCGTCCACGCTGCTGTTCGCAGGGTACATGCTGCTCATCTCTCTGGTGCGCGACGTGTTCGGCTACGGTACGCTCACGCTTCCGGCATACGGTCGTCATTTTGAGCTTGTCCTGTTCAATTCAGACAAGGTTTCCGTAATGCCGTTCCTTGCGACCATTCCGGGGGCGCTTATGCTCACATCGCTTACGCTTGCGGCGTACCTGTGGTTTGAGCGCAAGTTCCATATCATGTACAAAGCGGGGGTAAACTGATGCTGTTTATTTCGATGTACTACATTTTCTTTGCCTCCGCGGTCGTCCTGTATGGCGCGGGGCTGAATTCCTCTACCATCGTCTGCGACTACAAGGAGCGTCTCTCGCTTCCGCTTACAAAAATTCTTTTTTCAATATTTTTTACGACGATTCTGACGTGGCTGATTATCAGGCAGCTTCTTATTCCGCTCAGCATCGTTGAATTCTATCCGTTGGTCGCGCTGCTCGTATACCTCATAATCTCCGTTCTGTTTGAGACCGTCGTGCGCATTACGACCGGAAAAGTGACTGCGGAATTCGGTTTTTCATACCTGATTATCCTCATCACGCTGAGTGAAAGCCTTCGCATGTCCGAGGTCATGCTTATTTCGGTATGCAGCTTCATTTCGTTTGTCGTGCTGGTGCCAATCGTATACGCCATCAAAAAGCGGATTGACCTTGTGGGAAGCATTCAGGAGCATGGAAACCGCAAGAGCCTTGTGCTTGTGTCGCTCGCGGTCATCGTTACGCTGCTTGCGGTTGGAAACGTGTCGTGGCTTCATGCTGGAGGTATGCAATGATTCTTAAAATCCTGCTTTTGATTCTTATCCTGCTGATTATAGCGCTGCTGCTGTATTTTCTTGCAAGCGTGTTCGTTCCGGCAGTGCTTGAGCAGACGGGAAGCAACGAACATGTGCTGCTCTCCCGCTTTGAGCATAAATTTGAAAAGCTTGAGAACCGCGCCAGCGCAAAGCCGGTTACGGCACGTGCATTCGTGTTCCTGCCGAATCCTGTTCCTGAGCTGGATAAAAAGGAATTCGCGCCGTTCAAGGGGCAAAGCTGCCGCACGGTAAACGAAATTTATGCCGAGACCGCCGCAAGCGCCGGCATGTGCCTTGGCTTGGGAGACTGCATCGTAACCTGCCCGCAAAAGGCAATCTGCATCAGCGGCACTGTCGCGCAAGTCTCAAACTTGTGCAATGGCTGCGGTCGCTGCATTCCATCGTGTCCGAGGGGAATCATACGCCTTGTTACGGATGACGAGGCAAAGCAGAATAAGAAAATCTCCTGGCCACCAAAAAAAGGGTTTAAAATCTGGAAGTCTTGCTATAGAATGATATACAAAAAGTAATGAGCCGCATAAATCTTTGTTTCAGTTTACGATCTTCTCGTCTAGGGCCTCAGCAGAACGCAATCCTTGAAAGGGATTACAGGACGCTGTATCAGCCGTTGCTGAAATTTTTATATGCGCATCCCAATTTAAAATGCGCGTTCTCCCTGAACGGCATTCAGATTGAATTCATCAAGAAAAAATATCCGGAGTACATAGAAATTGCACGCCAGCTCATAACACGAAAGCAGCTGGAGCTGTTAGGCGGCGGCTACTATGACCCGGCGTTTCCGCTCTTGCTTCCGGTAGACAGGACAGGGCAGATTGAAAAACTTACAGCAGACATCCGCCTGAAATTCGGTAAGAGGCCGCGTGGCATAGCGCTCTGCGGAAGCATCTGGGACTATTCGCTGATTACGACATTCTCAACCTGCGGCATGGACTATGTGCTTTTGGACGAAAGCCTTATTCCCGCAGACAAGCTCAAATTCATTCCGCTCATCATGAGCGACAAGAGCAAGGCGATTACGATTCTGCCGCTGAACCAAAGCCTTAAGCCGGACGCATCGCGGGAGCCGGAGGATTGGCTCTGCGATATTGCAAAAAAAGTGCAGAAGTCAGCGCGCACTCCGCAGTTCTTTGCGCCGGACGAGGCAAGAATCGTGAACGTTCATATGAACCATGAGGAGCTGGCGGAGCTGCTTAAGTCCGGCTGGCTTGAAAAGCTCTGCGCCGCAAAAAGCATTGCCGACGGAACTTTTGCGCTTGAGACACCGAACATGGCACTCAAAGCCTGCGAAAGCCGCATTCCCGCATACATCCACAGCGGCATGGCGGCGGAAATTGCGCAATGGGGCATAAAGCCCTACGAGGCGGTAAAGACCGACAAGCGCTATCCGCTCACAATCTACGATTTTTTTCAGATTTACCCGCAGACAAAGGTTCTGTACAGCAGGATGCTCTACGTGAGTATGCTCATACAGCAGAGCCACGGCGACAAGATACGAAAGAATTCCGCCCGCGAAAAGCTATGGGAAGCCCAGTGCGGAGACGGCTTTATCTGCACGTCTCAGGGAGCTTTCGTAACGTCAATGTACCGCCAGCAGGCATATAAAAAGCTCACCGAAGCAGAAAAAATCCTGCGCGAATGCGAGCCGTTCACGGAATCCCTTACGGCGTTCGATTACTTCGGAGACGGCATGAAGTCCTATATCTTCCGAATGCAGCGCTATTTTGCCGTCGTCTCAAAGTCGGGAGGAGCAATACGCGAGCTGGACATCTTCCAGAATTTCGGAAACTTTGCGGACAACCTTACGCGCGCCAAGGAATTTGAGGGCTTTGACGACGACTATGACCGAGGCCTCTTTGTTGACCACATCTTTGATGACAAGGAATTCCACGACTATCTTGAGAACAAGCCGGTCGGAAACGGTATTTTCTCAAAATACATGTATTCTGAGCAGAAATTTTCCGACCAGCACCGCGAGATTTGCCTTGAGGCAACGGCGCTCTATCAGAACAAGCAGAAAATCTCACTCAGAAAAAAATACATTCCGAATTCAAACGGAATGATGGTGCAGTACATCCTTAAGAATGAGAGCGATTCGATTCTGAATGCGAAATTTGCCGTTGAGTCGAGCTTTGCTCAGACGAATTTCAATGAGAAGGACTTCAACGCCTTCCGGCTGGAAATTCTTTCGGACTCACAGAAGCAGCAGATTGACACAAAATCCTCCAGCTATATGCTGAACGACACCGGCGTTCTTTCTGACGTGGAAGGAATTTGGCTTACGGACACGGACAACAACGTAACCTTCGTATTTGAGCCTAACGAAACCTGCGGACTTTCCTTTGTGCCGCTCATCTTTCGCCGCCCCGAATACACCGGCGACGAGCTTGTTCCAGCCGCCATGACCTTTGCCTGCACCCTGTACTGGGACATAGAGCTTGCCCCAGGAATGGAGATGGAAAAGACCGTCAATTTCACAATATTCAACCCGCACAAGCGAAGATAGAAGCAAAAGTAAGCGCATTATAATTGCAAACTTATAAAGCAAGCGAAGTATTGCAAAAAATAGCGCGTTAGCTGTCGCGAAAGCGACAATTCAATAGCTCCTTTGCTAAAGTCAGAGTGAAGCCGGCTAGCCGGCGGTTTTGCAAAACAAATCTTCGACTGGAAGCTATTTTTAAGATATCAGCTTATAATGCGTTTGCACTGATGAATTCTTTATGCTCGTTTGACCAATAGTGCTAAAAAAATTATAATCACTCTATTATGAACAGAAGACTTATCACATCTGCATTACCTTATGTAAACAATATTCCGCATCTGGGAAATTTAATTCAGATGCTTTCGGGCGATGTGTTTGCCCGTTTCTGTCGAAGCCGTGGCTACGACACGCTGTACATCTGCGGAACCGACGAATATGGCACCGCGACAGAAACCCGCGCCCTGGAGGAAAAGAAAACTCCGCGAGAACTGTGCGATTTTTATTACAAGGAGCACACCCGCATCTACGATTGGTTCCATATTGATTTTGACAAATTCGGACGCACATCAAACGAAGAATGCACCGAAATCACGCAGACGCTTTTTAACGAGCTTGATGCAAACGGCTTTATCAAGGAGCACACGAACAAGCAGCTGTTCTGTCCGCACTGCAACATGTTCCTTGCGGACCGCTATGTGGACGGAACCTGTCCAAAATGTGGCTCTACGTCAGCGCGTGGCGACCAGTGCGACGAATGCGGCTCTCTGCTTGATCCCACTGAGCTCAAGGAACCTAAGTGCCATACATGCGGCTCAACGCCAGAAGTTCGCGAGACAAAGCACTTGTACATAGACCTTCCTTCAATCTCAAAAAAACTTGACGAATGGATGGAAAAAACAAGCAAGGAAGGACGCTGGGCAGACAATGCAATCAACATCACCAAGGCATGGATTCGCGACGGTCTGAACGAGCGCGCCATTACCCGCGACCTTAAGTGGGGCATTCCGGTTCCGTTTGATGACAAGCATGTGATCTATGTCTGGTTGGATGCGTTATCCAACTATATTACAGGGATTGGCTATGATGGAGCTTATTCCACCACCAATTTTCCTCGGCATTGAAATCTGCTTCTATGCCATTCCTATTTTGTTCCACGCTATTTATGGTGTATATATCGCTATGCAGGCAAAGAACAATCCAACGGAGTATGGTTTTTCCCGCAACTGGAAGTTCGCTCTTCAGAGATGGACTGCATGGTATCTGGTAGTATTCCTTATTTGGCATGTGGGATACCTTCGGATCTATACCAAGGGAATCATGGGTGAGCATATCAGCTATGCACTGGTACAGTCTACCTTGGCTAACCCAGTTGTATTTGTTCTTTATGCTCTTGGTATGTTTGCTGCTATTTTCCATTTCTGCAATGGTATCACGACCTTCTGCATGACCTGGGGTATTACCAAGGGT
>CAKZZR010000051.1 GCA_937885475.1 uncultured Treponema sp.
CTCTTTCCCTACACGACGCTCTTCCGATCTGCAACGTCAAAGGCAATGTCCACACTTTCCTCTTACAGCGCCAAATTTTATGGACGAAACAACGGTATTCTGATATAGTCAAAAAGTTATAACTTTTATAGGAAGAATCTGATGACAAAGTACATTTTTGTAACCGGAGGCGTTGTTTCCGGACTTGGAAAAGGAATTGCAGCCGCATCAATCGGTCTTATCCTGAAAAACTTAGGCTTGAGCGTCGTGAACCAGAAGTTCGACCCATACCTGAACATTGACCCGGGAACGATGAATCCTATCCAGCACGGCGAAGTCTTCGTTACCGACGACGGTGCGGAAACTGACCTTGACCTTGGTCACTACGAGCGCTTTACCGACACATCCTTGTCTCAGTCATCAAACACTACCGCAGGGCGCGTGTACCTTACCGTTCTTAACATGGAGCGCGAGGGAAAATTCCACGGCGGTACGGTTCAGGTCATTCCTAACATTACAGAAGAAATAAAGCGCCGCATGCTTCTTTCTACAAAAGAAACAAAGGCAGACGTAATAATAACTGAAATAGGCGGAACGATTGGCGACATCGAGTCCCTTCCGTTCGTGGAGGCAATCCGCCAGATTAAATACGAGGTCGGCGAGGAAAACTGCTGCTACATCCACCTTACGCTGGTTCCGTACATCAGCACCGCGAACGAGCTTAAGACAAAGCCAACGCAGCACAGCGTAAAGGAGCTTCAGGAGCTTGGAATAAAGCCGAATATAATAATGCTGCGCACCGAACACCCGATTGACAACGCGACGCGCGAGCGGCTTGCAAACTTCTGCAACGTTGATTCCGACCACATCATTCAGAATCTGAATGCAAATTCAATCTACGAGGTTCCGCTTCAGCTTGAGCAGGAAGGCTTGGGCAAGGCGGTTTGCGATGCGCTTGGCATAAAGAACAACAAGGCCGACCTTTCCGAATGGAAGGAAATGGTTGACCGCTTCAACAACCCTACGCAGAGCGTAAAAATCGCACTCGTTGGAAAATACGTTGCTCTGCACGACGCGTATCTTTCTGTTGTTGAATCGCTCATTCACGGCGGAATAGAAAACCTTGCCTCAATAGAAATAGACTGGGTTTCCTCAGAGGAGCTGACCGACGACGAGACCACTGCCGCACGACTTAAGGATGCAGACGCAGTCATCGTTCCAGGTGGCTTTGGCGACCGTGGCATTGAAGGCATGATAAACACGGCAAAATACTGCCGCACGCATAAGGTTCCTTACTTCGGAATCTGTCTTGGAATGCAGATTGTGTGCATTGAGTACGCGCGCAACGTCCTTGGCTTTGCGGACGCAAACTCAACCGAGATGGACGCACACACCACGCACCCTGTCATTGACCTTATGCCCGACCAGAACGGAAAAATTTTGGGCGGCACACTGCGTCTTGGCAAATTTGAATGCACCGTTACGCCCGGCACAAAAACCGAGGCAGCATACGGCTCCGCAACTGTGTGGGAACGCCACCGCCACCGCTACGAATTCAACAACACCTACCGCGAGGACTACAAGAACGCAGGTCTTATCATTGCCGGAGTGAACCCGGAGCGCGACCTTGTTGAAATTGTTGAGGTGCCGGAACATCCTTGGATGGTAGGCGTTCAGTTTCACCCGGAATTCAAGAGCCGCCCCAATAAAGCAGGTCCGCTTTTCCGCGAGTTCGTAAAAGCCGCCTGCGTGTCAAAGAAGAAGGATTAAAAAAGAGGGATGAGCCACCCCACCATAACCTATGGTTTTCTTGATTTTCTTTTACATACGTTCGCTTTAGTGCTACAATAGTCGGAAATGGGCGTATCAGAAACTCAGTTAGACATAATAAAGAAATTCGTAGACAACTGTACGAACAGTCTCTGCTATCTTTCCATCCCCAGTTCTTTGACGGGAAGAATGTCGCAGTGTCTGGGCAAGACCTTTCGTATTCTTGACCTCAAAAGCGACTTCTCGCCGTTCAAACCCTTTCTTTCTGTGCTTGCCGAAAAACAGCCGTCCGAGGAATTGGTAAAAAAATATTCCTACTCAATTCAGACGGAATCACTGCTTACGTTCTTAAAAAACGGCTATGCAACGGAGCGCTACGACCTTCCGCTTTCGAGTGAGTTTGGCTACGAGACGAACCGTTTTATTCGCACCATCTGCGACCTTCTTGAAAAACTGAACGACCAGAACTATCTGGTGCTGAATGCCCAGCTCATGCTGAGCAATTCGTTCCAGCTGCTTTCTGAGCTTGAAAAAAAATCCCTTAAGGGAAAATTCGTACTCTGCTTTAACGAGGACGACTCAAAGGAAAAGAACAAAAGCAAGGACGATTTTTTTGCCGCCTGCGAAGGCAAGATGAACTTCCTGCGCATCCGTGACAAGCTTTCGGATGAAGCCACGCTTGCCCATACGGAGCAGACCTTTGACACTCTGGCGCAAAAGGCGTTCACCGACTACAACTCGCTGTTCCGTTGCCTTCGCAACAACCGCATTTTTGTCTCAAACGAACAGCTCATTACCGTTACCGAATGGGCGGTAAAGAACCTGCACACGCTCAGCCTGACGCCCAAAAAGCAGCGAGACATTTCGCTGGAAATTGCCCTTGCCTACTATTCCTGCTCGCAGTACGACAAGGCAATTCTATACCTGAACGACGTGATTGAAAGCCCCAACGACGACGAGCTTACCACCTGCGCGCTTTTTTACCTTACGTCAATTTTCTTCTATAAAAAATCAGGGGATTTTGCAAAGCGCTACACGACCCAACTGCTTGAGCATTTTGCTCAGAACGCCGACTCGCCCTACTACGCGCTCTACGAAATGACGTACTTTTTGTTCTCGTTCCGGGCAGACTTGCAGAGCACAGTGGAAAAATATCACCGCGTCATGACGCTGCTGGAAGACCGCGGCTACGTGAACAATTTTATTTCCACAGGACTTTCCATTCCGTGGTCGCTCATCGATGACAAGTCAAACCGCGAATTCATCGACAGCAACATAGACAAGTGCTACAACCTTGCCAAAAAGATTGACAATCAGCATCTTGTGTCAAAGGCGTGCCATTGGAAAGGCATCATTCATTCCCACTACGGCGAAGGCGACGAGGCCATGAAGTGGTACTACGAATGCAATAAAATCCGCACGGAAATTGGCGAAATCGGTCCTCTTATGAACATACGCAACGGGCTTTCCTACGAGTCCGTTCAGCGGGCAAAATACGAGGACGCGTACAATCTGGTAAACGACGTCATCAAAAATCTGTACAACATGAACGACTACGCCACCGTCATCGACACGCTCAAGAACATCGGCTACGCACTGTTCTACTCGCGGAATTTCAAGCGTGCGGACGCAATATTCTCGCGAATCCTGCATTACCTGCACATTTTTGACATGGAAGAGTGCGCCACGAATTCGTTCCTTCCGTCGGTAAACGACATGCTCATATTCAAGTCAATCATCCAATTGAATGACAACGACTACATACACGCGCGCATAAATTACAACAGCATCATACAAAGCGCGGGCAGCATAACCTCCGAAGACAGGCCGCTGCTTTCGCTCATAAAGGCGGCGCTCTTGCTTGAGGACGGAAAGAAAAAGGACGCGTTTACCGCCCTGGACGAGGGAATCGCTCAGCTCAATGAGATTCAGAGCGACCAGAGCCACAAAATCTGCTTCGTCTGCTGCGAATTTGGTGTCATTCTTGAGACGGCAGGCTTAGAAAAGGAATCTGAGCGCTATTTTAAGAAGGCGCGCTCGATTGCCATACAGAAGCACTTTGACCACTACACGCACGGCCGGGAGCTGCTTAATGCCAAAAGTTATATGGAAAAGCAGAACCAGTTTGCGCCGCTCAACATAGACCTGCTCTTCCTTGATGAAAAGGCAGACAAGGAAGTGCTGCTCACCCAGCTGCACAAGCGAATCCACGACTATCAGTTCCTGAACAAGATTAAGGCGACCAACGGAAAGGAGCCGAACCTTCGCCAATATATAGAAAACGCCAGCGCCGCGATTTTTGAGTACACCATGTGCGACGCAATCTCAATCTGCGAATACAAGAACAATACGTACGAGACCCTTCATTCCGTGTCGCGCAACGAGTCGCGGGATATGACCAGCGACCAGTGGTGGGAGCTGTTCGAGGCGAATTCAAATCAGTCGTTCTCGCAGTTGGTATATGACCGCAAGAGCGGCGTGCTGTTCGGAAACATCTCGCAGTTTGACTACCGATTTGGAATCGCAATCATTCCGAATCCGGCGAATCCGCTTACCAATGACGACATAAACACGCTGAACATAGCAATATCGAACATTCAGGCGCAGATTATCATCTTCAAGCAGAATGAGAACCTTATGTTCCTTTCTTCTACCGACCAGCTTTCGCTTTTGAACAACAGGCACGCCCTGCAACAGTATATCAGCATGGAAAGCGACAAAATCCGCCGCTACCGCAAGCGAAAAAGCGCGAACATTCAGATTGCGCTCGCATTCTTGGATTTGGACAACTTCAAATTCTACAACGACACGTTCGGGCATTCCGCGGGCGACCTGCTGATTACCAGCTTCTCAAACCTGCTCAAGAAGACCTGCCGGCAGATTGACTTCATATCCCGCTTTGGCGGCGACGAATTCGTCATTGTCATGGTAGACACGTCCGTTGAGGAAGCGCTGCGCGTAAACCAGCGCCTTAAGGAAAACCTGGAAAAAGAGCAGTATTTTATTCCCGCGCTGGAAAAATTCATGGGGGACATGCCGCTTGACATTCCCGAAAACCGGCATCTTGGATTCAGCATGGGAATCTGCACCAACTTTGACGACGAGGACTACGACGACCTGAACAAGGTTCTGATAAAGGCGGATCAGGCGCTGTATTATTCAAAGGAGCACTGCAAGGGCGAGCCGTCCGTATGGAGCGAGGTACGAAACCTTATTTCGCAGTGATGTCATTCACACTCAGGCGGTTTTCTGCTACACTGACGTATCTTTTTTATAGGAAATGATTATGTCGCGCTCAAAAATTGTCGTTTTAGACTTTGGAAGCCAGTACGCGCATCTTATTGCAAAAAGATTCCGTATGCTGGGATATTATTCAGAAATCGCACTGCCGTCCACAGACCTTTCAGTATTTGAAAACTGCAAGGGAATCGTTTTTTCGGGCGGTCCGTCGTCCGTATATGACGAGAAGGTGCCGGAATTCAACCAGCAGATTCTTTCGCTTGACATTCCGATTCTGGGGCTGTGCTACGGTCATTACATCGTGCAGCTGGGCTACAACGGAAAAGTGGGCAAGGCAGAGACCGGCGAATTCGGCTTTGCGGAGCTTACCCTGAACCCGAACGTGCGCTCCCCGCTTTTTGAGGGCATTGAGCCGACTCAGCAGGTATGGAT
>CAKZZR010000052.1 GCA_937885475.1 uncultured Treponema sp.
AATCGCCCCTGCGTTCTTAGCCACTTTTAAGAGCGCGGCGGCGATTACAAAAAGTTTAAAAAAAAATTGGAGGAAAAATGAAAAAATTACGAACAGGTTTATTAAAAGTGCTGGGTGCCCTTGCATTGCTAGCAGGGCTTTTGTGTGCGCCGTCATGCAGCAACGACAGCTCATCGGATGGCGACGGAAACAATCCAAATCCGTCCACACCAGAATCAAGCTCTGGCTGCCCGGTTTTCAGTCCGGTGGGGGGCTTTTATAAGGAAAAACAGACCGTAACAATCACGTGCGAGGACGCACAGGCAATCTACTACACCGTGCTGAAACAGGCTTTGGACGAAAGCGGAAGCTGGGACGAAGCTGCGTGGCGCGAAGCCGTAACCGCCTCTAAGCCGACCGAAAATTCAGAAAAATACGCCGCGCCGTTTGAGGTTGGCGAGCAGTGCATCATCCGCGCGATGGCAGTTTTTGCCGACGGTACAAAGCGGTATGCCATGACCAGCTTTGACTTTGACCTTGACCGCTCCACCGACTTCACCGGAAGCTGGACTCCGGTGAATCCTCAAAGCGAGGACTGGCAGGATCAGACGATTTACTTTATCCTTACCGACCGCTTCTTTAACGGCGACACCACGAACGACCACGTGAGCGGTCTTACCGACCAGAACGGCGCAGCCTATGATGAGCGCGTCGTGCTTGAAGGTCAGCCTGCCTCGGGTTACAACGGCGGCGACATAGAGGGCATACGGCAGAAGCTTCAGTACATCAAAAATCTGGGCTTTACCGCAATCTGGATGACCCCGCCAATCAAGTGTCAGATTGCAGAAAGCAACTATCACGGCTACCACGGCTATTGGGCAAGCGATTTTACCAAGGTCGACAGCCACATGGGAACCTTGAAGCAGTATCAAGATTTTGTGAAAGAAGCGCATGAACTTGGTCTTTACGTCATTCAGGACATCGTCGTGAACCACCTTGGCGACTACCAGCAGATAAAGAAGGACGTTGATGCAAGCATGTGGAACGAAGAAAAGGGCGAATGGGAAATTCCAGAAAGCCAGTTCTACCTTGAGCCTAAGTCCGTGCCGTTCAGCCACCCGGAACAGCTTCCGTGGGCGTTGAACGACATCCGCGACCTTACGCTTGACGAATGGCAGAACAACGCGTTCTATCACTATAACACCGAAATTTCCGACTATACGAATCAGACAAACATGTACACGCATTCGTCATCAAACCTTGACGACATGGTTACGGAAAGCCAGGTGGTGCGCAACCTTTTGCGCGGCTACTTCCGCTACTGGATTGACAAGTGCGGAATAGACGGCTACCGCATTGACACCGCGCTGTACGTGGAGCCGGAATTCTTTGAAGGCTTCATAAACGGCACGGACCAAGACAATATGGGTGTGCGCGAGTACGGACTCAGCAAGGGAAAGAAGGACTTCATCGACTTTGGCGAGGCATTCAGTCAGGACGAAAAAATCGTGGGCAGCTACACAAAATCTTCTGACGGAAAAGCCCTCATGGACGGCATGATTTACTTCCCGCTCCGCTATGCGCTTGCCGACACAATCAGTTCCGGAAGCAAGACCAGCGCAATCAGCACGGTTCTCAAGAACCGCTACACAAAGGGCTACTACGCAAACCCTGACCGTCTGGTAACATTCATCGACAACCACGACATCGACCGCTGGGGACAGACGATGAAGGGCAACACCGAACTGATGAAGGCCGCTTATGACATCATCTACACAATTCCGGGCATTCCGCAGGTGTACTACGGAAGCGAGCAGGGCTTTGACGGCGAATGCCGCGAGGGAATGTTTGCCGGAAGCTATTACACGCCCGGCACCACAAAATCCGCGGACAGCTTTGACACCACCGGCGACTGGTACAAATATTTCCAGAACCTGAACAAGATGCGCCTCGATAACGCCGTATTCCGCTACAACACTCTGTACGTCCTGCAGGACACAAGCGACAGCGCGGGAATCCTTGCATACATCGTGCGCGAAAAAGACAAGGACGGAACAATCCTTGCTGACGGAACGAAGGCAATTTTTGTCATGAACACCGCAAGCACGGACAAAATCCTGAACGCAAGCTACGCAAACATTGCGGCAGGAGACAAATTTGAGCTTGTTGACACCCAGGGCTATGAGGGAATCTCTGTCTGCCCTTCTGACGGCACTCAGATTGAACCAAGCGTTGTGGCAACCGCCGACGGCACAAAGGGCAACGTAAAGCTCATCGTTCCGGCAAACAGCTGCGCAGTCTACATCCTTACAGAAAAGGGCGCTGCCCCTGAGACCGTACAATGCACGCTTAGCGTAGATGAGGTTCCGACCGCAAAAGTTACCGGCGACACCATCACCATCAAGGGAACGACGAGCGTTACAGGCAAAGTGAAGGTCGTTCTGAACGGAGACTATTCGCTTGCACAAACGGTAGACGCAACTACGGACGAGCAGTTCGCATTGGAAATAAACGTAAAGGCATACTCCAACGGAAAAATCACCGTTCAGTTCATACAGACGGTGGAAGACACAATCTGCTATTCAGACACAAAATCGTTCACCATTGAGCGACCGTTTACGCTCGTAAAGCGCGTAAGCGACCCGCAATCTGACGACACCGGCGTAGGCGTGGCAAAGGGCATTCTTCAGCGGCCGACCGACGCACAGTTTGCCGGAACCTTGGACATTCAGGGCGTGGAAGTATACCAAAGCGGAAACGACGTGCTTCTTGGCGTAAAAATGGGCGCATTAAGCCAAGGCTGGAACCCAACGTCAAACCTGTTCGATCACGTTGTCTTCTATATATTCATTTCTGACGGAAATGACACAAGCGGCTGCGCGTACCACCCAAAGAGCAACTACACGCTGCCTTCTTCGTTCGGAAAATGGGACTACATGTATCAGGCGAACGGCTGGGGGCAGGCATACTATTCCGCCGCGGGCGCAAGCGAAACAAACCTTGGTAAGGCAGTAACGCCGGCTCCGCAGAATGACCCCGCCGTTGACTGGGAAAACATTGACGATTCCAGCGCGACCGACGCAGAAGGAAACCCGATTGAAAAATACGCCGTCCTTGACTGGTCCGGCTACGCCCCCGCGCCTGGAAGCGAATGGGCTGACAAGGCGGGCATGATTTGGTTCAAAATCAGCGCGGCGGCAATGGGCTACCCGTCAGACATAAGCGGCTACAAGTTCTACATCAACACGTGGGACTTTGACATGGGAAGCCCGCGAGGTCTTAAGGCGGGTGACGCAGAACGATACAAATTCGGAAGCGGCAACCTAAGCGTGGACCAGGTTCCGCTTGTATGCGACGAGACCGACACCGTAATCACAATTGACTAAATAAGAGGGAAAAATTAAACCCTCGGCACGAATAATACCGGGCGGCAAACCAAAAAAGTGCCGCCCTATTGGAGGTTCTATGAAAAAAATGGGAAAGGTTGCTTCAGCAGTTATGACTGTGGCAATTTTGTGGGGCTTTGCGGCGTGCTCAAGCGACGACAGCTCCAGCAGCGGACCGGACGTAACGCCGGGAACAATCGGACAGGCAAACCCAACGCTTTTGGCTGCCGCAGAAGCAAGCAAGTCAATGGGCAATGACGCGGTTCTGTTCTATTATCGCCCGGACGAAAATTATTCTTCCTGGGGCGTGTGGGCATGGACGCAAGGCACATCCGAAAGCGGCGAGAATGGCTACAATGCCACAAAAGGCAAAGTGGCAACCACGACGGTAAACGGCAAAAAAATCGCTTACTGGAACATGAGTTCGCTCACAAGTTCTGTTGAGTCCTTGCAGAAGATTATCACAGACAAAACGCAGATGGGCTTTATTATCCGCGATGGCGACTGGGTCAAAGACCCGGGTATCGACCAGATTATGGATTTTTCTCTCGGAACAAAATTCATGGTTCTAAGCGGAGACAGCGCAGTATACACATTGAGCGACAACATCGGTCCTTCAATTGCAGGTGCGGTCTCTACCTCGGCAACCGCAATAAAGGTTTCGCTTTCCGTCTCACTCGGACTTGAGACAACGGCAGGTTCAAGCGGCTTTGTCCTTAAGGACGGCGATGGTGCGGAAGTTTCCATTGTGGACAGCGTAAACGCAGAATATCCTGACAACAGAAACCGCAACGAAGCTCGCACAGTCATTCTTACAACGGCAAGCAAGCTTGATGCGTCAAAAACATATTATGTAAGCCACGAAAGCTTTTCTCCGGCGGCGGGCTACGAGGTAGGCATGGTTGGCGCGGCAAAGGATTTGCCAGTCTATTCCGATGACGACCTTGGTGTTACGCTCAGCGGCACAAAGGCAACGTTCAAAACATGGGCACCAACTGCAAGCGATGTAAAACTTTTGGTTTATGCCACAGCAAGCGATGTTGGAACGTTCAACCCTACGTCCGTGAAGGCAAAGGCTGTAGGCTCAACCACAGACACAGAATTGTACGGAACGCCAGCAACTGACCCGATTACGATGACAAAAGACGCGGAAACTGGCGTGTGGACATGTGAAATTGGGGACGCTTCCGCATATAAATACTACAAGTACCAGATTGTAAACGGCGGAACGACCTATTACGTAAGCGACATTTGGGCAAAATCCGCAAGTGCAGACGCAATTGCCTCGCAAATTACCGATATCAATAAGGACATGTCCGCAATTCCAAGTGGATATACAAAGGACACCGCATACGGAACAAAAGACACATACTACAATCCATTCGGAGAAACCGGCAAAACAAAAAAGACCTACAGCGACGCGATTGTGTACGAAATGCACATAACGGACTGGTCATATGCCGAGGATGCGGCGGCAACCGCAAATGTAGGAAAATACCTTACGATTGCAAACGGAACAAAAGTCATTGAGCACGTAAAGGCAATGGGCGTTACCCACGTTCAGATTCTTCCTGTATTTGAATTTGCAGAAACAAACGCAAACGACAAATACAACTGGGGCTACAACCCATACCACTACAACGTACCAGAAGGACGCTACGTAACCGTAGACTATGAGGACGGAACGCAGGCGGTATGCGAGCTTCGCGCTCTGATTGCGGCGTTCCACGAGGCGGGAATCGCCGTAAATATGGACGTGGTTTACAACCACACGAACGGAACGCAGGGCGGCTCGCTCTACGACTCAACCGTTCCTTATTATTTCTACCGCTTTACGGACGACGGCGAATATTCAAACGGTTCCGGCTGTGGCAACGAGGTTGACAGCGAGGCTCCGATGGCAAAAAAATATATCATCGACAGCCTTAAGCACTGGATGCTTGACTACCACTTCAACGGCTTCCGCTTTGACCTTATGGGTTGCCTTTCTAAAGAGACGATGGCAGACATTTACGCCGCCCTCTACGAAATTGACCCCAACGTAATGGTATATGGCGAGCCATGGACAGGCGGAACGGCGGCTGTTACAAACGGCGCAAGTCAGGCAGTTTCAAGCTCGGTTGGCTACGGCGCAGGCGCATTTGACGACGACTTCCGCGATGCCATCAAAGGTGCGGAATTCGGCGGCTTCAAGCAGGGGCAGGTTCAGGGAACGTTCAACGATTCTGCTATTACCACCGGACTTGCGGGCAATTCTGGCAACAACAAGCGCAACGAAACAGGCGTGCTTGGCTTGAGCCTTCACTACGTTGAATGCCACGACAACTACACGCTGTTCGACAAGCTCGCGATTTCTTATTGGCAGCGGGCAAAAGACAAGACCACGACCACAACAGGAGACTTGTTCAGCAAGATTGGAGAGGCAGGACTTACGGAAGTTCGTGCAGAAGACAAGCTTGCCGGCGCATTCGTCCTTCTTAGTCAGGGAACTGCATTCCTTAATGGCGGACAGGAATTCCTTCGCACAAAACGCGGAAACGAGAACAGCTACGCCACGTCGAACACAGCTTCAAATTCCACAAACGGAATTGACCTTACCTTTGCAGAAACATACAGTGACGTCTGCAACACTTACAAGGGTCTTATCGCCCTGCGCAAGGCGAACCCTGCCGCATTCGGTGGCAACGCAAGCGCAACGGCAACTACAGAAGCAAAAGGCGTAACAAAATACACCACCGGCGACTTCCTTGTGTACTTTAACGCAACGGACGCGGCGGTTAGCATTACAACGAGCGGTTATGCAAAGGCTGTTGACGTATCAAGCGGCACGCCAAGCGAAAGCACGACGCTACCTGCAACAGTTGCGGCAAAATCATTTGTGATTCTTAAAAAATAATTCCCAATGCCATTAATTTAATGGTCATTTCGACAGATGCTATGATTTAGCTGACTGGGAAAAAGTGGTACTCTGATTTGAC
>CAKZZR010000053.1 GCA_937885475.1 uncultured Treponema sp.
ATATATTAAAACAAATAGAAGAAATTGAATCAAGACGATACAGGACACCTTATGGAGAAAGCTATAATGTTGGTTATGAAAGATTTTGGAATGAAAGATACAGTTTGTTTACCAGAACGTTGTCGCGCGCCTGTCCTTCAAGATAAATTGTTCCCGAAACTTTGGGGTCTGCGTCATACAAGCCGTTTTCCTGCGTAAAGGTGTCGCCCGGCAAGTCGCTGGTAAGCTCTATGTGTCCAAGAAGCGCGCCGTTCTGGTCGTATGCAATGCTGTTCTTGCCGTCTGCATTGGCTTCCCAGTAGAACGGGCGGATAAGGGCGGTTGGCGGCGTGCTGTCGCGCAGCGCGATGTTCAGCTTGAGCAGGAGTTCCGCGTAGTTGCTGTTCACGCCCGCTGTGGTTCCCGTGGTTTCGTCCCACAGCTTGAAGGAGAAGGTTGTTGTGGTGTCGCCCACGTCCTCTGTAAGCGAAAGCAGCTCGCTCATGGAAAGCTTGATTGTCGTGTCGCTGTCGGGGCGAACATCGTTCGTTCCGCCGTGATTTGCGTTCAGCCGCTTGTAGGCGGTGGGCGTGCCGTTTCCTACGGTGCAGGTATAGCCGAGCGCGTTGTTACCGCCTACTATTTCTGGAATGAATGTTGACTCGCCCTTGAGCGTAAGGATTGCGCGTGCGGAATCGTTTATTTTTTCTATGTCGGTGCCGTTGTTTGGCAGTGCCAGCGTATGCACGCGGCTTCCGTTTTCGCGGCAGCCGTTTTCTGCGATGTTTCCAATCTTGGAAAGTCCGTTTACAGCGTACAAGCCGGAATAGCTTGTCTTAAGCTCGTCCTCGTCAACCTGTTTGTTGCCGTTCTGGTCGGTTCCGTATTTGATTCCGGCAATGCGCGGGCGGTTGTTTGAGACGATGCAGCTGTATTCCGCGGTCGTTTTGTTTCCTGCCTTGTCAAATGCAAAGAAGTGCAGGGTAACAACGCCGTCCATTATGTTCTTTGAGTTAAGGGAGCAGACCCATTCGTTGCTGGTCTCTACATAGTAGTCAACCATCTCGTCGCCGTCATCGTTGTCTATGGAATTGCTGTTGTCTCCGGCAAAGGTGGTTCGTCCGCTTTCTTTTGTGGTATTGTCAATTATCTGGGCAACGGCAAAGTAGACCGTTGCGTCCGTTGACGCGGCAAGCTCCGTGCTTACAAAGATATTGGAATCCTTTATCTGTGCGATGCGGTAGATGACGTTGTTGACCTTGCATAAGCCGCCCGCGCGTACGTTCTTTGGAAGCGTTGAGCCAGAAAGCGTTATCTGCTTGCCGTTTGTGGTACAGCCGGTCTCGCGCCGCCAGTACAAGCCGTCCGATGCGTCCTGAACGATTTCTGTGCCGGTGGTGTAGGACGCGCTCAGCTCAAAGCGATTGTCAGTTCCGGTGGAGCCTTGCTCCATCATTGGGTCTACGATGTATGTTTTGCCGTCCAGCGTTCTTGTGAACCAGAATGCAATGCGGTCAAAGCCGCTTTGGTTCACCTTGTTTGCGCTCGGCTCCTTTACGGTTCCCTTCATCTGGTATACGTAGTCAGACTGCGCCACGGTGTTGTCTGCACCGGAGGTCAGCGTTGTGCAGGCAAATTCCGGCGCCTTGTTGTCGTAGTTCAGTATGACAGAAAGTTCGGTGCTCTTGTTGTTGCTTGCTCCCTCGTATGCGATGATTTGGTAGGTTTCCGTGTTGAATATATTCTCGCTGTCCGTTCCTACCGGCATGCAAAGGAGCTTGTTTTTGTTGGCTTCTCCGGCAGGCTCCGTTGTGTCCGTTAAATATGCGTCGGCAATGTTTGTGGTGGCAGCTCCGTCCTTTGATACGGTAACCTGCTTGATTCCGCTGTCGTCCTCAATGCTGCATGTGAGCCACCATCTGCCCTTTATCCACATATTGTCTGAATACAGCTGGCTGGCGGTTATGTCGCCGGTTCCGTTCTGGTTGTCTGCGTATTGCACCAGAGTAATCGGCTGTGAGTTTCCGAATACCGGCGAGCCAGGATCAAGCTCAAACGGAACGAGGACGGGGGCGCTTGCCTTGCGGTTTGATTCGTTGCTGTTTATTGCGTACGCGCGCACCGCCATCTTGCGGTTCTTGTCTGCGCCCGTGTTGTCCTTAAGGTTGAATTCCTTGTACTTGTTTATTGGCAGGTTCCAGCTTGCCGTTCCGCTTGCGGGAATTCCCCTGATTGTGGAGCCGTCTGCAAGGGTGTATTCTTCGATGGGGTATTCGGCAAGGAGCGTATCTTTGCTTGCGTGTGCGTTGATGAGCGCGAAAAGCGCGCTTTCCCAGTCCTCGCTGAATGAATCTTCGTAAGAAAGATCAAGCTGCACAAGAATTTTTTCTACGGTTACGCTTGTGTCCGCGGTGGTGCTTGCACCGTTTATGCGTATGGTTCCGCCCACGGTGTCATTCATGCCTGGGTACGACACCTCCAGAGTAGGAATGTCGCCCTGCGTCATTATGGTAAGCGGAAGCTTTGCAGGACTTGATTTTCCGGTGTTTCCGATGGTGTCAGTTCCGTATGCCCAGATGTAGAGCGGCTTTTCGGTGTAGGCGGCGGTTGTTCCATCTCCGTACACGCTTTCTATATAGGTGTTGAACGTCTCCAGATGCGAATAGTCGCTTTCGTTAAGAGAGCCGTCAAAAATAATCGTCCAAGGGTCTGCGGTAACTGATGTTTCAGTTGCGTCGCCCTTCTTTGCAAGAATGTCTGTGTAGGCGGCTGGCTCGTCCGTTGCGTTTTGAGAGAATCCAAGGTAGATATGCGCAACGCCGGTGTCGTCTGAGGAGCCTCCCTTTATGCTGTTCGTGCTGGTTCCGTACAGGCTTGCGTTTTCTGACGGCGACTTGAATTCTATGCGCGGCGCGGTGTTGTCTATGCTTATGTCGGTTGAAACGGTTGCCGTGCGGTTTGAGATGTCCTTTGCGCTTATGACAAGCACCTTCTTGTTCGTGTATGCAGAGAAGTCTATTTTGTACAGCGCGTACTTGTAGCCGTAGCCGCCGTCCGTCTTGGAAAGAACCTTGAGCGGGGATAGCGCGTTGTCAAGCTTTACGGAGATTGAGTCGATTCCGTTTGCATCGCGCGCGCGTACGAGTATGTAGGCAATGTTTGACGTTCCCCCGAACGTGCTTGAGATGCCTGCAATGTCCGTCCAGCCGGAAAGCGTTGCTGTTTCCGTAGTGCCGGTAGCATCCACCAGCTTTGCAAAGTCGTCGTCAGTTATTCCGCTCAGCGTGTAGCTGTAGGTGGTCACGTCGCTCAGCCGTATGCTCTGCGCGTCCTGCGTGGTGTACACGTACTTTGTGATTGCCGGGTCAATAAGGTCAATCTGCGCGTAGACGATGGTGTCCTGCGTGCTTGCGGAGAATTCCGCGCTCTTGTTCTTTATTTTTGGTGCGGTAAGGTAGCTGTCTTTTGTTGAGGAAATGAATATGCCGCCCGCTGCATCAACGACCTTAAAGTAGATGTCGCGCGCGCCGTCCTGCGTGCCGTCCGTGGCAAAGGAAACTGCCCAGCCGACGGTCTCGTCATATAGGTTTTCGCCCCAGCCGTCCGCCGCTGTGCCGCCAAAACCGCCGGAGGGCTGGTGGACCATGATGCGGGCGTTCGGCAGGGCGAAGCGTTTGCCATGGGATCCTGCGGCGAGCAGGACGGCGCCCATGGAGGCGGCCTGCCCGATGC
>CAKZZR010000054.1 GCA_937885475.1 uncultured Treponema sp.
TCCATGCCAGAATTCCACTTTTTTCTCAAGATGTTATTTTCATGCTGAACCCCTGCCCTCTCTTCCCCTTTGCCCCCGCTTTCGTTTATAGTTAGGGCATGACAAAAAACATTCCGGTTCTTTATAAGAAATTCTGCGCGGTGGTGTGCGAGCACGACGGCGATAAGATAACCATTCAGTTTCAGACGGCACCGGCAAGCCCGGGCGGCAAAAAGGCGCAGTACGCGACGCAAAAAGTGCGTGAAAAGGACATTGTGCCTCTTAACACCACGCCCTGCTCCTCGCTTGACGCGCTGCTTTTATACACGGACGGCACGCTCAGCGCAAAAATTGCCGAAGCATATGAGCTTTTGGCAAGCGACGATGAGACCGCCCGCGCCCCGCTTTCCTTTGCGGAGCTTGCAGACCTCATAGACGCGTCGCTTTCCCCGGATGCCGTCTGGTGCCTGTTCAATTCACTTACCGCCTCGCTGGAATTCAGCCTTGACGAAAGCGCCCTTAAGACCGGAACACTTGCATTCATTCCACGCACTGCGGACGAGATTGAGGCAATCAAAAAAAAGCAGTACGCAAAGGAACATGAGCAGGAAATTCACGACGCGTTCATTGCACGCCTTAAGGAACGCAAGCTGCTTCCCGAGGACGCGGCGTTCATGGTAGAGGTAGAGAACGTTGCCCTGTGCCGTACAGAAAAATCCAAGGTCATGGTTGAGACGGGCGTTACCCAGTCGCCGGAAAAAGCCCACAAGCTGCTGCTTGAGACGGGAATTTGGGACATGACAAAAAACCCCTACCCAACGCGCTACGGACTTTCCATGAACAGCGCAAAGGAAGGACTTGGAACCCCGCCGGAAGAAGAGCGCCTTGACGTTCCGCAGGTTGCCTACGCCATAGACAACGAATGGTCAGCCGATCCGGATGACGCGGTTGCGTTTGACGGAACCTATCTGTGGGTTCACATTGCAGACCCCGCATGCTTTGTAAAGCCAGATTCTTCCATAGATAAAGTTGCGCGCAACAAGGGAACCACGCTGTACCTGCCGGAAGGTGCCGTGCGAATGCTTGCAGAGGAATCGCTTACCGACTACGCGCTTGGGCTTCAGGAGCGGAGCCGCGCGCTTTCGTTCCGCATTCTTTTGAATGAGGACAATTCCATTGCCGAATGCGCGGTATTCAAGACCTTCGTAAACGTTCAGCGCCTTACCTACGCGCAGGCGACAGAGCAAAAGGATTCCCCTGAACTGAAGCCGCTGTTTGAGATTGCCCGCCGCAACTTGGAACGCCGCAAGAAGTCTGGAGCCACAAATATCGAGATGCCGGAAATTCACATGAGCGTCGACCCAGAGACAAAAAAAGTGAGCATAGCCCCCCTTGAACGCTACGAGGCGGACGCAATGGTCTGCGAGATGATGCTGCTTGCCGGCGAGGGCGCGGCGTATTTTGCCATGAACAACCGCATTCCGTTCCCATATGTAAGTCAGGACGCACCGGAGCTTCCTAGCGAGGTGCTTCCGGGACTTGCCGGTCAGTTCAAGCTGCTCCGCTGCATGCACAAGCGCAGCGTGGGAATCACGCCCGCCATGCACGCCGGACTGGGGCTTGCGCTGTACAGTCAGGTAACAAGCCCGCTCCGCCGCTACAGCGACCTTATTGCCCATCAGCAGCTGCGCGCATTTTTGGACGGTCAGAAGCTCATAGACAAGGACACCATGCTTGAGCGCATAAGCCAGGGTGACGCGGCAAGCATAGCCGCGCGCAAGGCAAGCCGACTGAGCGAAACGCACTGGAAGCTCATCTACCTTCTGCAGAACCCGGAATGGCAGGGAACTGCCGTGTGCATAGACATAAAGGACAGTTCGACCGCGCTCCTCATGATTCCGTCGCTTGCGATGCAGGCAACCATAAAGGGAATCGCAAACGTAAGCCTGAATCAGGAATTTACCGTCCGCGCCCGCAACATAGACATAACGACGCAGGAAGTGGAATTCTACACGGTTCAGTCATGAATCGTTTGACGAATGCGCCATCAGGCACTATAATTGAACACATGAAGAATTTTGCGCTGGTATACCTCTACCGTACTTATTATTATTTTTCTCACGAAAATAAAGAGTTCCAGAGATAAAACTGCGCCATTTTCTAACAATAAAATTGAAAAGAATGCAAAGGGAACTCTTATAAGGGGTTCCCTTTTTTCATATCGACAGGAGCATGTATGATAGTTGTATTAAAAAAAGAATCTGGCAAAAAGAACATCGACGAATTCCTTGAAAGCCTCAAAAAACGCGGCTTCGGAATCCACATCTCAGAGGGTGTGGACAAAACAATCGTAGGTCTTTTGGGCGACACGTCTAAAATCGACCCGGAGGAACTGCTTGCAAATGATGCAGTAGAAAGCGCAGAGCGCGTTTCGGCTCCGTATAAAATGGCAAGCCGCGCCTTTCACCCGGAAAACACCATTGTAGTCGTAGGAGAAGGACAGGACGGCGTAACACCGTGCGCAATAGGCGACGGAAAATCCGTTCCGCTCATCGCAGGTCCCTGTTCCGTAGAAAACGAGCAGCAGCTTTTGGATGCGGCGCGGGCAGTAAAAAAGGCTGGCGCCCGGCTTCTCCGTGGCGGCGCATACAAGCCCCGCACTTCCCCCTACTCGTTTCAGGGACTTGGACCTGAAGGAATCCGCATCCTGGAGCTGGCAAAAAAAGAAACAGGACTTCCCATCTGTACGGAGCTTATGAGCACATCGGAGCTTAAATACTTTGACAATGTGGACATGATTCAGATTGGCGCGCGAAACTTTCAGAACTTTGACCTTCTTAAGGAAGTGGGAAAGACAAAAAAAGCCGTGCTGCTAAAGCGAGGACTGAGTGGAACCATTCAGGAGCTGCTTATGAGCGCCGAATACATCATGGCAAACGGAAACCCAAACGTAATCCTATGCGAGCGCGGAATCCGCACATACGACAGCTACACCCGTAACTGTCTGGACGTAAGCGCCGTGCCGTACCTGCACAAGGTAAGCCATCTTCCGGTCGTAATAGACCCAAGCCACGCATGCGGAATCCGCTGGATGGTTCCGGTGCTGTGCCAGACTGCCGTTGCAGCAGGCGCGGACGGACTTGAGATTGAGGTTCACTGCAACCCAGAAAAGGCGCTGAGCGACGCAAGCCAGCAGCTTACCCCCTCCCAGTTTGAGGAGACGGTTGCAAAGCTTCGCAAATACGCTGCTGTTGAAGGCAAAACAATCTAAGGCACGGGCACGCAAAAGGAACAGAACATGCAGTTAAAGGACTTGACGTACGGAATCGTGGGGCTTGGCATAATGGGTGGCTCCTTTGCAAAGGCAATCCGGCAGAACATACTTTCGCAGAATGGCGCAGGCGGCAAAATCTACGCCTGCAACCGCAGCACGGCGTGCCTTGCAGCCTCGCTCAGCGAGGGAGTGAGCGACAAAACGTTCACCGTCGACAAGGTAAATGAAATGCTTCCCGGCTGCGACGTAGTGTTCGTATGCCTGTACCCGCACGCAACGCTGGAATTCCTGAAGGAGCATAAGAACGACTTTAAGAGCGGCGCAATCGTAACCGACATAAGCGGCGTAAAGGGCATTTTTGAAAAGCAGCTGCCCGCAATTCTCCGCCCTGACGTTGACTTTATCATAGGGCATCCTATGGCAGGCGGTGAAAAGGAAGGCTACGCACATTCTTCCGCGCAGTTCTTTGTTGACCACAACTACATTCTGTGCGAGCAGCCTTTTAACAAGGCAGAAAACCTTGCGCTCATGAGAAACCTTGTTTCAGAGATGGGCTTTTCGCGCATTACGGAAACAACCTGCGCCACGCATGACCACAAGATAGGCTTTACCAGCCAGCTGTGCCATGTTATTGCAAGCGCGCTGGTAGAAAGCGCGGAAGACCCGGAGATTACCGCGTTCGGTGGCGGAAGCTTTGAGGACCTGACGCGAATCGCCATGATAAACGCCCCATTGTGGACAGAGCTGTTCATCTCAAACAAAGAAAAGCTCTGCGCGCACATAGAAACATTCCAAAAAAAGCTTGAGGAATTCAGAACGGCAATCGAAGCAGAGGATTCCGAGCGACTGAAGGCGCTACTTGAAGACCCCCGCGCCAAGCGCCTTTCTATGGGCTCAATCCGCACCGTCCGCAAATGAACGCAAAAAAGGGCTGTCCAAAAAGAAATGGACAGCCCTGATTATTTTTAAAGACAAGCTCAGTTATTTTTCAAGGATTTTCTTGAGGGATTCTATTTCGGTCTTATTCAGGCCAACCTTTTTAACAAGATATTCCTCAATGGCAGCCTCGCGGTTTTTGTCCGTAAGTTTTTTGCCGCACACATTCTCAAGCGAGCGAAGGATAAGCTGCTCAAGTTCTGCGTACTGAGAGGTGTTCTTCTTTGTCTTATTAAGATTCTGATAGCTTTCCATGAAGTCGTCGACAATTTCTGTTTCTGTCGCACCACACAAGCCTTCAAGCACTGCGGCAACAAAGCCGGTGCGGTTTCTTCCTTCTTTTCCGTGCATAACAAAGGTATCGTTCGGATGAGAGATGATGAATTTAAGTCCCTTCTGCAATTTTTTAGAGAAGCTGTCGTTGTTGAAGGACGCCTCCATATCAAGGAACACGATTTTTCCATCATCGTACAATTTTTTGTAGTACGGATTATTCTGGATGAACGGAAGCGCAACTTCCTCGCTGTTTGAGATGTCGAGTACAGCAGTAACGCCCGCATTCTCAATAAGACGAGCGGCATACGGCGCACGAGTCTCGTCAATGCTTGGATTTGAGGAACGGTACACGCGCTTGGCGGCGATTTTTCCGCCACGTAACTCGCGGAAGTTCGCAAAAATTTCATCGCTGTCAAAATCCTCACGCTCCGTTGACTTCTTAAGAACGCGCTTCTGATATGTAAGAAGATAGCCGTGAGGCTCCTTCATGGTGATTACGACCGGAGAGCCGACTTTTGTCTTTGATTCTTCCTGAAAGTTTCCGAGATTGATAGCCAAAGAAACCTCGTCGCCATTCACGCGCAGAAGATACTGCCCGCTGTCTACATCGCTGTAATTTCTGCACAGAGGAGCGGTGTATTTAAAATCGCCCGCTTTGATAGAGACGATATCGCTCATTCCAAACCCTTTTACAGAAAAAACATTGCCCTTAATCTTCAGATTTGCATTTCCGTGCTTGTCGAATGATTCAATTTCTGTCTGTACTATAGCCTTTGCCGGAGCCGCATATCCAAACCCACACACCAACGCCGCCAAAAACAACGAGACAGCCAAAATCTTACAATTTTTCATTGGTATTCTCCTTTTTGGTTATCATTATAGAGAAAAACAAAAAGAATGTCATTAACCTTGTTCCGAACAGGGCAAGCGCATTGCAAAGAAAAATGACAAAAAAAATAGCTTCCAGTCGAAGTTCATCCTTCGCGCTATTTTTTAAGATATCAGCTTATAATGCGTTTGACCTGCTTGCTCCGAACGTTACTCCTTGAAGAACATTCGACAAATGAGTAGAATCATCTATTATTTACATTTTATCTGGAGGTGAACCTTATGGTTCCAACACTTATTAAAGATTTACTTACTACAAAGCCGGAAGGACAGAAGGTTACTGTCTGCGGTTGGGTGCGCACTGTACGCGACTCAAAGAACTTAGTATTCATTCAGGTAAACGACGGAAGCGCATTTGCCAACATCCAGCTTACCTTTGACAGAAACGCTCCTTCAAATAATGCAAATGTAAATAATATAGAAGAAGAGCTAAAAAAACTGAACACTGGAGCTTCCATTCGTGCGGAAGGCGTCCTAATAGAAAGCCCAGCTAGCGGGCAGGCAGTTGAAGTTACCCTTGAAAGCCTAAAGATGCTAGGCGGCTGTAACCCTGACGAATATCCTCTTCAGAAGAACAAGATGAGCATGGAATACTTAAGGACGAACGCTCACCTTAGGGCCCGCACAAACACGTTCGGTGCCGTTTACCGAGTGCGTAACCAGATGGCCTTTGCCGTTCACAGCTTCTTCCAGGAACGAGGATTCCAATACATCAACGCGCCGGAAATCACCTGTTCTGACTGCGAGGGCGCAGGCGAGATGTTCCAGGTTACCACCCTTTCCATGGAAAAAATCGCAGAGATGGGTGTAAAGGCCGGAATCGGCGGAATGAAAATCGAGGACGCCCACAAAATCGTGGACTACTCAAAGGACTTTTTCGGAAAGAAGGCCTCGCTCACTGTCTCAGGTCAGCTTGAGGCAGAGACCATGGCAACTGCATTGAGCCGCGTCTACACATTCGGTCCTACATTCCGCGCAGAAAACTCAAACACACCGCGCCACCTTGCAGAATTCTGGATGATTGAGCCAGAGATGGCCTTCTTTGACCTTGACGACGACATGGACATTCAGGAAGACTTTGTAAAATACCTTTTGAACTGGGCTTTGACAAAGTGCCGCGCCGACCTTGAATTCTTTGACAAGAGAATCCAGCCAGGACTTATTGAAAGCCTTACTAAGGTTGCCAACGCAAAATTCGCCCGCATAAGCTACACGGATGCAATCGCAAAGCTTGAGGAAGCAGAAAAGAACGGTGCTAAGTTTGAGTTCAAGCCGTACTGGGGTTGCGACATCGCAACAGAACACGAACGCTACCTTACGGAAAAAATCTTCGGTTGCCCTGTAATGGTCTTTAACTATCCAAAGGAAATCAAGTCATTCTATATGAAGCAGAACGAGGACGGAAAGACCGTAAAGGCCGTTGACGTGCTTGTTCCTGGAATCGGAGAGCTGATCGGTGGCTCTGAGCGCGAGGAATCCTACGAAAAGCTCGTTGCAGAAATCGAGCGACGCGGAATGGACAAAGCAATCTACGACTGGTATCTTGACTTAAGAAAGTTCGGTACGGTTCCACACTCAGGATTCGGTCTTGGCTTTGAGCGTCTTATACGCTATGTAACTGGCATGGAGAACATCCGGGACGTAATCCCGTATCCAAGGGCTCCGAAATTGGCGGACTTTTAGTTTGGTGCAGTTTGCCGACAGGGAAACTGCAAGAGCTCGCGAAAGCGAGCGGCTAATTCCGTATCCACGCGCTCCGAAACTTGCTGACTTCTAAAAAAAACACAAGAGGCTTATGGCAAACAGAATCAAATCTTCGCTTTCTAAAATTCCGCAGCTTGTATTCCTCACCATAAGCTTTTTCTTTCAGAACAATCTGGACGCATGCGCTTCGGCTTGTGCGTTCAGTTTTATATTCAGTTTTTTTCCGATTCTGGTTCTGGTTCTAACGCTTTTTGTGCGCTTTTTGCACATAAGCCCTGCAATGCTTTCTGACCTGAACCTGCTGCTTTCCGAAGTTACACCCTACGTTGACGTTCACAAGATAATGGACGCGTTGCCGGACGGCTTTGTCCTTACCTGGGGAAACCTGTTCCTGCTTCTGTTCGTAATCTGGATGGCGCGAAAGCTGTTCCTTTCTATTATTAAAGGTTTGCTTCAGATTTTTAACGAGGTTGCGCCAAGCCGCCCCGTCCTGAACCAACTTTTTACGTTCCTTGGAGAATTCATCATCGTCATCCTGAGCGCCCTCGCCTTTTTTGCGGCGTTCATCACGCGGCAGATTTTTACCATGCCGTTTTTTTCTGTAATCGCAGAGCGATTTCCGTTCCTGTTCAGCACATTTTCAAACAGGCTCGTAAACTGGACGCTCTACGCCATCCTGTTCTTCTCCTCGGTAATCGCATACCGCTTTGGTCCAGGAACAAAGCCAAAGCACAGAAGCTGCATTCTGTGCGCCTTTCTTGCCACAACGATTTTTACAGTGGTGATTTTTCTTATCTCAAGCTTCATGAACCACGCGAACTACAACACGCTGTACGGCGTTCTTGGAAAAATCATCATACTGCTTTTTGAAGTGTATATTTTTTTCTTTCTGTTCATGCTGTTCGCCCAGCTTTTGTATTCGATTCAGTTTTTTGACACGCTGGTACTTGGCGAGCTGTACACTCTTCCCGAATGGGAATCGGGCATAATCGCCTCTATACGGCACAAGCTGTTCAACACGCCCCTTT
>CAKZZR010000055.1 GCA_937885475.1 uncultured Treponema sp.
ATTCCTGCCGACGCGTGGCGGTTCTATATTTTCTATAACCGACCTGAAAAGCAGGACTTCCAGTTCACATGGAAGGATTTTATGGAAAAAATGAACAGCGAGCTTATCGGAAACCTCGGAAATCTTGTGAACCGCACGCTGTTGTTCGTAAACAAATACTATGAGGGAAAAATTCCCGACGCACCTGTTGACGAGGAGCTGTGGAAGGACGTTCGCGCACGCGAGGCAAAAATCACGGAATTACTTGAATGGGCAGAGCTTAAGGACGCATTCCACGAGATGTTCCAGATTGCAGACCTCGGCAACAAGAAATTTCAGGCGACCGAGCCGTGGAAAACCCGCACGACGGATCCGGCGCTTGCAGAATCGCTCATTCACAACCTGTGCTATGTCATCAAGGATCTGATGATTATGATGCATCCGTACATGCCGCAGTACACGCAGACCGTCGCCGCATACTTCGGAAAGACGATTCAGGAATCTAAAATCGGAACGGAAACAAAGCCCGGTCTTACATGGAACGACCTTGGAAGCACCGAGGGACTTTCCTGCGTGGGACAGACGGAAATAATCTTCCGCCCGATGGATGCAAAGACGATGACCTCGTTCCGCGAACGCTTCTCCGGAAAGCAGAATGAGCGTGGCGATAACGCAGAAAGCAAGAAAAACAAGAAGGCTGACAAAAAACAGAAGAAAGCCGAGCCAGCGACGCTTCCAGAAAACGAGCAGCCGGCATGGTTTTCAAAGAATATACAGCTAAAGGTGGCAAAAATCGTAAAGGTTAGCCGCAATCCTGACTCTGACAAGCTCTATGTAGAGCATCTTGACGACGGAAGCGGAACCGACCGCGTGATTCAGTCGGGGCTTGTGCCATACCTCAAGGAAGATGACCTGCTCGGAAAGCATGTCATCATCGCAGACAACCTTGCGCCACGTACGATGCGCGGAATTGAGAGCCGGGGAATGCTGCTTGCCGCAGACTACAAGACCGAAGACGGAAAGGATGCCGTTGAGCTTCTGACAGCACCATGGGCGGCTCCCGGTACGAAGGTCATTCTTGAGGGCGACGACGAGAACGCCGCAAAACCAGAGCAGATTGACGCGGACACCTTCTTTAAGATTGCGATTTCCGTAAAGGACAAGAACGTCGTAATCGGCGGAAAAAAACTGACAGCCGGCGGAAAGGCTCTTAAGACCGAAAAAACGATTGACGGCGGGGTAAACTGATTTGTTCGCCGTAGAAATAAAAGAGCTTGGCGCAATACAGCGCACTAACAGCGGCTATTTTCAGCAGACGCCGTTCTGGTCGGAATTCAAGGCGGCGCACGGCTGGACGTTCCGCGCGTTCCGCATATCATGGAAAAAGGACGAATCAGGGGCTGATGCCGACCTTTGCGGAGAAGAGGATGTGTGCGTGCTTACCCGCGCGTTCCTGCATGGTAAGCTCACCATTGCCTACGTGCCGCTTTTTCCGTCGCTCCCTGCAAAAGACATTGCGGCAAACGAGCAGAACATAGAATTCTCAAATCTGCTGAACGACATCGCGCTGAGCCTGAAGCCGTTCCTTCCAAAAAACACTCTCTGCATTCGCTTTGACCCTGCCGTTGGCTTTGACACGCCCGATGAGCGCGATTATTTTGTGCGCGGCATTAAGGTCATTGCGTTTGCAGACCGCCTGCGCCTCAAAAAAAGCCGGGTTGACATTCAGCCGCCGGACTCAACGCGAATTTTTTTGGAGCCAACGGAAGAGGAACTCCTTTCCGCAATGAAGTCAAAATGGCGCTACAACATAAACTTAAGCGCACGCAAGGGCGTTACCGTAACCAGAACGACCGGTGCGGAGGAAGCGCTGGACGCGGAACTTGACGTTTTTTATGACTTGTACAAGATTACGGCGGAGCGCGACGGCATAGCAATTCATTCCCGCGACTATTACCGCGACCTGCTGGTAAAATCCGCCGAGGAGCGCACGGCAGGAAAGGACGTTCCCGTCGTCTCGCTGTACATTGCACGCCACGAAGCCGACGCGCTTGGCGCAATCATCACGCTGAATTCCAAGACGGAAAGCATCTATCTGTATGGCTGCTCAAGCAACGTAAAGAGAAACCTAATGCCGAACTTTTTGCTTCAATGGACAGCAATGAAGGACGCAAAGGCGTACGGAAGTCACTGGTATGACATGTACGGAATGCCACCAACAGACGACGAGAATCATCCCATGCACGGACTGTATCTGTTCAAAACCGGCTTTGGCGGAAAGAACATTCACCGCATCGGAAGCATTGACGTTCCCCTGAGCGCCCTGTACCGACTGTATGATTGTGCCGAGCGGGCGCGCGCATTCTGGCACAAAAAAATTCTCAAAAAAATCCGCGGAAGGTAATGAATGACGCGCGAGGATTTTGATTTTCTGATTGCATGCAAAAAGCCGCTCGAATTCACGTTCCGTGGCATAGTGTACAACCTTACCTACGGCAAGGACGAAAAGGGCGACTACATAGCGTTCGGGCGGCTGTACGAGCAGCAGAATTTCTATTCCTACGGAGACCTGTTGAACCAAGCCCGCGTGGAAAACCATTTTTTCAGAGAAATGATTGAGGAACTATAGGGGAAGAAAAAAATGAACGATTCTTCCATTGCGTGCGGTAAGGTTGTTGCTTCATTCTGAGCCAAGAAAGTCCAGTTGCTCATTGATGTAGCGGCGCAAATTAAGTGTTATTTCCTGCTTTATAGAATCACGCAGCGCAGGTTTTGCGTCAACCTCATCTACAAGCGGGCGGAATAAAGTATACACATCTATATCCAATGCCTTGGTAAGCTGCGACAATGTACGCTCGCTAGGCCATGAACGCTTCAATTCAATATTCTTTATCATCGCCTCCGATAAATCACATTTTACCGCCAACTCAAATTGCGTCATTCTATTGGATTTTCGTATATTTCTAAGATTTGCTGCCAGCCGGCTTTGAATTTCATCGCATTCCATACTTCTATATTAGAGAAAGATGCGATACATATAGTGTATTATAAATACCTAAAATTAATTCAAATATTTATTGATAATACACTTTTATTCATTTATAATTGCTCTATCACATAAAAAAGTGTACTGAACGTACACAAAAAGGAGAATTTCAGATGAAATCTATCTTGAGAACAATGGTTTGCCTTTTGGCACTGGCAATGGCTTTTACTTCGTGCAAAAGCATTCATCAATCTGCAATCAGAAATGAGATAAAAGCAGAAAAAATGGTTTTTAATACTTTGCTGGACAGAAGTGACTATCAGATTATCGGAACGGCAATAGGGGAGTCGGACTTTGTAGGAGACTATGATGACGCGCTGGAAGCCTATGTTGGAGATACAGGACAGTACGGTTATATCTATGAATCAGAAGATTCGTTTATCGGACAATCAGATAACGGAACAAAAATGTATGTAGGCACAGGAAAAACGCCTGCATATACGAGTGACACTGCCGCTTTAAGAATTGCAAAATTGAATGCAAACTACAAGCTCATCGAGGACGCGTACAAACAGGGCGGAGATTCAATTTTTGAGCCTACCTATACATTCCAGACAAAACGAGACAATGATAAATTCCAGTACAAGGTATCCGTACGTGCAAAAATCATAAAAATCAAGAACAACTAATAGTCGGAGGAAATTATGAAAAGACTCTTTCTGTCGATTTTATTGATAGTTATGATTATTCCTGCCGCATTTTCCTTTGGTGCGCAATTTGATTATTTTGCAGGAACAGGAAACGGCTTTGATTTGGGCTTTTGGTTTGGAGACGGACTTATCAGACAATCATATGGAATCATTTATGAAAAATCCTCCTACAAAAAAACAGAGGAATATTCTAGTTACAGTTATTGGTCTGGTACTACGATTACAGAAGAATCGGAACGAAAAAGCATTGACTATTTTGGAGGATATTATCAGGTAGACTGCTCAATAATGCCGTTTACGTTTGGACCTGTCGATGCAGGCTTCAATTTTGGACTTCAAGTGGCAAGCGGATACAGCTCAGCGGTAAGTGCAGACTTATGTCTTAACCCATTCATAGGAATACAAGCGCATATATGGCAGTTTGATGTTACTATGGGCTGGAAAGGCTCCGCTCACATCGTTGAGATGGTTTCTGACGGAAGAAAATTTGATGACGAAAAATATTCATACGATAATAAATTCCGAAACTGCTTTAAGATGGGAGTACGCTATAAATTCGGCTCTAGTTCAAGCTCTGGCTCAGGCTCCTCAAGTTCCGGAAGTCCTTCTCAGGAAAACAACATATATACAAAGATTCTTCCTGGCTCTAACATCATCCGCATAAAATAAGTATTCAATATTTTTATGGATACAGCAGTCCTGACTTGCACAAGAGTAAGTCAGGACTGTTTGACTCTTAGCTCTGTTTTTTTTAATTACAAAATTCACTTAAAAGTCCATATTTTTTTTGACTTATCGCACATCTGCCCTTACAATCAGATGTATGAAAAAAAGTATAAAATTCCTATCCTATCTTATCATCGCGGCGTATGCCGTATTCGGATTTGCCTCTTGTGCAAATAATTTTTCAGAAACAGATTCCTCGGACAGCGTTCAGTATGGCTCGCTTCGTGTCGTTCAGGACTCTGGCTCGCGTGCTTTGGATGTCAGCACAATTTCCACAGCAACGGTAACCGTAAGTGGTTCCGGCATGACGAAAATTACAAAAAGCAACGTGCAAGTTTCTGACGGTACAGGGCAGTTTACAATAGAAAAAATCCCGGTTGGCAAGAATCGCGTGGTGACGGTTGCTTCCAATGTCAGCGGGGCGGTTATCAGGGCGGTTTGCGATATCAATGCCAATGATGAAAATTCCTGTCCCGTCAGCTGGGGAACAACAAAGGTTGCGAATGTCTACTATTATTTGGTAGATAACGGCGCCGATGTGTCTGAGATTTCTGCTTCTTCTTTTGAATCAAAAATTCCTGATGTGCATGCAAGCCTATTTGATGCGGAGAATTTTGCAAAGGACTTTAAGAATGCAAACTATAATGTGGCATCTCTTGTATCAGATGATTATATCTTGGACTATGGAACTGTAGCTGTAAATGCTACAGGTGCAAGCGGCTATACAGTTCAGATTACGGATATTGCCAGTTCAAAAACGGTTGTTGCTTCTGCGGATGAGTCGTTCAGTTTAAAAGCATACCCAGGAACTTGGAAAGTTTGGGTGTACGATGCAAGCGGAAATCTCCTTTCTGATTATATAAAGGATATTGCGGTAGGCACAGGTCTTACTACCACGGTGGATATTGTTCATGTAAGCGGTTCTGAACCAGTAACTGGAAAGATTATTGTGCATGTGCCGAGCAGTTTGGGATATAACTTGATTTGGGCATGGAATCCTTCTTCTGATTCTGAAAATTATACAGGCGGAACATGGGGTGGTAAGGCAATGACTTTGAATGGGTCATATTATGATTACACCTTGGAAAAGACTGCCTCAAAAATAATATTTAATAACGGCGGCTCTGGTAGCGTTGTTGGTTCAGTTCAGACAAACACTCTCTACCTTACAGAAGGCGAATGGAACTACATCGGTGGCTCTGCTGGTACTCCAGATACGACTGGCTCAAATATTGCTTCTAATTTTGCAAAAGCTTCTGTGGAAGAAAGTTTTTCTGTAACCGTTACAAACCCGCCTATTCCAATGGCACCTACGGTGCGCATAAACTATGCCGATGGTGACGAAATTGGGCTTGGAGATTCCATTACTTTTACAGTAACAAGCGAAAATACTGACCTTACGAGCGGAACTTTCAAAATCGGCTCATATTCAGGAACTTTATCTGTTGGAACTAAGACTGTAAGCCTTGAAACGGCTGGAATCACAGCTACAGGTGACTTTGCGGTAACTGCAAATGTTGCAAACAGTGCAGGAAGCGATTCTCTGAACATCACGCTCAAAGCCGTGGAACAGCAAGATCCGAGCACACCGACCCGATTAGGTGCATTCTATGAGAAGTGCGGCACTTCGTTCAGCATCTGGTCGCCGGACAGTTCAAATGTAAAAGTAGCGGTTAAAAAGCAGGGCGAAACTGAGTTTACGGAATATACACTGACAAAAGGCTTTACTGTAGACGGCGGCTACAGCGACACAAGCAACATCTACGGAATCACTCTCAAAGGCGACTACAACCTTGCCGAATACCAGTTCTATGTAAGCGATGTTGCCGTGCGCGACCCGTATGGAAAGATGGTGAAGTACGTAAAGAATACCTATCCACAGGACGAAAATGTGCTCTGTAACAATACAGCCTTTTACACTGGCGGACCAGTTGGTTCTAGTTGGGCAGGTCCAAGTATAAATATTGTTGTGGATGCAGAAAATATAATGCCAACGGATGGCTCATGGGCAACTAGACCAACGCTTGATTCAAGGTGCGATGCTGTAGTTTACGAAGTTCATGTCCAGGATTTTACTTCTTCTTCTACATGGAATGGAACTGAAAGTTACCGTGGAAAATTCAAAGGAATGACAGAAAGTGGTACTACATATACGAGCGGTACGACGACCGTAAAAACAGGACTTGACCACCTAAAAGAACTGGGCGTAACCCATGTTCAGATTATGCCAATGTATGACTTTGCTACAAAATATGTTAATTCAACTGGCGAGTATTATAACTGGGGCTATGATCCAGTGAACTACAATGTTCCAGAAGATCGCTATTCTACTTGTCCAGATGATTATGTTGAACGAATCCGCGAAGTTAAGGATATGGTAAATGAATTCCATAAGAACGGAATCCGAGTTGTAATGGATGTTGTTTACAATCACACCTTTGCTGGTGAGATGTTTGAGAATATTTCTTCAAAATACTATACCGCAACCGACCTTTCTGGATGTGGTAACAGTGTGGATGTAAGTAATGCAATGGTAAGCCGCATGGTTCGTGATTCCCTTGAATACTGGGCAGAGGTTTATAATATCGATGGATTTAGATTTGACCTTATGGCGATTTTTACAAGAGATGCATTGTATGACTGGGGCTATTATTTGAACAACACCAATGCAGAGACAAAAGACAGGAATCTTTTGATGCAAGGGGAGCCTTGGCAAGCTAATAATAATTCTTCTGCAAGTTATGGATACGCTAGTGCAATTCCGTCTTTGGCTAATGCTCATATCGGTTGTTTTGCGGGAAAATGGCGTGAGACTCTGAAAGGGTCAAGTGATGACGGAAACACCTTGGGCTATATTTTCAGCGGAAGAACCGATAAGGACGGAGATTCTACTTATCATAATACAACCGTTGGTATCCGTGGCTCGGGAACAAGCCTAGGTAGTGATTCAGAAGGAGTATGGACTCGCTACTTTACTGCAAATCCTGAACAGGCGGTTAATTATCTTATGGCTCATGATAATCTTTGTTTCTATGACAAAATTGCTGCTGCAGGAACAAGTTATACCAGTTATGCTGATGCAATCGTTAAATTTGGTCATGGAATTTTACTTTCTAGTCAAGGTATTCCGTTTATTCATGCGGGAGATGAATTCTTACGCACAAAAAAGGTAGGAACTTTTGCAAGTGAAGCTCATAATTCTTATATGTGGGGAATTGAAATGAACCAAATCGACTGGAGCTATAAGGCAAAGAATATCAGTTGCTTCAATTATCATAAAGACATGATTGCGTTCCGCAAGGCAAATGACGGACTTAGATACAGAAATGGAGTTGGTTCAACTTCGATAGATGGTAATGTAATTTATTACACTGTCACTAATTCATCAAGTTCTCCAAGCAATGCAAACAAGACTCTTACATTTGTAATAAATCCAGGAAGTAATATTGATGTAAGCGGAAAAGGTACTCAAGTGATGAATAAAACAGGAGCAGTTTCTTCTAACAGCACAACCTGTGAAGGCACAGGCGTTACGATTTTTGCACAATAAAACATAGGCACCGCGGTCACGGTCATTCGATATTAGTTTTTCCCTCGTCATTCTCCTTCAGTATCTTAAAGAGCGCCTTGGCGCGCTCGTAAAACAGGGGTTCGACGATGGAAAAAAAATGGTCGTGCAGATAGTCAAGGTGGCGCTCAAGGTCTAAAAAACTGTGGGCGTTGCCGATGATTACCTCGCAGTAGCCGACCTCGCGGTCCTGCTTGGCGGCGCGGTTCTCAAATGTGCGCACGGCTTTTACAAAGGAGAGCGCTTTTAATTTACAAAGCTGTTGTGCTGTCAAAATCGGAAACTTGAAATTCATGGCAAACCCGCATTCCGGCTGCGACAGCTCAAGAATCAGCTCAAAAATAGTGCGTCCGGTGCTTACCGCATAGGTTCCGCTTATACCAGAAAGCCGGGGATTTATGTCAACGATGAACCATTTTTCGCCGTCAAAGACCAGCGGACGCCCGATATGAATCAGTGA
>CAKZZR010000056.1 GCA_937885475.1 uncultured Treponema sp.
AAACTGGAAGAAGCCGTTCTAACCGACACCGTTGACGCGGGATTTCCGTTCAACAGCGACTGGAACACCGCAGAAAAAAAGCATCTGTATCTTTCTTCTCCGGTGCTGAACAGCAATGTGGGCTACGTATTCAACCCGGCAAAAACCGACTCATTCATGAAAAAGCTTGCCGTCATAGACGGTCGCCGCTCTGAAATGTACGCCAAAACCTATTTTGCGGACTCAGAAATCGTGGAATTCGCCACGCCAGAAAAATGCCTTGACGCCGTCCTAAAAGGAACCGTTTCCGGCGCGATTTTTAACATTCCGAAAATTCAGGAAATCCTGTACGGACGAAAAAAGTACAAGGCGCTCAATTTTATAGAACTGCCCGACACAGAAAGCCTGCATTTTGTGGTCAGCGCCCAGAACACGGGCTTCCTTTCCATCATGAACAAGCAGATTGCGTCCATTCCGCAGCACGAAATTCAGAGCAACCTGAACCAATATTCGCTCAGCACGCTCGACTATTCATTTCAGGATTTTATAAACGACTACGCGCGGCTGCTCATCGTATGTGCCATTATTTTTGCAATTCTGGTCATTACGCTCATAACGTCGCTGGACATTATCGCCGCGCTCATCAATTACGACGCGCTCACGCACCTTTTGAACAGGCGGCGGCTTACCCCATACATGAAGAGCGCACTGGAATACGCCCGCGAAAGCGGAGAGCCGTTCAGTATCCTTATGTTCGATTTGGACAACTTCAAGCAGGTAAACGACACCTTCGGACACGACTGTGGCGACGAGGTGCTTAAAATGGCGGCCTCCACAATTCTGAAGGGCGTAAAACGGAACGACCACGTATTCCGCTGGGGCGGCGAGGAAATTCTTGTCATTCTGAAGGGAGACAATGAAGTTGCAAAAAAAGTTGCGGAACGAATCCGAGCCGACATCGCACGGCAGGAGGTTCAGCACGGAAAAGATACGGTGCACATAACCGCATCAATCGGAATCGCGACCTACAACGGCGGCGACACATCGGAAAGCATGTTTTCACGCGCGGACGAAAACCTGTACATCGCAAAAAACAACGGAAAGAACCAGTCCGTTGGCTGAAGCACTGCACCGCGCTTACAAAAAATTCGTTAAAAAAGCAAAAACGCCTGACTCCAAGCGGAACTCAGGCGTTTTTTTATCTGCCATGGCAGATATGTTACGTGCCACGGCAAACGACAGAAGCATTCTACCAGCGGAAGTGAGCAAAAGCCTTGTTAGCCTCTGCCATCTTATGGGTATCTTCCTTCTTTTTGAATGCAGAACCGGTGTTGTTGAATGCGTCAAGCAATTCAGCAGAAAGAGTATCTGCCATTCCGTGTCCGCTTCTGTTGCGTGCTGCATCAATAATCCAGCGCATAGCAAGAGCTTCGCGGCGTGAGTCACGGATTTCTACCGGTACCTGATATGTAGCACCACCAACGCGGCGTGATTTTACTTCTACAACAGGCTTTACGTTATCAAGAGCCTTGAGCAACACTTCAAGCGGATCCTTGTCGGTCTTAGCCTTAAGCTTGTCCATTGCCTCGTAGATAATCTTTGTACAGGTTGCCTTTTTACCGTCAAGCATCATGCGGCTGACGAATTTTGTAACAACCTTAGAGTTATATTTAACATCCGGCATACATGGACGTTCGATTGATTTCTTATGTCTTCCCATCTTAGTCCTCCATTAAGCCTTTGGTCTTTTTGCGCCGTACTTAGAGCGGCCGCGCTTTCTGTCTTCAACACCAAGAGTATCCTTTGTACCGCGGATGATGTGATAGCGCACACCAGGAAGGTCCTTTACACGACCACCACGGATAAGAACTACAGAGTGCTCCTGAAGGTTGTGACCAATACCAGGAATGTATGCAGTTACTTCAATACCATTTGACAAGCGAACACGAGCAACCTTGCGGAGAGCTGAGTTCGGTTTTTTTGGAGTTACAGTCATAACACGTGTACAAACACCGCGTTTCTGTGGGCAGGACTGAAGTGCGGGAGACTTCGTTCTGTTAGCCACTGACTGACGTCCCTGACGAATTAATTGATTTATTGTAGGCATCGCCTATTCTCCTATTTTATTCCGGTCAGCACCCCGGAAGATTTGCAACATAAAGCCTATAAAGATAGGTTTAACGATTTTACAGAATTCAAAAAATGAATTCAAGAGCAATTTCCTGCGAATTCAGAAAATTCCGCTTTCATTTTGCGCAGGCGCGTGTAAGAATGTCCACAAGCGTAGGATAATGGGCGCGAAGCTCCCGCGGTGACTCATTGACCATAATATCAACCTCGGTATGGAACAGGCGGTCCTTTGCGGAAATCGGCATGTAATGAACGTCGCTGTGAATGTAATAATGCTCTATGCAGCCTTCCGGCAGAATGTACACGCGGGAGGTTTCTATTGCGGCAAGAATGAGCCACGTTGCATTGATGATAAGCGGAACCGTAAGCGCGAGCGGAAGCGGCAGCACGTCCTTAAGCATGTCGCCCAGCCGAATCACGCCCATCAGCACGACCGTTTTAAAGGTATCCAGACCTTCTGGCTTTTCATATTTGTCATACAGCGCGCGAACCTTTTCTATGAACATATCCATTGCCGGGTCAATGGAGAAATTAACCTCGCAGACGGCTTTTCCAATCTGAACAAGATAGGATTCAAGGCGGTAGATGAGTTTTTCAAGCGTAACCGGCGTTTCCATCTCGCGCTTGGTAAAAAGCGAGCGGTAGAACGGAAGCTGCTTTTCATACTGCTTTTCAAGCCAGCGCGCGGGGCGTTCGTCATCGCATACCACGTCGCGGAGTTTTCCGGCAAAGAGGGAATCCAAATCCGTTATGATACGTCCCTCGGTTCCCAAAAGTGCGCACACCTTGAAGAATACGCCAAGCTCATCCTTTCCACCAACGTCTATGACGCCGGTTCCCGCAACGCCGTACTGGTCTTCTATGCACGGAAGCAGGTTCGTGAACATCTGCTGGTCGGTGTAGCCTTCCACAAAAATCTGATTGTCGCTGAAAAAAAACTGCTTGTGATACGTGTTGAAGCGCGGCAAAAAGCGCCGGAACAAAATCTCGTCCTTTTCGCTCAGAGAGTCGATGCAGGTAGGAACGCGGTTCACATGGCACACGACGACACCAAGCAAATCCTCGGCAAAACGCAAATCAATAAAATAGGGCGAATGCGTTATCAAAAAGAAAATCCGCTCTGGGATTGCCGCCGCAGCCTTGCGAATCTCATTCATAAAAAACATCTGGAACTGCGGATGAAGATGCAGCTCCGGCTCATCGATGACCAGCACCGCAGAATTCAAGTCGTACAGCGCAATCAAGAGCGTAAGGATTTCCTTAAGACCGTGGCATTCGCCGTCCTTCAGTCCGTATTCGACACCACGCGTACGATTTTCTACCATCGGAACGACAGCGCCGTCCGCACGCTGCTCAAAGCGGATTGTCTTTCCGAACATATTCGATATGACGCTCTCAATTTTTGCACGGAGAGCGGCGTTTTCCTTAAGTTTAGAAAGCAGCTCGTCCTGATTGGCGCGCTCTGCCTGCAAAAAATCAATCTTGTAGCCGTCAGCGGCAAACTGCTTGGCAATTTCCTCGGCAAGGAGCGTTTTACCAGAGCCGTTCGGTCCCACGATAAGGTTCACCTGATTCCAGTTGCTTTTTTTGAACGAGTTCTTTCCCCATAAGAACGGAAGCCGCACCTTTGTCTCAACGGTAATCATACAGACCTCCCGCGCTCAGTCCTTGCGGCGCACTTCAAATTCAATCTCAGGCTTTTTTACGGCACCTTCATTGCGCTTGCGGTATTTTTTGTACAGCACTTCCTGCGCACGGAATTCTTCTTCGCCGTTCGCACGCTCAATTTCAGTCCACGTTCCGTTTTCCCGAAGTTCAAGCGCGTTCACGTTATCCTTAAAATACGTGTTCAGAATTTCTTTAACGTCGGCAAAAACACTGCGGTCAAGCACAGGGAACATAAGCTCAATACGCCGGTCAAGATTGCGCGGCATCCAGTCTGCGCTGGCAAGATACAGTTCCTCGTCTCCACCATTCTGAAAATAAAAAATACGCGAATGCTCAAGATAGCGGTCCACGATTGAGATGACGCGGATATTGTCGCTCAAGCCCGGAACGCCGGGAACCAGCATGCATACACCGCGCACGTTAAGCAGAACCTTAACACCTGCGCGGCTCGCTTTGTACAGCGCGGCAATGACTTCCTCATGGGTAAGCGCGTTCATTTTGGCAATAATCAATCCAGGATGCTCGGCATCGCTGCGCTCAATCTCCCGCTGAATCATCGTCAGAAGCTTTGTCTTAAGCGTTACCGGTGCCATTCCCAGTTGCTTCATGCTCTGCAAGGTGGAATATCCGGTTACCAGATTAAAGAAAAGCGTGGCATCGTTCACAATCTCGTAATTGGCGGTAAAAAGCGAAAGGTCAGAATACAACTTTGCAGTCTTTGGATTGTAGTTTCCGGTGGCAAGGTGCGCGTAACGGCACACGGAATCCCCCTCGCGCCGCATTACCATAATTATCTTGGCGTGAACCTTTAAGTTCACCAGCCCATAGATTACCGTAACGCCGGCATTTTCAAGCTGGTTTGCCCATGCAATGTTCCTGTCTTCGTCAAAGCGTGCCTTAAGCTCCACCAGAACCACGACCTGCTTGCCGTTCTGCGCCGCACGCTGCAATGCCGCAACGATGGGAGAATCGTTTCCCGTGCGGTAGAGCGTCATTTTTATCGCAAGCACGGAAGGATCGTCCGCTGCGTCGCTTATGAATTTCACCACCGGATTGTATGACTCATACGGAACATGCAGCAGAATGTCCTGCCGCTTAAGCACGTCCCAATACGGCTCGTCCTGTGGCAGCGTGTCCGGGTAAAAATGCTGCCACGGAGCAAAGCTCATCTCGTCCGCGCCGTCCACGTCGCGAAGCCCCATAAGAACGCCGGGATTTACAATCTCGTCAACGCGGTATACGTCGTCCTCGCCAAGCTCCAATTTTTCCATAAGGAATTTTATGATTGCCTCGCTGGTGCAATTGCAGGTCATCTGAACCGGGAACGAGCTTTGGCGCTGCACTAGAACCTTTTTCATTTCGTCCACGAAATTTGAGCCGGAATCCTCGTCAACGGCAAAATCCGCGTCGCGTGCAATCTTAAATACGAGCGTTTCTTCAACCTCAAGACCAGAAAAAAGCTGCGTTCCGTACTGCGCGATGATTTCCTCGGCGAGCGCGAATTCCTTTTTTCCGCTTTCGCTGGGAAGCCACACAAGCTGCGGAATTCCTGCCGGAATCTGAACGAACGCAATGCGTGGCAGCGAGTCATCGCCCTTAAGGTCGGCGTTTGCATTGCGGATTCCCACGATAGGCTTTAAAAGGAATGCTACATAGGGCGCAAGGTTTGCGATGTGCGGAAAAATCTCGGTGTCGGTGCGAAGCGGCGTAAGCAGCGGAAAAATCTCGTCCTCAAAAAAGCGCAGGGCAAAATCACTCTGTGCGGCAGAAAAATTCTCAGGCTTCACATAGCAGATATTATGCTCAGAAAGCGCGGGAAGAATGTCCGTCTTAAGACAGGCGTGCTGTTCGCGTATAATCTGGTGGCTCCGTGCAGAAATCTGACGCAGAACCATATCCGGCGTAAGCCCCGAAATGTCGCCGCGCGTGGGGTCGCTGTCTAGCATGCGCTTTACCGAAGCCACACGTACCTGAAAAAACTCGTCAAAATTGGAGGTAATGATGGAAAGAAACTGAAGCCTTTCCAAAAGCGGAAGCTCCTTCCGCAGCGCCTGATGAAGCACGCGCCCATTGAATTCTATCCAGGAAAGTTCGCGGTTAAAAAATCTTGCATCCATAATAGTATCCCCCAGCTTTAGATAAGAATGACCTTGTATCCGAATACGGACTCAAACAGCTCGCCCTTTTCAGAAAGCGCGATGCGCTCAAGGGCAAGGTTCTTGATTCCCTTTGAATAAATGGCGAGCGTGTCGTTCTTGAGTTTTATCTCAATCTCGCTTAACGTCTGACCGTGGCTTCTGTCCAGCGCATCCGCTATGCGCAAAATTGCCGTAAGCTTAAGAATTTGCATTCGGTCGCTGCGGGCAAGAATCTGGAACTGCTCGCTGTCCTGAGGCTGCTGCTTGCCACGGTGGTAACGCGCAATGGTCGACACAATGATGTTTTCCGTCCGCGTGAGTCCAAAAATCTCGGAATGGCGGATTATGTATTCGCTGTGCAGATGATGGTTGCTCATGCTTATAAAGTTTCCGATGTCATGCAGAATGGAAGCAACCTCCAGCAGAAGGCGAGAGCGTTCGTCCAGCGAGATTTCGCCCTCAAGGCACTGGTAAATTTTAAGCGCGTTCTGCCGCACATGCTCGGCATG
Organism: uncultured Treponema sp.; assembly: GCA_937885475.1. Classification (GTDB taxonomy): domain Bacteria; phylum Spirochaetota; class Spirochaetia; order Treponematales; family Treponemataceae; genus Treponema_D. The sequence continues at coordinate 6,425 of CAKZZR010000056.1, forward strand.
CTCAATGTCGCCGTGATACTTTTTTAAAAGGTTGGTGGCACTGGCAATAATCTGCTCATTAAATTCGTCGCGGAACACTTCGCTCGGAATTTTCGTCTTGCTTATGATAAGACCGTCGCGGATGTTCGTTTCTGGCACTATAATCGTCTGAACCTTGGTATGATGAATGAACATCTTGTAAATAAGCAGGCTGATATGAAGGGTCTGAGCGTCGTTGTATGAGATTTTAAAGCGGGCCACGCATTCGTCCACGGAATACTGCTGAATCTCGTCAACAAAGCGGTCAAAGTCCTCGCGCTCAATTGACCAAATCCACGTCGAGATTGGACGGCCGACGTTTATGGCGGCAAGCGTGGCATCACTTCCCACGGCAATGAACTGGTTCACGACGGAAATATTCAGTTCGCTTTCAAAAAGTCCCTTCGCATTTATCGTGTATTCTTCTACGTAGCGCTGAATGTCCTCAAGATTTCCGGTCTTGCTGTTCATTTTTGGGGCAAGGCGCACCGTTCCCAGATGAAGGCTGTGAGCGCCAGCCATCTTGCCTTTTTTCATCAGCATGACCTCTGTGGAGCCGCCGCCAACCTCAAGAATAACGGCATCCTCGGAACGCAGCTGCGGTGTCTCATTCTGAAGGCATTCCGTAACCGCAAGATACATCAGCTGATTTTCCTCAATTCCGTCGATGACCTTTACGCGGAATCCGGTTGACGAAAAAATCTTGTCCATAACCGGATCCTTGTTGGTTGCCTCGCGGAAAGCGGCGGTAGCAATGACGTTCGTCTGAGACGGCTCAATTCCCCAGCCCGCAAGCTGTTCCTTGTAGCGCTGCATGATGTGCAGGCACTGAAACTGCGTCTCGCGGCTTATTGAGCCGGTAGTGAACACGTCGCGCCCAAGCGAAAACGGCATTTCTGCCCTGTCGAGGATATTTCGTTTTCTGTCTGATGTGAACTCGGCAACCAGCAGGCGGACACCTGTAGAGCCGATTTCAATGACTGCTTCAGGTGTTGCCATAGTTCGCCTCTCTGTGGGAATGTATGAATGAGCCGGACGGTATACGACGCACAGGGCACAAAGGTACGCCGCCCGATTTTTTTCTATAATTTATCGATGAGCATGGAGCACTTGCCGCTTGGAATCGGCAGCGTCTTCTTTTTCTGATCGATAATATTGATTGTAAAGTAATACAACTTTTCGCTTTCCATCTGGATTTCCCAGCCTCGCGGACTCTTGTTGCTGAGAATGGTGATGAGGTTACGCTTGAGCGAAAGGTTTTCGATTCCCATAATCTCAAGGTTCGGAATAATCCAGTCAACCGTCTTTCGCGGAAGGCTGATGGAAAGCCCGATGACGTTCTCTATCATCAGCGCGATTGTAGAAAGACCTGTTGCGGCAAGAAAGTGCGGACGCGGAAAATCCGGAACACCTTCAAGCACGGCCTTCTGTGAGCTTCCCGGCATGTACGCCTCAAAAACGTCGCCCTTTTGGTTTTCGTCTGACGGCATAAAGCTTTCCAGAACGAAATACAGGTGGCGGATGGAACATTCGCGGGCAAGCTCGTAGCGCTGGTATTTTTCCAAGCCCTTGATGATGATGAAATTGAACATAGGGAACACGCTTCCGCGGAAGCCAGCACCGCTTGCGCTGTAATGAGGGCTGTCTGCCGAAAGCGTAGGGAACGGATGGTCGGAGCCGAACGTAGCCGGGTTCATCAGGTGGCTGATGAGCGTCTCGGACTTGTCCGCACTCGGAATTTCCGCCAAAAGCGGCCAAAAGCCTGCAATCGTCTTTTCGCTCAGGCGGTTTCCGTCTTTGTCCAAATCGTGATAGAAGCCGGTGTCATTGTCCCACATCATGGAATTGATGCGAGTTTTAATAGAAAAATAATTGCGGCGATACTGAAAGCTCAGTTCCTTGTCGTTCAGAATGTCGCCCAAAGCAGACATGTGCGCACAGTTGATTGAGATCGGAAGAGCACACGTCTGAACTCCAGTCACGGCT
>CAKZZR010000057.1 GCA_937885475.1 uncultured Treponema sp.
ACTCAACAGGTGCTGCAAAGGCTATCGGTCTTGTAATTCCTGAATTGAACGGAAAGTTGATTGGTTCTGCTCAGCGCGTTCCGGTTCCGACAGGATCTACAACAATCCTTACAGCAGTAGTAAAGGGCAACGATGTAACAAAGGAAGCTATCAACGCTGCTATGAAGAAGGCTTCTGACCCAGAGACATTCGGTTACAACGAGGACGAGATTGTTTCTTCTGACGTAATCGGTATGCGCTTCGGCTCACTCTTCGATGCAACTCAGACAATGGTAAACAAGATTGCTGACGGACTTTTTGAGGTACAGGTTGTATCTTGGTATGATAATGAAAACTCATATACTAGCCAGATGGTTAGAACTATTAAATATTTCTCAGAAAACTGCTAGTAATATGAATTAATTAAAAAGCCTCGCTTCGGCGAGGCTTTTTTTTACTTTTTGTGCAACTTTTTTTTATGGCTGGCGGTCTAAAGAGTAGATATAAAAAAATGAGGATTGTATGTTCAGTGTTTATTCGATTCTGCTGGTTGTTGTCTGCTTTTTGATTTGCTATGGCTATAGAATGGCGGGCTGGTTTTCTAATTTCAGAGCGCAGAAGCATTTGACTAATGATAAAAAGAATAAGTTCGCGCTGTTTATTCCGGCGCGCGACGAAGGGCGGGCGATTATTCCGCTTTTGGAGTCAATCAAGGCGCAGACCTACGATGCTTCGCTCATAAAAACGTTCATTGTGGTAAAAAATCCCGAGGATTCTGCCTACGAATATGCAAAGTTGGTTGATGCCGTTGTTTTTTGCGACCCGAACCAGAAGTGCAAGGGCGACTGCACGGATTTTTCGTTCAAGAAGCTGCTTAACGAATATTACGACGATTTTGATTCCGTGATTATGATTGATGCCGACACTACGCTTGAAAGCACCTTTGTTGAGGAGATGAACAATGCCCTGGCTTCCGGTGCGGAAATCATCATTCCAAAAAAACGGGTGCGCAATTATTTTGTTGACGGCGGAAAGAACAGCAATCTTGTTACGCAGGCAAACGGGCTTTTGTGGACTGCCGTTGACGAGATGGGAAGCCGCTTTAAGGCTGACCACGGCATTACGGTTACGACAATTTCCAACGGAATTCTGATGACCAAGAAATTCATAGAGGAGATGGGCGGCTGGTCGTACCTTCAGACCTTTACCGAAGACATGGAGCTTGAGCGCGACTGTGCGCTTCGTAATGTGCCGACGTATTATTCTTCCTATGCTGTTGTGTATACGGAGGAAGCCGTTGACCTTGAGATGACGAACTTCCGCCGCACCAGATGGTTCAGCGGGCTGATTCATTCCGACTATCTATATTTCTGGAAATTCCTCAAGGGTTTTAACCGCCGTAACGCCGCGAATATCTACATGGTGTACAGCATGTGGTTCTCGTTCTTGTATTTTGCCTGCCTTTTTTCTATGGGAACGATAAATCTTGGCTCTGTGATTTTTAAACTTGCTCATACAATGACGCTGGATGGCTATCATCTGTTCTGTGGTGCGCTGTGCTTTGCGCTCATCTATTTTTCTTTCTTTGTTCTGGTGCTTTGCTCTCTTATTGCAGGTCGTCATGACATCCGCCTTTCGCCGCTTCAGGCGCTTAAGGTGCTGTTCTATGCGCCGGTTTTTGACCTGTACTACTACGTTATTGTGGTGAAGGGCATTGTGGGCAAGAACGACAAGGAATGGGTTGCCGTGGAGCGCATTGACAACGAGCCTGTGGAGCTTGCAGTAAAGGAAGCTGTGGAGCTTGACTGATGGGCTTTGATTATTTTCAGCTTGCGTATTGTACGCCGGATGTGCTTGAAAAAATCCGCGTTGCCGAGGCAGAGGGGCGTTTTAACGACCATCTTGACCCCATAGAAGCGGACGGAATTCTTCCGGTGGACGAAAACTTTCCGTATAAGCCGGGATTTTTTTTGAGGATTTTGCCAAACTGCTGTTTTTGATAAATCAGAAAAATAATCGCCAATATCAAGCCTGATTGAATTTTCTTCCGACAATTCAACGTCATTATATTTGATAAAATAAATCAGTTCTTTTTCTGATGATGAATTTAAAAAGTCATATATATTTTTAGCCTTTGAAACTAAAATTTTATTTTTAATCAACGATGAATTATCTATTATTTCTTTTAACTCCGCTTTTGATTTATCAAATTCCATTAAATTGAATAAAGCCAAAGCATGATAATACTTGTATTCTATTCTGTTAGTGTTTTTTATAATATCTGAAAAGCACTGCTCTGCTATATAATAATTTTCGGCTTCATAAAATTTCTTTTTACACAGGGCAAATTCTTGATTCAGCTTTTTTGTCTGCATAAATAAATCTGCATACTTCCATAAAGGA
>CAKZZR010000058.1 GCA_937885475.1 uncultured Treponema sp.
TCCGGCGAACGGCTCGTCCAAAAGAAGAAACTTCGGCTCAATTGCAAGCGAGCGCGCAATCTCGGTGCGCCGGCGTTCTCCGCCGGAAAGGGTAAAGGCGTACTGCTTGCGGATTCGTCCGATGGCAAATTCTTCTATCAGTTCTTCAAGCCGCTGCCTTTTTTCATGTTTTGACAAATCCTTTCTCGTTTCAAGGATTGACCAGATGTTTTCCTCGACGGTCAGTTTTTTAAAGACGCTCGGTTCCTGCGGAAGGTATGAGATTCCCTTGCGCGCGCGCTTGTACATGGGAAGCGGCGTAATCTGCTCCTCGTCAAGAAAGATGTCGCCTGCCGTGGGCTGGTAAAAGCCTACAATCATATAGAAGGTCGTCGTTTTTCCGGCTCCGTTCGGTCCAAGGAGGCCCAGAACCTCGCCGGTGTGCATTTGAAAGTCAATTCCCTGAACGACCTTTTTATGCCCGAAGCTTTTGAACAAGCTTGAAACCCGGAGCGTGTGGAGATTGCTGTTTTCTGTATCGCTCATGCTATGCTCCTATTTTCCTTTCTTGCTTTTCTTTGCCTTTTTGCCGGTTGTCGCAGGCTGTTCTTCCGTTGCGGTGGCGGCGTCTTTGTTTTCTGCTTGCTTGTCTGCCATACCGTCTGTGTTTTCGTCGGCAGTTGGTGCCGCTCTGTCGCCAGTGTTTCCGCTGTCCTCTGCGGATGCCTCTGGTGCCGTGCCGTCCGCGCTTTCGTTTTCCGTTGCGTCGGCTTCTGGTGTGTCCGCCGGTTCCTCTGTTTTTGAGGATTTTCGCTCATCAATGACGGAGCCTTTTACGCGTCCGTCCAGCGTAATTTCCTGCGAGTCAAGGTTCAGCGTGATTTCCTGCGCGCGGAACGTGTCTGAGCCCTGTTTTATCTGCGCGTTTCCGCTCAGTTCAAGCATCTGGTCTGCCTTACGGTACACGGCATACGCGCCCTTGCACACATTGTCCTTCTGCGTAAGCTCAATGTCTATCTGCATGACGGCAATGTCGGTGTCCTGATTGTATTCAATGTGCTGCGCCTTTGCCTTTACGTTGTTCTTTACGTCGGTCAGGCTTACCTTGTCGCTCAGCTGTGCAATTTTTGTCTCGCGGTCGTAGTGCATTTTTCCGCAGGTGAATTCCAGCTCGGATTCCATATTCTTCCCGGTAATGCTGCCTTCCGCGTCTATGTAGCGAAAATCCTTTCCCGACATGCTTATTGAGTCCGCCGAAATTTCCATCGAATCGGTCAGAATGTACGCCTCGCCGGTAAGACTTGTTGAGTCGGACTTGTCGCCTATTGTTCCGCTCATTGAATTTGCAGAAAAGGTGATTTTTTCGGCGCAAAGAGTGGCTGCCGCAAGGCTTGCAAAAAGAAGTGCCATCACGGTTCGGCGTTTATTCATCGGCAAAGTCTCCTTCTGTGTCTGCGCTCACGTCTTCCGTATCCTGATTCTCGCTTAAAGTGTTTTTGCCTTCTGCGTCGTCCTCGTCAAAGGTTCCGCTTATGACGCCGGTAAACGCGAACTGCTTGCTTACGGCGCTTGCCGAAAATCCAGAGCCAATCATCGTGGTCTTTCCTTTTTTTATCGTCACCATGTCGTTGCGGCTGCTCGTCAGCTGCTCAGATTTGCCGTTCCAACGCAGGGTGTCGGCGGTAACTTCAAGGTCTTCCTTTTTATTGTGGATGTGGATTCCATCGTACAGCGTGTATTTTTCTTCTTTTGAATCGGCGGCAAGCAGGGTGCATGAGCCTTCCGTTTCCACCGTGCCATCCGTCTTGAGCAGCGTGAATTCCACGTCGCGCGCATACATGGAATTTCCGTCCGAATACTGCTCCAAAGCGCCCGCAGAAAGGCTCAGCTTCTGCTTGTCGTCCTCGTACTTTGTGAACGTTGCGTCTGAAAAAATGAACTCCGGCACGTTCGCCTCGTCCTGATACGTCGTCGCATATTTCAGCGAGCAGGAGGCGCAGAGCAGGGCGAGCGCACCGCAGCATAGGGCGGGCGTGTGTTTCATTATTTACTGAGCGCCGCTCCTATGAATGCGGAGAACAGCGGATGTGGCTTTGCCGGCCGCGATGTGAATTCCGGGTGATACTGAACGCCTATGCCCCATTTGTGGTCCTTCCATTCAAAGGCTTCCGTGCGCTTGTCCAGCTCGGAAGTCGCGCAGGAAATAAGACCGTTTTCTTCCATAATAGC
>CAKZZR010000059.1 GCA_937885475.1 uncultured Treponema sp.
GACACAAACAGCGTGTAGCACGCGAGCGAGCCTTCGCAGCATAGCTGCTCGGAGATTCGCTCAAAATGCTCCACCGGAGCATTTTGCCGGCTTTCAGCCGTCGTTCCCTAGGTTTTGAAGGATGAACTTCGACTGGAAGCTATTTTTTTTGTTATTTTTCTCTATGAATGCGTTGCCCTGCTTAATACCCGCTTCCCAGGAATCTTTTTTTTGACAAATAGAAAATGCGTTCTATAATTATAGATAGTCTTATTCTTAGGGAGGAAAAGATGAAAAAGGTTTTAAAGGGGATTGCAGCAGCATTGTTGGTTGCCGCAGCATTTACAGGTTGCCAGAAAAAATCTGCTTCGGCGGGTTCAGAAGGCAAAATCAAGCTTGAGCTTTACTACTACAAGCAGGAAAATCAGGAAGGTCTTAAGAACATCGTAAAGGCCTTTGAAAAAGCAAATCCGGGTGTAACAATCGACATGCTCATCATTCCGAACGACGCGGACTCCGCAATGTCCGCACGTGCGGCGCAGGGCGATTTGCCGGACATTCTTCAGATGCAGTCGTACTCGCGAATCAAGGAGTACGCTTCAAAGGGATTCCTTCTGGATCTTTCTAAGGAAGAGGCTATGAACCGCGTGCTTCCAAGCTCTTTGCCGGCTGTTTCATGGAACGGCAAGCAGTATGCGGTTCCGATGGACTACGCCGGAATCGGTATCATCTATAATAAGGACATTTTTGAAAAACTTGGCATTGAGCCGCCTTCAACATACCGCGAGCTTGAGAAGGTTTGTCGCACGCTCAAGGAAAACGACATCGTGCCGTTCTCGGCTCTTCTTAAGGAAAACTGGTCTGTAGGGCACTTTATCACTATGGTTCACACAGCGCTTCTTGCAGAAAAGGGAATCGATGCAGAAAAATTCGTTGCGGATATGAACGCAGGAAAAGCCTCTTACGGCGATGTTGACACCTCAAAACTGTTCAGCATCCTTGACTTCTACCGTGCTAACATGAACTCAAACGCTGCCGAAATGGGTGGTGGTGAGCAGCAGCAGTCCTTTGCAAAGGGCGAATCCGCTATGATGGTTCAGGGACTCTGGGCGTATGTTGACGCGCTCAAGCTTAACCCAAATCTTAACGCAGGCTTCATTCCGTTCCCGGTTTACAACGATGCCAAGATGAACACATTCTATTCTGACGTAGACTCTACGTTCGGTGTTTCCTCACAGTCCTCAAAAGAAAAGCAGGAGATGGCCGTTAAGTTCGTGAACTGGCTTACTTCTGCGGAAGGTCAGAAACTCTGGATGGACGAATACAAGCTTATTCCACCGTTCAAGGGTGTTGACGTTTCTGCTTTTGGAGGTCCTTATGTTGACCTTATGGCTTCTGTAGAGGCAAAAGGCTCTGCTCCGTGGGCGTTCAGCCAGTATCCGACAGACGTATTTGAGGATTCTTGTAAGAACGGCGCTCAACAGTACATGTTCCAGCGCAAGGCGGCTGCTGACGTTATCAAGGGAATTGATGACCAGTGGGCGGCTTCTGTAAATAAATAGCAGATTTCAAATCTGTCCGGCTTATCATCGTGAGCCGGACAGTTTTTTTCATTCTTTATAAAAATTGTAACGAGGGACGTGTTGGCATGGTAGAGGCGAAATCTAAAAAATCCCTTTATTTTACGGCATTCATACTTCCGTGTTTGGTGCTGTACATCATTTTTTTTATAACGCCGTTTGTGCGCGGAGTTGGAATTTCACTTACAAACTGGGACGGACTTACCCCTAAAACCCCTATCATCATGGAAAAAGGGGAATTTGAGTCCAAGATTCTGTTCAGCAATAAACTGAGCCGGAAGGACAGGAATTTTTTGCAGGAGATTTATTCCTATGACCCTGCGGACAATTCCTATAAGCGCCTGAGCGTTGGCGGTATGACCCGCTACAAGCTTGAGCGCATCGTAGGTAAAACAGGATATCAGCCGGAATTCTACAAATTTGTGGGTCTGGATAACTATAAACGAATTTTCAGCGGCAAGGTGGAAAAGAACTTCTATCCTAGCACCTCATTCATTCAGAAATTCACGCGGTCATCGCAGTTGCCGTCACTCATCGCTCAGGATGAATTTGAGCGTGAGGTTTTGCGCGGTGCGGAAAAGAACGCCTCAAGCCTTTCCATGCTAAAGGACGCATACTCGCTTGATGCCGCAAACCGCCGCTACAAGCTTAATAAGGCTTTTGACGAATTTGACGTGCTTACGCCGCTCTGGGAGATGGAGGAGGTTGTAGGCTCCAAGACAGTAAGCGAGTCTGAGCTTGACGCGTTCATCCGCAGTCAGAAGGACGTGTGCCTTGCGTACGACGAGCCGGAGCGGGAACGCCTTAATGCCGCATTTATCCGGGATAACGCGCTTTCCGAGCAGTCCGCCACGGCTGTGTACGAGGCTTCTGACGATTTGGTGCGCATTGCCCACGTTAAGGACGCGCTCTCTGAGTCATGGATTGTAAAGTCGCGCAACATGGGCGTAGTGGGCTTTACGCTGTTCTTTGCGGTGTTCTCCGTCATAGGTATAAACGTTCTTGCCTTTGCCTTGGCGCTTGCCCTTGACACCGGCATACGAGGGCAGAAAATCCTTCGCACGGTGTTCTTTTTGCCGAACGTGCTTTCCATGATTATCGTTGCGCTCATCTGGTCAATGCTGTTCGTTCAGCTTTTGCCGTCCATTACCGGTGTTGAAAAGTGGATTTCGGACGCGCATAAAACGCCGTGGCTTTTGGTTCTTGTTGCCGTATGGCAGGGCTGCGGCTACTACATGATTGTCTATCTTGCGGGGCTTCAGAATATTTCGTCCGATGTTATTGAGGCGGCAAAGATTGACGGCGCAACCGGCTGGCAGCGCTTCCGCTATATAACGCTTCCGCTCATGATTCCGTCGCTCACCATCTCGCTGTTCCTTACGATTGCAAACGCGCTCAAGAGTTTTGACCTTGTGTACGCGATGATTGGTCAGACCGGCTACACTACCGGAACTGTCCCGTTCGTCATGGATATTTATTTTGACGCATTCTCGCGCAAGCTTGCGGGAATGGCAACCGCTAAGGCAATGGTGCTTCTGATTGTCATTGTTGCTGTTACTGGAATCCAGCTGTATACGATGAAGCGTAAGGAGATTGAGGCGTAATGTTATATTTTAAGGTAAAAGAAGAAAAAGCAAAGGAAACCGCGCTGACCGTCACTCTGGTTGTGTTCGCGATATTCTTTATATATCCGCTTGTTTTTGTTGTGATAAACTCGTTCCGCCCCAACGCGGACATCATCATAAATCCGACTGGGCTTCCGGTTAAGCTGTTCATTGGAAACTACGTAAAGGCGTGGAAGGAAATGCAGTTTCCGCGCGTGTTTTTTAACACGCTTTTGGTAACGGTTCTGGGAACCGGCGGAATCATCCTGTCGTCTGCGATGTGTGCGTATGGTCTTGTGCGTTCGGAAGTCAAAATTTCTGCCGTGCTTTACGCGTTCTTTGCGTTCTCGCTGGTCATTCCGTTCCAGATTATCATGGTTACGCTTGGTGTTCTTGCCGCCGACCTTCATCTTATGAGCGTGCCGGGCTTGATTCCCATGTACTGGGGCTTGGGCTGTCCTACGGCTATCTTCATGTTCCATGGGTTCATAAAGTCCGTTCCAAGGGAGCTTGAGGAGTCTGCCGCAATTGACGGGGCGGGAAGGTTCTACATTTTCTTCAGAATCGTTTTGCCGCTCATAAAGACGATTATCGCGACCGTTGCCGTAATTGATGCGCTCTGGATTTGGAACGACTTCTTGCTTCCCCTTATCGTGGCAAAGCAGGGAACCATCCAGCTGGCTCAGATGCGATTCAACGGTCAGTTCATGAAGGACTACGGCCCGATGTGCGCCTCGCTCACCATATCGTCAATTCCAATCATCGCGTTCTACCTTGGACTTCAGAAATACATCATCAAGGGCATTGCGGCGGGTGCGGTAAAAGGGTAATATGTTCTCTGTGAGAACACTTCTGAACTTATATCTTGCTTTTCTAAAAATAGGCTCGTTCACATTCGGCGGCGGCTATGCGATGCTTCCGATGATGCAGGACGAGCTTATTCATTCCCGGCAGTGGATTACCGATGACGAGCTTTTGGACTACTATGCGGTGGGGCAGTCAACGCCGGGCATAATCGCCGTGAACGTCGCGACTTTCGTGGGCTTCAAGCAGGCTGGAATTCTCGGCGGCATTGTGGCGACCCTTGGAATCATCACGCCGAGCATAGTGATAATCACCTTGCTTGCCACCCTCATAAATTCAATTGACTCCTATCCGCTTGTGCAGAAGGCTCTTAAGGGAATAAATGTTTCCGTTGCGGCCCTCATTACCGATGCGAACTTTAATTTTGTGCGTAAGACCGCGCGCGGGGCAGCAAGCGTCCTGATTATGGCGCTCTCATTCCTGCTCATATATTTTTTTAACGTTCCGTCATATTTCATAATTCTTGGAACGGCAGTCCTTGCGCTTTGTGTGTATTTCTGGAGAAGTTAGGATGGAAGACATTTCGCTTTTGTGGCTTTTTTGCACTTTTTTCTATATAGGTCTTTTTACCATTGGCGGTGGGCTGGTTGCCATAACGCTCATGCAGCAGACTATTGTGGACAAGGGGCTCATCTCCGTCGAACAGTTCTACAATATGATTGCCATTTCGGAATCCACTCCGGGACCAATCGGCGTGAACATGGCGACATTCATGGGCTACAAGTTCTACGGCGTTCCGGGGGCGGTCATAACCTCGTTTGCGGAAGTGCTTCCGTCTCTCATCTGCATCCTTATAATCGCGCGCATAATCCTGCGGTTCCGCGAGAACCGCTGCGTTCAGACTGTGTTCAGCTTTTTGCGCCCGGCGGCAACCGGCATGATTTTTGTGATAATGCTGAGAATCTGCCTTAACGTGCTTGTGAATGTTCCTGATGACGTCCGCACGCTGGCTTCACTTTCTGCATGGAAGGACTTGTTCGTGTGGCCGTCGCTTTCATTCTATATCCTGATTCTGTGGCTCAGGACACGATTCAAGATTCACCCGATTCTGATGCTTTGCGCTGGAGCGGTTTTTGGAATTGTGTTTTGCTGATTTTGATATATAATAGGCTTCATGAGTACACATATAAACGCACCTGATGGTGCCATTGCAGACAAGGTGCTGCTTCCGGGCGACCCTTTGAGGGCAAAGTTCATTGCTGAGAATTTTTTGGAAAATCCTGTATGCTACAACGAGGTTCGTGGCATGCTTGGTTTTACCGGTACATACAAGGGCGTAAGGGTTTCCGTTCAGGGAACGGGAATGGGGCAGCCCTCGCTTTCTATCTACGTGAACGAGCTGTTCCGTTTTTATGGCGTGCAGAAGGCTATCCGCATTGGGACGATTGGTTCTGTAAAGGAAGACGTAAAGATTCGGGACACGGTCATTGCGAGCGTGGCTTTTTCGGATTCCTATCTTTTGAATCAGCGCTTCGGGGGGCTGCATTATGCGCCGAATTCCGACTTTTCGCTATTGTACGCTGCGTACAACAAGGCAAAGGAACTTGGGCTAGATGCCAAGGTGGGCCCCGTAGTCTCAAGCGACCGCTTTTATGACGACAACGAAAACTGGAAGCTCTGGAAAAAATACGGTGCGATTGGAATAGAGATGGAAAGTGCCGAGCTTTTTACGCTTGCCGCGGAATTCAACAGGAAGGCGCTTTCGATTTTTACTGTGAGCGACCACATTGTGACCGGCGAGACGACGACTGCCGAGGAACGGCAGCTCACGTTCAAAAACATGATGACGCTTGCATTGGAAACGATAATTATGGAATAATGGAGCTCATTCATTTTTAGGGGGATTGAGGATGAAACCTACGCTTTTGGTTTTGGCAGCAGGAATGGGAAGCCGCTACGGCGGTGTCAAGCAGATTGATTCTGTTGGAAAAAACGGTGAATGCCTTCTGGACTTTGCCGCATATGATGCAAAAAAATCTGGTTTTGGAAAGGTTGTATATATAATCCGCAAGGATATCGAGAAAGACTTCCGCGAGCGTCTTTTTGACCGCGTTGCCCGCAACATGGATGCAGAATATGTGTTCCAGAGTCACGAAAGCCTTCTTACGGAAGAAGAGATAAGGCTTTCTTCTGCCCGCACGAAGCCGTGGGGAACAGCTCACGCCGTGCTTTGCGCAGAGAAGGCGATTCATGAGCCGTTTGCGGTAATCAACTCCGATGACTATTACGGCCGTTCTGCGTTTGAGACTCTTGGAAAGCACCTTGCTTCCATAAATAATGATTCCACCGAGCATGCCATGGTCGGCTATGTTTTGGAAAAGACGATGAGCCGTAACGGTTCTGTAAGCCGTGGTGTCTGTACCGTAAAGGACGGAAAACTTGACTCAATCGTTGAGAATCTTAAGATTTATTTTGACGGCGACAAGATAATCTCAGATTTGGGCGACCGCAAGGTTCAGATGACCGGAAAAGAGACTGTCAGCATGAACCTGTTCGGGTTTTCTCCTAAGGCCTTTGAGGAATTCAATTCCTATTGGTCGGAATTCATACGCAATAACGTGGCTCAGGAAAAGACCGAAGCCCTGCTTCCTGTTGCGGCAAGCGACATCTCTAAGAAGGGCTTGGGCACTATAAAGGTCTACACCTCAGAAGAAAGCTGGTTCGGCATGACTTATCCAGAGGACCGCGAGGTAGTGAAGTCCGAGATAGCAAATAAAATCGCCTCCGGCTATTATCCTGAGATTCTCTGGGAAAAATAATCGTCATCATTTCGCAGAGGCGTTTTGCGCGCCTTGCGATTGATTATTTTTTTGTAATTTTATATGCTTAGCATACATCCGTTGTACGGATTCTGCTGTGATTTATCTCCAAGACCCGGAGGTAGACCTGCGCGGCTTCCGCTGATTCGGATGAAATTATTTTAAGGGGTTCCAGAATGGCACTTACAAAAGAAACGACTTCTGCCGTAGTATCAAAGTACGGTGCAAAAGAAGGCGACACTGGTAACGTAAAGGTGCAGATTGCACTTCTTACAGAACGCACAAAGCAGCTTACTGCTCACGTAAAGACTTTCCCAAAGGATGCGGGTGCAAAACGCGCGTTGCTTAAGGTTGTAGGTCAGCGCCGCAAGATGCTTCGCTACTTTGAGCGCACAGACCTTGAGGGCTACCGTGCATTCATCAAGGAACTTGGACTTCGTAAGTAGTCTAAGTTTTAGCAAATCCCGTTCTGTTTTCAGAACGGGATTTTTTTGTTTAAATAATCTTTGCCAGCCCCTTTTGTCATTGAATAA
>CAKZZR010000060.1 GCA_937885475.1 uncultured Treponema sp.
CCCTGCCCATGCTGCTGCGGCGGGCTTGAGTTCCGCAGGGATTTCTTCGGACAGAAATCCAACACCTGGGTGTGTGAAGCGGATGAGTTTTACATCCCTGCGGGCAAGCTGAATGAGGCTGTGATGGACGCGGCTCACATGGCCGGGCACGGATTTGCTACCGCAGAATTCTGGTGGGTGGACGACCTGGTAAAGAAGATCACCTTCGGAGCCCATGAGGGAAAGGATGACCGCACGGTGGAGGTTATCTGGAAGGATGGAAGGACCACATCCGTTCCCTCCGGCATCAGATTAATGAAGAAGCTTAGGTACAAGCGCAGGCTGAAGGACAGGAAGGAACGCACGGCAAAGGCGGATTTGAATGTGACAAGGATCCCTCACGAGGAAGATGGCAGGCGCTCCATGGAGGTGATCGTGGAGGAGCAGGATGCAGATTGAAAGATTGCCTTCGGAGCGAAATTCGCGCAGACTCCGTGTGGCGGCCTACATCCGCGTTTCCACGGACAAAGAAGAGCAGGACGGGAGCTTTGAGGCTCAGGCTGAATACTATGAAAACTGGATCAGGATGGCAGTAATTGAGGAATTCAAGGACAAGATATATGACTGAACCAAAGTAAAAATAGCTTCCGTAATCTACGGAAGCTATTTTTTTATGCAGTTTCCCATAAAATTGATTTCCGTATAGCGCATTCATAGTTCATTGAACAACGCGCACTATTTCTGTAAAATAAGGGGAATCTTGGCACTCGCTTCCGGCGATTTTCAGGGTTCCCAGTTTTTTTTTTACAGAGGTTTTCGTATGGCACTCAAATTATACAACACGATGGGTCGCAAAATGGAGGAATTCAAGCCTGTTCACGAAGGATTCGTGGGCTTCTATGGGTGCGGTCCCACGGTGTACAACTATGCCCACATCGGAAACCTGCGCGCGTACGTCTTTCTGGACACGCTTGACCGCACGCTCACCTACCTTGGCTACGACAAAAAGCACGTAATGAACATAACCGACGTCGGTCATCTTACCGGAGACGGAGACGACGGCGACGACAAAATGGTAAAGACCGCAGAGGAGCGGCACCAGAGCGTTCTGGAAGTAGCACAGTTCTACACGGATGCATTCATGAAGGACATCGACGCGCTCAACATCATTCACCCGGACGTAATCTGCAAGGCAACCGAGCATATTCAGGAAATGATTGAGCTGATAAAAAAAATCGAGGCGAACGGACATACCTACATGGCAGGCGGAAACCTGTATTTTGACATCTCCACAGACCCTGACTACGGAAAACTTGCAAACCTGAATCTTGACGAACTTAAAGAAGGAGCCGGAAAGCGCAAGGAAGTTGTAATCGACGGAAACAAGCGCAATCCCGGCGACTTCGTGCTGTGGTTCACAAAGTCAAAGTTTGAGAACCAAGCGATGACATGGGACAGCCCCTGGGGGCGCGGTTACCCGGGCTGGCACATCGAATGCTCCGCAATGAGCATGAAATACCTTGGAAAGCACATAGACATTCACACAGGCGGAATTGACCATGTGCCTGTTCACCATACGAACGAAATTGCCCAAAGCGAAGGCAGCTTTACCGCCGAGGACAAGGCGGAAGGTCCGTGGGTACGTTACTGGCTCCACAACGAATTCCTTATCCTTGAGGGCGGCAAGATGAGCAAATCAAGCGGACACTTCATCACGCTGCAAACACCTCTCCCGCCGGAAAAGGGCTTTTCGCTTAAGGACAAGGGATTTGTGCCGCTTGACTACCGCTTCTTCTTGCTGGGCGGCCACTACAGAAAACAGCTTGTATTCAGCCTTGACGCGCTTGAATCCGCAAAGAACGGACGCGCCGCACTCATCCAAAAAATTGCGAAACTCGCGCAAAAGGGCGGCGTAGCGCTCAGCAAAGGAAAAACCTATAAAAAAAGCGAGGCAGACGACCGAACGGGGCTTTCCGCAAAGGCAAGTGAATACCTTGACGCATTCAAGGCGGCGCTTGAGAACGACCTTCTTACCCCGGTTGCCCTGAGCCAGGTGAACAAGGTCATAAAGGACGGCTCGCTTGACGCGCGGGAAGCGCTCTCTCTCATAGACAGAATGGACAGCGTAATCGGGCTTAAACTGCTGGAAACTGCCGCCGACTGCCAGAAGCAGGCAGAAGAGGAAGCAAAGAGCCTTCTTCCGGATCATTCAGGCGACCCGGAGGCAGCGGAAATTGACGCGCTTGTAGCAGAACGCACGGCAGCAAAAAAAGCAAAGGACTTTGCCCGCGCCGACCAAATCCGCGACCAGCTTACGGAGCGCGGCATAACCATCATAGACACGCCGCAGGGACCAACCTGGAAGCGTGTTTGATGCCACTTCGTTCATTTTCTGATTTTTTTTAGTAACCTTAGGAGCCTTTGTGCATTTTAGTTATATGGACGGTCAGACAGAAAATTCAAAACCTCTGAACGCGGCTAATCCCGTTGACTTTAGGAAGATTTACACAGAGACCATGCAGATGCTGTTCAAAATCTCATTCCGTATTGTGAATGATGAAGAAGCGGCTGAAGACTTGGCTCATGATTCCCTTATCAAAGCCAACGAAAAAAAACTGACGTTTCCGACCATAAACGATGCAAAATTCTGGCTGATTCGCGTGGTAAAAAACGCGTCGCTGAATTATGTAAAGCGCAAGGCTCGGGAACGGAAGGCTTACGAAAAAGCCTTGTATGAAGAAACCCGCATGTTCCATTCCGGGGAAACGGAGCTTCTTCGAGCAGAAACGATTAAAACCGCTCAGGATGCATTGAATAAACTGCCACCAAAACTAAAGGAAGTCATCGTGCTTGCAGAGTACGGCGACTTGAATTACAAGGAAATCGGTAAGGTTGTGGGCATTACGGAAGGCAACGTAAAAGTACGCGTATTCCGCGCCCGCAAGCTGCTGGAACAAATGTTAGGAGCTGAAAATGTATTCTTGCCCGACTGATGATATTCATTCTCTGTATGTAGACAACGAGCTTCCTGCGGCATACCGCAAGGACTACGAGGAGCATATCGCCACCTGCAAATCATGCGCCAAGAAGGTGGAATCCTACAGACGCATAAAGAACGCCTTCAAAAAAGACAGCAGCACAATAACGCTGAGTTCCGAGGAAATGGACGCAAGTTTTGAGCGGCTTTCCACAAAACTGCGCTACAAGACGAACACCACGGAGCAGGGCGTTCACCGATTCCCAGCGGAAATTGCGCGCTGGAGCATTGCGGCTGCCGCCATCGTTGCCGCAGCAATCGTTCCCGTAAGCATTTCCACAAAAAACAGCACAAAGACTTCTCAGGTGGCTTCAATAGCGCCTGTTGCCCGTCCACAGAATATACCTATCTCAAATCAGAGCGTAGTTCTTAACGGAAACATAAACGGCGATTACGCCATGCCCGTTGGAACAGCCGGTCCGTCTGACTTTCACAGAGGCGGTCCCGACGGCTTCAGACCGCCGCGCATGCGCACCCGCGGTCTGAATTCCTCGCTTACGAATGTAGATGTTCTGCGGCCGGACTTTGAGGAGCCTAATAAAATCTCCATTAAGATAAATGTTCCCGGTCTGGAGCAAGAAAACGACTCCATAGAAATAAAACTGCCGGTGAACATGCTGCCGGACAGTATAAGTGAACAAAACTAAAGCAAAGGAGGAGAACTTGAGATCGGAAGAGCGTCG
>CAKZZR010000061.1 GCA_937885475.1 uncultured Treponema sp.
TGGTGGCGTGTGGCGCTTCAAGTTCATGGCGGACGGCTATATTGACGAGGAATACTCGCTCCGTCTGGACTGGTTGCAGGACGAACTGTATATTTTTGCAAACCTTAAGCCCATTGAAGCAACGCCACAAGACTAAAAACATCCTTCGCGTGCATTTATTTCTTGCCTGTTCGGCATCTTCTGCGTATATTTAAAATATGACAGAAAATGAAAACGACAGAAGTGAAGAGCTTATAGACAGCCTGCTTGACCATCTCAAGGACGAGGCTGAAAAAATCATAAATGCCTCGCAGGAAGAAAAACCGGCTAAAAAGCCGCGCAAAATAAAAAAAGAGAACGACATTCTTCCTGCAGATCAGGTGCTTCCTGCAAAACTTCCTATTATTCCGCTGCAGGGGCGACCTGTTTTTCCTGGTGTGTTCACGCCGCTCATGATAAGCAATCAGGAGGACATAAAATCCGTTGAGCAGGCATGCAACGGCGACAATCACATTGGTATTGTCATGCTTAAGGATGAAAACCCTGTTTCCACTTATAAGGATTTGTACAGCGTAGGAACAGCCGCAAAAATCATAAAGAAAATAAACCTGCCTGACGGCGGAATAAATATTTTCATCTCAACGATAAAGCGCTTCAAAATGCGCAAGGCGCTCCATGCCTCTGCGCCCATTGTTGCCGCCGTAGACTATCTTGACGACGAGGAAGACGACACCTTTGAGGTAAAAGCTCTGACCCGCGCTCTTTTGAGCGAGATGAAGGAGGTGAGCGAGAACAACCCGCTTTTTACGGAGGAGATGCGCCTGAACATGGTGAACATCGACCATCCCGGAAAGATTGCGGACTTCATCGCCTCCATCCTGAACGTGGAAAAGGAGGACCAGCAGAAGGTTCTTGAGATGCTGAACGTGCGCCAGCGAATGGAGCAGGTGCTGGTGTTCATCAAGAAGGAGCAGGAGCTGCTTCGAGTTCAGAAAAAAATCCAGAATGACATAAACGAGCGTGTTGAGAAAAACCAGCGCGACTACTTTTTGCGCGAGGAGCTTCGCGCCATTCAGGACGAGCTTGGTACCGATTCCGAAGGAAACGCCAGCGACTATCAGAAGTTCAAGAAAAAAATTGAGGAATTCCATTTTGAGGGCGAAATAAAGGAAACGCTCGACAGCGAGCTTGAGAAATTCAAGATTCTTGACACCGGCTCCCCGGAATACATTGGCTCCCGCAATTTCCTTGAGCTGGTGACGCAGCTTCCGTGGAATGATGAGCCGTTTGAGTCGTTCAGCCTTGAGGCGGCGCGCAAGACGCTTGAGCATGACCACTATGGCCTTGACGACGTAAAAAAGCGAATCCTTGAATTTCTTGCGGTGCGAAAGCTCAAGAAGGACAACAAAGGCTCAATCATCATTCTGGTAGGACCGCCGGGGGTCGGAAAGACCAGCATCGGGCGCTCAATTGCGGCCGCCATGAACAAGCCGTTCTACCGCTTCAGCGTGGGCGGCATGAATGACGAGGCGGAGATAAAGGGGCATCGCCGTACTTACATAGGCTCTATGTGCGGAAAAATCATTCAGGGCTTGAAGATAACGCACACAAAGTCGCCGGTGTTCATGATTGACGAGATTGACAAGATGACGTCGAGCGTGAAGGGCGATCCGGCGAGCGCGCTGCTTGAGGTGCTTGACCCAGAGCAGAACGTCTCCTTCCGGGATAATTATCTTGATTTGCCCTTTGATGTCTCAAACGTGTTCTTTATTCTGACGGCGAACACACTGGATACCATTCCGGAGCCGTTGCTTGACCGCGCGGAAATCATTCAGCTTGCAGGCTACATAGATCAGGAAAAACTTGAGATTGCAAAGAAATACCTGATTCCAAAAAATCTTGCCAAGAATGGATTGAAAAAAACGCAGGTGACATACACCAAGGAAGCGCTGCTTCGGATTGCGCAGGAATACGCGCGAGAGGCTGGCGTCCGAAATTATGAGAAGTGCGTTGACAAAATTCACCGCAAGCTGGTTGCGAAGCTTATTTCTGCGGCGGACAAGCGGCTTGAGGAAGAGCGCAAGGCGATGCGTGCTGAAAAAAAGCCAGCGGAGGAGGTTAATGCTCTTTCTACGGAGCAGTTCTACAATGCGGATGAGGAATACACGATTGACGCTCCTGATTTGGAAAAATACCTTGGAAAGCCTGTGTTTGACGAATCAGAGATTAAGCGGGCAACGATTCCGGGAACGGCAATCGGACTTGCATGGACGAGCATGGGCGGAGACACGCTGATGCTAGAGTGTGTGTCATTCCCAGGAAAGGGCGAGCTTGTGCTGACTGGTCAGATGGGTGACGTTATGAAGGAATCAGCGGCGATTGCCATGAACTGGGCGCGGAAGTATGTTCTTGACAATCATCTTAAGGAGCCGGAATGGTTTGAGCGGAATACCGTGCATCTGCATATTCCGGAAGGTGCGACGCCAAAGGACGGACCGAGCGCCGGAATTACGATGGCTACGACCTTTGTTTCCCTGCTGACAGGCAAGGTCATAAAGCCGAACCTTGCGATGACGGGCGAGCTTTCGCTTACCGGCAACGTGCTGCCTATTGGCGGACTGCGGGAAAAGACTGTTGCCGCAAAGCGAAACAAGATTAAGACAATCCTTATTCCAAAGGCGAACGAACGCGACCTTGCCGAGATTCCGTCTCACGTTAAGTCAGGAATAAAATTCATTCCTGTATCGCGCGTGGAGCAGGTTCTGGAGAATGTGTTCGGAAAATGATGCGCGTACAGCCTGAGCGTTTTATCTAGTTGCTGAACAGAATTAAGTCCGGGATTTTTACGGTCAGCGTGGAGCCGAACTGCTTTTTCTTCGTCGTGTCGCTGGTGATGTCGATGTCGATTCCCTGCGATGCGGAAGAAAAACCGCGCGCTGATGCCGTTACTGTAAAATGAAATTTGTTGGTTATGTTGCCGTATGCTGCCGTGATGGACTTTGGCCAGAATGAATAGATTCCGCTGGTAGATTTGAACGTCTCGCAGGGATTCGCCCAGGATGAGTCCTGCATCTGGA
>CAKZZR010000062.1 GCA_937885475.1 uncultured Treponema sp.
GCGCTCGCTTACCGTAAGTTTTTTGTACGCGTCGTGAAGTTTGGTTCCCTTTGCGATTTTTACCGTTCCCGCTCCCAGCTGCATGAGTCCGGAAGCAGAAAGTCCCGCCTGCTCTTCAGGCAGGCTGATTATTGCATGCTCAGAATTCTGAATGAATTCCGTGCTGTCAGCGTCCTGCCAGCCAAGGATGGAGCGGGCTGTTTCAATCGGCATGAGCTGCATGCCAAGGTCAATTCCAAAGTAAGGAACGTTATGCTCGCGTGCGTATTTTACGGTCTTGAGCAAGCCAAGGAAGCCGCGCTGTCCGTAATTTCCCGGAATCATGATTCCGTCAACGTTCTCAAATGCCGCTGCGGCTGACTCAGAATCCTCAAGGCATTCCGCGTCAATCTTGCGTATCTCAAGCTTTGCGCCGTAAGAGGTTACTGCCGCATGGTACAGGGACTCGCATACCGACTTGTAGAATTCGTCCAGATAGTCCTTTTTGCCGACCATCGCAATCGTAACCGTTGGACCGTCCTCGTTCAGTTTGCTAAGGAATGACGTCCACTGGCGGATGTTTGAATTTTGCGCCTCGGTTTTAATCGCAAGCTTTTTTATAATCTGCTTGTCGATTCCTTCCTTATGGAACAGAACCGGAAGCTCGTAGATGGATTTTTCTATGTTAGAAGAAGCGAATACTGCGTCCGGCGCGACGTTGCAGAAGAGCGCCAGCTTTTTTCGCATGTCATGCTCAATGTCCTTTTCGCAGCGGCACAAAAGAATGTCCGGCTGAATTCCCGCTTCCTGCAGTTGTTTTACGGAATGCTGGGTCGGCTTGGACTTAAGCTCTCCGCCGGTGATGACGGGAATGAGCGAAAGATGGATGGTGCAGACGTCGTTTTTTCCAAGCTCGTGAATGAGCTGGCGGGCAGACTCAAGGAACGGAATGGATTCTATGTCGCCTACAGTTCCGCCTATTTCAACGATGACCACGTCGGCGTTCGTCTTTGCCCCGATGGAAAGAATGCGTCGCTTGATTTCGTCCGTGATGTGAGGAATGACCTGGACGGTCTTGCCGTTGTAGCGCCCGGCGCGCTCGTTGCGGATAACCTGTTCGTACACCTTTCCTATTGTGATGCAGTTGTCGTTGGTGATGTTTATGCTGGTAAAGCGCGAGAAGTTTCCAAGGTCAAGGTCGGTTTCGGCTCCATCCTCGGTTACGTAGACTTCTCCGTGCTGAAGCGGACTGATGTTTCCCGCGTCAACATTGATGTACGGGTCGCATTTAATCATAGAAATTGTAAGTCCGTAGCCTTCCATAAGGCTTCCGATTGTCGCTGCGGCAACGCCTTTTCCTAAGGAGGAACACACGCCGCTTGTTACCAGAATATATTTGCTCATTACGACATATTTTTCCATTATATGGGTTTTTAGTCAATAATGACCGCGGGAAACCATAGGGCAAACGCATTAATTCCGAATGGTTGAAAATTGAGGCAAACTATAAAAAATAGCGCGAAGGAGAAGATTTGTTTTCAAAATCACTCTGA
>CAKZZR010000063.1 GCA_937885475.1 uncultured Treponema sp.
CCTCATTGTTGTTATTGAACACAAAGGAATACGTTCCCCTGCCGTCAACCACAAAATGCTCGTTGAAGCGGTATGAGCCCTTGAGCGTTATTTGATTCGTGAACTGTACGGTACCGGTAAGTTTGTAGTCCCGCGCAATGTTTGCCGCCTGCTCCTCAGAAAGCAAGCCCATGCGGTACAGAACCGACGGATAATATGCGTAATACGTCTCGCCGTCAACCTCAACGGTGTTTGCGAACAAGCCGAACGAATTTGTTCCATGAGCTACGAACAGATAATCAAGCTCCGCATTCCATTTGCGAAGCCGCGAATAGCCTAACCGCGTCTGAAAGCCCGTCGCATCAGGACCGAACGGCGTTCCAATCCATGAGCAGATGGGGCTTGAGCCATGGGACTGCATATTGTATCTGCTTGAGTAGAGCGACCAGTCTGCGCCCTGCTTTACGTATAGGTACGGCGTGGTATATATTCCTTCCAGAGTGCCAGTCCACCAGCCGCCATGCGCGTTATCTGGAACGGTAAGCTCAAAACCAAGCTGCGCGCCAAGGCTGTCTGGAAGGGCTTTGCCGTTGGCGGACGACATTTCGGCTTCTGACTGTATCTCGTTCTGCGCATACAGGAAGTACATGCGGAAATTCTTAATCGGTGTTATCTCAACCTGAATTCCCATGTAGGCGGCAACGTGCGCCTCGCCGTACAAGTCTTCCTCCGCGTCCGTGGTATACTGCTCCCACGCGCCAAAGGAATGCATGATCATAATCGGATTCAGGAAGCGAAGCTCAAACGGCTGCTGAATGAGCATTCCTTCGGTAACTGCAAGGCGAATCCAGTTAAAAAGCGGGCGAGCCTCTATGGAATGCAAGTACAGGTACTTGTTCTTTGAGATTTCCACCACGTCAAGATTGTATTTTAAACGCGGACTGTACAAATTGAGCTGAACATAACCGTCAGTCTCAAATGTAGAGTTATAGATGATGCTTCCGGTTTGCGTCTTTCCAATCTGAAGTCCCTGCCGACCGACGTTCAGGTTCACGCCCCATGCAGAAAAGGCCTTTCCCACGCTGCCATATGCGTTACGCGGCCACAAAAAATCCATGTCGGCGGAAGAATAGGTAAGATTCGTAAAATTACCGCTTTCGGACATTGCCCATATGCTCTTTGCAAAGCACGGTTCAGTCTGAATGAAAAAATAGTCCGACCAGCCCAAATACAGCGGAAGCGTGACCAGTGCCTTGCCGTCCCTCGTGCCAGAAAAGCCTGTTGAGGCGATGTATTCAGAGAACGCAGGTTCCTGTGGCAAAAAAGAATACTTTGGGGTTCCGTCTGATTTTGTGTTATAGTCCGTCTCGTAAGGCTTCGTTATGTCCTCCACAATGGGAAACGACGACACGGAATTCTTATGCCCGGTGTAATCATTAGAGAATGTCCATGCAATGTCTCCGTTCGTTTTTGCAAGGAACAGAGGGTACAGGTCGACGTTAAAGCCAAAGCGCGCGCCGCCCATGTCAAAGGTGAACTTTTTTTCAGTCAGAAAGGAGAAAACCTCGTCATACAACTGCTTTGCGGAATCAGAAAGTCGCTCATAGGGAATAAGCTCAAGGTACATTCTGAGCTCTGCGACGGAAAGTGGCGCGTTGGTCGCAAAACTGGTGCGGCGCACGGAATTATTGAGCATAGTGAGCGCGTCATACACCCAATGTCCGGCGGGAATGAGCTGCTGGGCGGAATAGGATTCGGAGAATGCGGAATGCGCTCCCGCTCCGCAGAACAGGAAAAGGGCCGCAAGCGCCGTGGCAACGTGTTTTCTGATTATTTTCATAGGAAGAGAATAGCATTTTTTTTGCGAAGTTACTATATCTATGGCAAAACATCAAGTTTGCGCATATACTGTCTTTCATGGACTTCAAGGAACTGTATGCGGGTAAGGACGATGACGGGCGGCGATTGGATCGCATCGTGCGCGCGCTGCTCCCACAAAAATCAACGGCGGAACTGTGCATGGCGCTCCGCAAGGGACTTATAAAGCTGAACGAAAAAAAAGCCGCCCCTGCAGCCCACGTGGTTCAGGGGGATAAAATCAGCGTAGCCGCATTCCTGCTTGAAGAAGCGGCGAGCGGAACTTCCCCTGCCGTTTTCCAAGCCCCCTCAAATTCCGCGGAAGGACTTCCTTTTGACATTCTGCTTCAAACGGAAGACCTGCTTTTTATAAACAAGCCCTACGACACAACCGTTCAGGGCGCAAAGAACTCGCTGAATGCTGTCGTTGCGGCGTGGTTCAAGACATCACAGGGCTCAGACTCTCTTTCCTTTACACCGGGACCGCTTCACCGCCTTGACCGAAGGACGACCGGTGTTCTGGCGTTCTCACTCAGCCTGCGCGGGGCAAAATGGTTCTCGGAACGCATTCAGGAGCATTCGATTAAAAAGGAATACGTAGGAATTCTTCAGGGAACGCTTACGGCACCCGCACGCTGGGAGGATTTTCTTACAGAGGTGGAGACGTGCGAGCCTGGTGCGTTCCATACGGTGCGCTCGTGCGACGCAGAAAGCGGCAAGCGCGCAATAACCAGCGTAACGCCCCTCGCCTACGGCTCATGGAGCAAAAAGCCATACACGCTCGCCCGGCTTTGCATAGAAACCGGGCGCAAGCATCAGATTCGCGCACAGAGCGCCCTGCACGGCGTTCCGCTTTTGGGAGACACGGCATACGGCGGCACAAGAATTGCCGAAACGGAGTATTTTCTGCATGCCGTGCGCATTAGGCTTCCGGATTCCGGTGCGCTCGCCCTTCCCGCAGAGATAACCGCCCCGCTCCCTGAAAAATTCGCGCACTTTTTAAAATCTTCACTGCACGATTACGAAAAATGTAGTATACTGTCTGCATGGGCAAATTCTTTGAGGACATAATAGGCTCGTTCAAGCCGATTTTTGTATATGCGCTCGTGGGCGAAAGCGGAACGGGAAAAAGCTTCCGCTCAAAGCTGCTCGCAGAAAAATACGGCATAGACGCGCTCATAGACGACGGACTTCTCATTCAGAACGACAAGATTCTCGCAGGGCATTCCGCAAAGCGAGAGAAAACCTACATGGGAGCCGTGCGCGTCGCGCTTTTTGACGACAAGGAGCACCGCGACGAGGTCGCGAAAGCATGGAAAAAAGCCCGCATTAAAAAACTGCTCATTCTTGGCACCTCAGAAAAAATGGTCATGAAAATCGCGACCCGGCTTCAGCTTCCGCAGCCGCAGAAAATCATTCACATTGAGGAGATTGCAAGCCGGGAGGAAATTGAGAAGGCAATAAAATCGCGCCAGGTTGAGGGAAAGCACGTCATTCCCGTTCCATCGATAGAAATAAAGCGCAGCTACCCCCAGATTTTCTCAAATTCGATAAAGCTGTTCTTCCGCCGAAAAAAAATGTTCAACAAAGGACAGAAGGACGGAAAAATGTTCGAGAAGTCCATCGTTCAGCCGGAATTCTCAAAAAAAGGCAGGGTCGAGATTTCAGAGGCGGCTCTTACGCAGATGGTCATGCACTGCGTCATGGAATGCGAGCCTGCGGTAAAGGTAAAGAAGATGACCATAAAGACGGACAAGCGCGGCTACAAGATTATCATCACTATAGACGTGCCGTTCGGAACGCAGCTTACCGGAAAAATCCACAAGCTCCAGCGCTACATCATAGACAAAATCGAAGGCTACACGGGAATCCTCATTGAGGAAGTGAGCATCGTCATAGACAAAATCACCGGAACAGACTTCAAGGAATAGTACGGTACGCTGTCACTTAGCTTTGCTTTCTGCCGGGCGAGGCTTTCGCTTTTTGGTGCGCACAGGAACGCCAAGGCTTATAAGCACCGTCTTTATCGCAAAATCCAGTTCCGTCCGCTGCGGATTCATCGGCAGGATGAAGTTCCTGCACTCACGCCAGGTCTTTGCGTACAGCTCCGCATAGGGAGTGCGGTTTTCCAATTCCTTCTTCCAGTCGGTAAGGCTTTCTATAAAATCCTGAATCATGAACACAAGCTTCTGACCAAGGCGCGCGTCCGGTTCATGCTGAACCAATTCATCCAGACTTGAAAGGCGCTTCATATACAGCGTCTCAAAACGTTTGTCCTCGTACATCATGCCGGTTGCCGCAGGCTGGAGCGACATGTACAAATCTGTGTCCAGAGCCTCTGCAACGATTTGCGCGGATTTTCCGCTGTTTATGATTTTAAGAAGTTCCTCTGTAAGTCTCGAAGGGCTTACCTCACCCAACAGGCTCGCGCTCCGCCTGATTTTGCGCCGCAGCGCAAAAGACATTCTTGCGCCGGTCTTTGCGGAATACTTTATGGCGCGCAGCATGCGCACCGGATCCTCCACAAAAATCCGCTCCATAGGAATTACCGGGCGAAGGACGCCCTTCTTTATGTCCTTTACGCCGCCCACATAATCAATCACGTGCTCGGAGATGGGATCGTAGTACAACGCGTTAATCGTAAAATCGCGGCGCTGAACGTCCTCCTCGATGGTGCCGAAGTCGTTTCCCACGGAGCCTTCCGCAATGGAACGGAAGGTGCTGACCTCAAAAATCTTCTCGCCGAACACCACGTGGACGATGCGGAAGCGTTTTCCGATGATGCGGGAATTTCTGAAAATGCGCTTTATTTTTGACGGAGTGGCATCGGTAACGATGTCAAAATCCTTGGGGGTATTGCCGACGATAAGGTCGCGCACGGCTCCGCCCACGATATAGGCATGAAAGCCCTCTGCACGGAGCCGCTCGACGATATGAACGGCATCAAAATCTATCTTTGACTTAGGAATGCAATGCTCTTCTTTTGTATATACGAGAGCCTTTTTTACCGGCTTCCCGTTTTTGTCTGTTCCGTAACGTATCAACACAATGAGGAGATTCTATTACAGAGAGACATTTTTTTCAATCCAGTCAAAAATATCGCTGATGATCTTGTCGCTGTTCTTTTCGTTCAGAAGCTCATGGCGGTCGCCCTCGTACCTGCGGAGCTCGGCATTATTCACGCCGCATGAGGCATACAAAGCCATGAGTTTTTCAAGGGATTTTCCATAGGCACCCACAGGGTCTTCAGCTCCATAC
>CAKZZR010000064.1 GCA_937885475.1 uncultured Treponema sp.
GGTTATGTAGCACAAAGAACGCGACGGACGGAATGACAAGCACAATGCCAAGCACCGCGCTAGTTCCCGCGTTAAGCCAGCCGGTCAGCTGCGTGTAGATTTCTACGGCAAGCACGCGAAACCTTCCTGCCACAATCAGCGGATTTCCAAAGTCGCTCAGCACGGTTACGGCAATGAACAAAAATGAAGCCGCAATACCGGAACGACTCAGCGGAAGCGTTACCGTAAGGAAAATCTTAAGCCGCCCCGCCCCCATGCTTTCCGCAGCCCGCTCAAGGTTCCGGTTTATGCCCCGCAGCGTCTGGGCGCAGATAAGGTACGCCATCGGAAAAAAGCACAGCACCTGCGCAATCACAAGCCCCGCAAAGCCGTACAGCGAAACGTCCAGCCCCAGAAGCCGGTGCGTGATAAGCCCCTGCCGCCCCACAAGCAGAATGAACGCAAGCCCACCCACAAAAGGCGGCGTAATAAGATGGATAATCGGCACCAATGAAAAAAAACGTCGGAACGGAATGTCCGCACGCTCAACAGCATACGCAAACACGTAGCCTATAAACACCGAAAGGCTGGTTGAACAAAGGCATTCAAGCACAGTGTTCCTGAGCGCCTCGCGGAACGAAAGGCTTTCAAACACGGTCACAAAATCTGACGGCTTTGCGCACAGCAGTATATTCAGCAGAGGAAAAAACACGCATACCGCAAAAAATACAAGCAGAATCAGCCACGTAATGTACTGCGACCTGCTTATGCGGGCGGTCAGACCGCCAAATCCGCCAGAAAAGCCGCTCATTACCGTACGTTCTTGCTCCAGAAAGAAAGCACCGCATCCTTTTCTTCGGAAGCCTTCTTTACGTCATAGTCAATCAAATCAATCTGAGTGATTGGAATTGAGCCAGCGGCAGGAATCGCATCCGGATTCACAGGAATCGTAAAATCAATGGAACTCATAAGTTCCTGTGCTTCCTTGGAAAGCATGAAGTCAACGAACTTTTTTGCTTCCTCAAGTTTTTTGGAGTTCTTCATAATCGAAATACAGTCCACGTCGCCCATTGACTGAGGCGGAGCAACAAGGCTTACATTGAAGCCCTCGGATTTGTACTTTGCAAGCGCGTGAAGGTAGGACACGCCCAGCGCGTATTCCCCGGTGCCAATAAGCTTTGCCGGTGCGCTGCCGGAATCCGGAAACTGACCCACAAGAGGGGCGAGCGCAAGCAGATATTCCCAGCCCTTCTCGCTGCCAAGGCGCTGAAGCTGGTCCTGCAAAAAAAGATATGCCGTAGAAGAGGCAACCGGATTCGTAAGGACAATCTCGCCCTTAAATGCTGGATTCAGCAAATCCTCCCATGTGCGCGGAAAGGGAATGTTCGGATACAGCTTCTGAAAGCGCGACGAATTGATACCGATTCCCAGCGTAAGCACACAAAAGCCCGTCCATGTGTGATTGGGGCTGACCGCATACGAGGGCACCCGCTCTGCCAACGGCGAAAGGTACGGCTCAAGCGCGCCCTGCGCGTCCGCCTGAACGTGATAGTTCGTCGCGCCGCCCAAAAGAACGTCTGCCTGCGGATTTTCCTTTTCGGCAATGATGCGGTTCACCAGCTCGCCGGTAGTGGCGCGCAGGTACGACACAGGAATTCCCGTCTGCTTTGTAAACAGCTTTGTGAGCGCTTCCGTCTCTTCCTCATGTATAATGGAATAAATATGAAGCTCGTCTGTCTTTTTTGAGCAGGAAGAAAAGCCGAGCGCTGCCAATGCACACAATGCAAATAAAGCCTTTTTTTTCATGTTTTGCCTCACATAAAATTGATATTAGGAATATATACCAAAAATGACAAAAAATATATAACCAGATTCAATAAAATTCATTGTACTCAAAACTGAATTCCAAACCGGACAAGCGCATCATAAAACTCAGAATTAAAAAAACTGTGGTTTTCCTTAAAAAATAGCTTTCAGTCGAGTTTCGTCTTTCAAAATCGCAAACTCTCCTTCGCGCTATTTTTTTAGAAAACTCGCCTTCCGCAATCTGCTAAGGTTTTATAATGCTTTTACCAAGGAATTCCAAAGCACTTATATTGAAAATCAGGGGTAAAAATGCTACTATGAGCATACCTTCCACAAATAAAAGAGGTTTGAAGATGCCGTATTCAGAACCAACTGAACTTGCGGTTATAGCATGCCCTGGCGGAGAAGCCTTTGCAGATGCTGTAATCACGCACTTAAAGCACATGTACAAACATCGTTTCACACTGAAGAACGATGCCATTTCAAAGCGTTACAATCTTACGAAAGAAGAGCTTGTCCGCAACATCAACCTTCGCAACGATCTTGAGACGTCCGACCTTGTAATCCGTGGCTCCACGGACAAGTACCGCCCGCCGGTATTCAAGGTAGACACCACGTTCACGTATTTTGCGAACGGAGAATTCAAGACCGAAATCAACGAATCAATCCGCGGAAAAGACATTTTTATCTTTCAGGACGTAGAGAACCACGAGGTTCTTTCGCTCAACGGCGGAAAAAACAAGCTGTCGCTTTCTGTAAACGACCATGTGATGAGTCTGTTGGTAACAATTGATGCAGTTCGTCAGGCAGGTGCCGCAAACATAACGTTGGTTGTTCCTGTATATCCGTACAGCCGCCAGCACAAAAAGAAGGGCCGCGAGGGTCTTACCGCCGCAATGCTCGGCCACGTATACGAAATGCTCGGCGTTTCCAGAATAATCACTCTGGACATCCACAGCCGCGAGATTGTGAACGCATTCAATACAATCAATCTTGAGAACCTTCATGCCTCTTACCAGATTATCCGCGAGCTTGGAAAAATCGTTGACCTTACCGGTCAGACGGAGGACATGGTCGTCGTAAGCCCGGACACAGGAGCCATCGACCGCAACAAGTTCTACGCTTCCGGTCTTAAGCTTCCGCTTGCAATGATTTACAAGGAGCGCGACTATTCCGTAGTAACACAGAACGCAAAGGACACCAACATAAAATCCGTAAAGCTTTTGGGCGACGTAAAGGGAAAGGTTGCCTTCCTTGCCGACGACATGCTTGGCACAGGCGGAACGCTCCTTAAGGCAATGAGCTTCCTTAAGGAAAACGGAGCCACAAAGGTAATCGCCGCAATCAGCCTTCCGTTCTTCACTGGCAACGCGATTGAGCTTTTTGACGAGGCTTACAAGCAGGGGCTTTTTTACCGCGTAATCGGAACGAACGCCGTTTACCACGAGGAGCTTCTTAAGAAGGAATGGTACATCTCCACAGACGTTTCGGGCTTGTTCGCAAACGTAATCACGCGCATCCATCACAACCAGTCAATCGGCGACTTGCTGGACAACCGCACGATTATTGAAAAAATCGTGAAGCAGCAGCAGGAAAGCGGAAACAACGCAGCAAGCAAAACCGAATAATAATGAAGCACATTCTTTGTGCTGACATCGGAACGACTTCGCTCAAAATCGGAATTATTTCTGAAAACGGCGAAGTCGTTTCTTTTTACCGGCACGGATTTTCTGAAAAGAACGATTTTCTCGCAAATGAGTGGAATGCCGCATTTTTTGAGCACGGAAGAAAGCTTGTTTCCGCGTTCCAAGCGGCGGGCGGTACGATAGACGGAATCTCGCTTTCCGGCAACGGTCCCACGCTGATTGCGCAGAACGGACGCACGCTCCTATGGAACGATGATGCAGAAGAAAACGGACAGAACGCGAATGACGTTTTGCCTTCTGGCACAGCCGCAAGCAGGGACGGCGAAAATGGCACAGCCGGCACCATCACGCACGCCACAGCTTGCGCACTCCCAAATGAAGCAAAAAACTCGCTCTTCATTCCACGCATTCTTGCGTTCAAAAAACGCTATGCCGCAGACTACAATGCTTCCGCGCACCTTTTCTCAAACCCGGAATTCCTCATTCACGCGCTCACAGGAAGCGTGCTTACCATTCTGCCGGAAGAGCGCTTTGCGCCCGCCTACTGGAACGAAGAAGCACTGCGCAGCGCGGGCATTGATTCTTCAAAATTCGGAAGCTTCGTTCCGACCGGGCATTTTGCAGGACTGACCACGCAGGACGCGACGCTAGCGCTGACGTTGGCACGAGCAGTTCCCGTATTCTGCGGTGGGCCGGACTTTGTTACCGCTCTGATTGGAACTGGAACGGTCGTTCCCGGCGCATTGTGCGACCGCGCGGGAAGCAGCGAGGGAATCAATTTCTGCACGCAAAAGCCTTTTTTTGCGCCAATGCTCCGCACGCTGCCAAGCGTCATTCCCAGCTTGTGGAACGTGTCTTTTATAATAGAAAAAAGCGGAATTCTGATGGACGAATACAAGGCACAGATTGAGGCGCTTGAGCAAAAGCCGCTTACATACGAGGAAATCGTAGACCTGTGCTTTGACGACCGCAATTCCGAAGGCTGGCGCATTCTGTGCGAGCTGTGCGAAAAAATAAAGCGCGGGCTTTTTGCGCTGCGAACAGCCGCAGAGCAGAACGGTATAGCCTTTCCGGACGTAATGACCATCACTGGAGGACAAGCTAAAAACCGCATGTGGCTTACCGAAAAAGCCCTGCAGACCGGCATTCAGATTGCAGCCCCCGCCACCACGGACGCGGAGCTTTTAGGAAACGCCGCCGTCGTCCTGCATTCGCTCAATGTGTACCACACCCTGCAGGACGCAAGCCGCGCTGTCTGTGGCACGACGCGCATTTTTCCTGCAACGGCTGCGAATGCCGACAAAAAAACAGCGCGCCCACCGTGTACCGCATTCCAAAACGACTTAAGACAATCATTTTTGACATAGACTCCACTCTGTACACTAACCGCGCCTACGCCTTTGAGCAGGTGGACGTTCAGATTCGCCACTATGCAAAAAAACACGGCATGAGCGCCGCCGACGCGCGGAACAGAATCACCGCATTCCGACGCGCATGGTCAAAAGCTCACGAAGGAAAAAAGATAAGCCTTGGAAACACGCTCACCCACTTTGGTGTAACCATTGCCGAAAGCGTGGAGATGCGTCGCACGCTGCTTGAGCCGGCACGATTTTTAAATACGGACGAGTGCCTTATACAAACGCTAAAAAAACTTTCAGAACGCTTTACGCTCATATGCGTAACGAACAATCCGGTGCTTCCGGCACGCAAAACGCTGGATGCGCTCGGCATCTCCGACCTTATTCCAGAAATCATTGGGCTTGACACCTGCGGAAAATCAAAGCCCGCCCGAGAGCCATTTGAGGAAGCGATGCGCCGCACAAAGTCCGCGCCGGAGGAATGCCTTTCAGTTGGCGACCGCTACGACATGGACATCTCGCTTCCGCTTGAGATGGGCATGGGCGGAATTCTCGTGGGCGGCGTAAAGGATGTATACGCGCTGCCCAATCTGCTTTTTTCTTGATTTTTTCTGATTCATTTGTAAGACGTTCTGAGGCAATGTCAGCGTCAAGTTTTTTAAGCATGGGAAGATGCGCGAAGGAGAAGTTGCAGCCTTCAAAAACACTCATTTTTGCTGCCGCGTAAGCGGCAAACTTTATAAGTTCCAAGGCAAAAATGCGTGTAGCAAGCTAGCTTGCGATTTTGAAGGATGAACTTCGACTGAAAGCTATTTTTTTAATATACCTATACATCAAAAATTGATTTCCATGACACTTTGCTTATTCAACAATGCCGCCCAGATGTGCTATTCGTCCCAGCCCCAGTCCCAGTGGAAGTCTATTTCGCCTTCGCTTGAGTTGTGAAGCTCCCAGCGGTTGCCGTCCCAGTAGCCACCGCCAGATTTGCCGGAACGCTCGCCTGCCGTAATCGTAGAGCTTCCGCTTGCGCCGTGGTCGCTTTTCCAGCTGCATGACCAGGTATCGGTAGACGCGGTATAGGTGAACGTTGCCGTCACCTGACCAAGATGGTCATCACCTGAACCGCTGTCGTATTCCCACGCATTCCAAGTTGCGGTAAAGCTGTAATTTCGGTTGCGGTTGAACTTGAATTCAAGCACCTTTGTACAGGCGGAGAATTTTGACGGGTCGTTGTGATATTTATGAATCGTTCCTTCGCCAAAGCAGTAGGTCTTGTCATCGTCGTCGTCAAATTCTTTTTTGCTGCCAGAACCAATATTCAGCGGAGAAAGATCCAGTTCTCCTCCGTTAAATGTCCAGTAATACTCCGGATCACAGCCTCCGTCCTGATCCTTCCAGTCATAAATATAATGCGCATAGAAGTTCAGTTTTCCTATTTCAGAAACGCCGGTCTTTACATGCCCATAGCCAAGCAACTTGTACTGATACTTCGCGTCACTTGAGGCATGTGCATAGGCAAACAAGTATAAGTTGTATTCCGTATGCTGAGAAAGCGAATACAGCGACTTATAGCCGTTTGCAAGGTCGGTCGTGGCAAACTTTACGTAGAACTCTGCCTTTGCATTCAGCGCCGTTGCCTTATCAGGGTCAAGTGCGGAAATCGCATCGCTTCTGGACAGCGCGCGGCTTGCGCTTGGGGCGGACGTTTCCTTCTTTGCAAAAAGAATGTATCCGCCGTCGCTTGCACTTGCACGCTCGTCGGCATACGACGTCCAGGTAAAGTTCACCTGACCTTCGCCGAATGCCGGGGCGTTCAGCTTAAAACTGCTCAGCGTGCGGAACACGGAATTTACCGTAAGAACGTATTCCTTTGTAGTAATTTCATCGGGTGCCGTACAAAGCACATAAATTTTATTTGTGCCCACGTTGAGTTTGATTGCCGTCGTCTTATCAACGTCGCTATAGGTGCCGTCCTCGCCAACCTTGTACTGAACCGTGCCAAAGATAAGCTTTGACTCTATGTTCAGCCAAATGTATTCATTGCAGTCGGAAAGCGTATATGCGCCGGAGCTGTTGAATGTAAAGTCAGAAAAACTTGCTGTATTGCTCTTTTTGTACTGGCAAATGCCAAGGCTCGCGTCGTCCTTCATCTTCGGGGTAACAGGGTCGGTATCGCGCTTTGCGCTGTCAGCCGAATAGTCAAGCAAATCGTCGCCGTCAGTGTCCGTGTTGATAGGATTGGTGTACACCCGGGTTGCGTCTGAATAAGAGCTTTCCAAATGACTCTTGTACCAGCCGTAAATTTCTTCATAGTCGGTAAGTCCGTCGCCGTCGGTGTCCGCCTTTGTGTCATCCGTGCCGTAGATAAGCTCTTCGTTGAGCGGAACGCCGTCGTTGTCCTGGTCGGTGGAATAGATAAGGGAAAGTTCATCCCCTGCGGAAATGGTTATATCCGATGGCGTCCAATGCAGTTTATCGTCCGTTGATTCGTATGGCCCATACACCTTCGCCTTGCGTAATCCTCCGTCGCTCGTGTATTTATGGCACAAATACCAGGCGCCGTCCTTTGCAGTGGCGGCATTTTCCACGCCGTAAATGGATTTTATATACCCTTCGCTAGACAGAACGTAGCCACTGGAAGAGCCTTCCGTCATATGCAGAATTTTCTTCAATACGTACTCCAGCGTTGTTTTTGTATACAGGTCGTTTATTGAAGTTGAATTCTTGTTGTACTGGTTCTTTACCGCGATGTTGTAGGTGACGGGTTTTCTTCCGCTCATGTTTCCCCAGTCAATGTAGAGCGCGGAAGTAAGTGCCTTTACCTTGGTGAGCGCTTCGGTAAAGTCGTTCGACATAAAGCCTTGTTTTTGAATGGAAATCGTATAGCCCGACACTTCTACCGAAAGACCGCTTGACCACTTCATGACCTTTTCAAAGCCGTCTATGCCAAGGTCAAATGATATGATAAAGGCGCTGGTCGTTGTTCCCGCAGGAATCGTGCCGACGTCCGTTCTGGTTACGCTGGCAACAGGACTAACCTCTGCCGAGCCTACCGGCAGGTTGTTTACGGCAAGCGTTACAGTGTTCACGGTGTACGAAATATTGCTTGGATTCCTGAACTTAACCTGCATCGTTACCTTTCCGCCGTTGATGGTCTTGCCTGTTGAGCTTGCCGTAGACCTTCCGTTGCTCCAGCTTTTTGACCAGCTTGAGCTTGTGCTTGAAGAATAGGTGTAGGTGTCGCCGTTTGTAACGCTTCCGCTGTACGAAGCCTCCTGGCTTGTGGAAATTTCCATGGTCGATCCCCACTTTTCTGCTACACCAAGTTTTACGCCCCAGCCGTGGGTTTCGTTGCGGCTTTTTGTACTGGAGGATGTGCTTGAAGAACTTCCAGTAACGCCTTCGTTGTTCGTTATGGATATGGTCTCATTTTTTGTTGAGGAAACCGCATAGGTATACGAAAACTGCGGCTTACCGAAGAACTGCACTTCCAATGCCGGAACGTCCGCAATGAGCGGATTGAACGTATTGGTGCTTTCCTCGTACATGCCGTGAACCTCATAGCCGTCGCTCCAGCCGTCGCCGTCAGTGTCCGGGTTGCTTGGGTCTGTAAAATACTTGTACAGTTCTTCCCAGTCGGTAAGTCCGTCCTTGTCCGCGTCAGAGGTGTCGTCTGCAGACTGCGGGTCAATGGCAGACACGCTCCATACCGCATACAGCGTCGTGTTCGCGGTAACGACAATGGCATCGCCGTCAATGTAGTCTATGGCATCAACGGTCGTGGCGGTGCTTCGCTTTGACCAGCCCAAAAAACGCTTGCCCGTAGGAGTTACAAGCCCCAATTCGGACGCAGTCTTAAGGTTTGCCGCAACGCCACGCTGTACCACCTGGGACATTGTTACGATTGTTGCAGCGCCATCATTTTTTACAAAGATGATGGTCGCGTCATTAAGCCATTTTGCGTAATACGTTCTGTCGCCAACGCTGCCGCTTGGAATTTCTGTAACCGGCAGGCCGTCGAACTTTGCGTTGTCGTACCAGCCGGCAAAGGTGCAGTTTGCCTTTGCAATGTCCGATGCCGTCGGAAGCGTGATTGCCGCCGTCTGCCGCGTAAACGAGCCGGGTGACGTGTACTGGTTATTGAATGTGCCGCCGTTTAGCTCATAGGTAATGCTGAACACGCCGCCCATAACATCAAGCACGCATTCGCTGGTGCTGGTCTTGCCGTTTACGATTGAGCAGTATTCGCGGTAGGAGGCGCGCAGCAGTTTTTTGTCCGCATCGGCATAGAACTTAAAAATCAGCATGTAGTTTCCGCTTGGAACATTGTTTTTTGTGTAGGTTGAGTTACCGCCCTCTTCTATGGCAATAGTCTGGTCGCCGTAGCCTGCAATGCGCATTCCTTCAAGCGAATACAAGCCCGCGGTAACAGCCGCAACGCCCTCGTCATCGTAGCGTATGGAAACACTTAAATTGCCCTTGCCGAACGCTTCTTTTGCAGTTGCCTCTGCCCGCGGCGTGAACGAAAGCGTGTTTTCACCGCTTGCGATGGTGACTGTTCGCTCATCATAAAAAGCCATGACGTCGCTGGTTGCAAGCAGCGCAAAATCAAACGTTCCTGTCTTAAAGGAAATGACCGCCTCGCGCATTTCGCTTACGCTTTCCCACGAGCCAAGCAGCTTAAAGCCGTCAAGCCCATCGCTTATGTCGGTGTCCTGATAATACAGCGTAATGCTGTTCAAATCGTCCAAGGCAACCTCGGGAAGCGCCGTGCGGGAAAGTTCCTCAACGCCCACCGTAAGCGTCGCGTCATAGGAAACAACCGCTGCATTTGCCGGGGGATTTTCTTCTTCCTTTAAAATATTCGAGCAGCCTGCAAAAAAAAGCGAAAAAGCCGCAAAAAGTGCCGTTGCTCTAAAAAATCTATTGCATTTCATGTCGTCCTCCTTAGAATTGAACAGTTACCGTTGTTTTTGCGCTCGTCTCTGCGATTTTTACATCACCGTAATAAAGAGTCATCGTACAAGAAACGGGATGTTTCTTTGCTGTTGTACCGGCGTAGTATTTTACAGTGATGCTATCTGCATTATTTATAATCTTGGATACCTTACCCGCAAGCTCGCTCAAATCCTTTCCGTCAAAAAGCCAGTCGTATGTACTGCGCACGGTACCGCCCAATGCAAGGTTGGGATGCGATGTAACGGTGAAGCCAAAGCGCGCGGCCTCGCTCCAGAAAAATTCAGTTTTAGTTGTCAATGAAAATCGCTCACTGTCCGCTGCATTCACCGTAAACGCCGTTTGTGCAGAAGCAATTGCCCGCTCACCCGCATTGTCGTATATGCGTACCGTACAAGAGACGCTGTGCGCCCCGTTCGCAAAGCTGTTGTATACAGAAAGCGTCGGAGAAGCTTCAGCGGAAGCAGCTATTTCTGCGCCCGCAAAAGAAAGCGCGTCTTTGCCGTCGATAAGCCATGTGTATTCATAGTGCAAGCCGTTTTCTGCATAAGTGAATGCAGGCGTAACGCTCATGCCTAAAAATACCGTGCTGTCATCAAGCGCAAGCGATACGGCTGTCGATTTTCGCAGGCTCAGCAATGGCTCAAGCCCTTCGCTTGACAGCACAATCGCCGTGCTTGAGGAGCGGCTTATGCTATTCCCGTTCGCATCGTAAATGCGCACCGTGCATGAAACGGCATGAGAGCCTTCGGAAAAAGAGCGCTTAAGGCTCAGGACATGAGAGGCAGAATCAGCGGTAACGCCCGAAAGCGAAAGCGCGTCCGTGCCGTCAATCGTCCATACGTATTCGTATCGCCATGAGTCAGAAACAACGCTCAGAACCGGCGAAAGGCTTATGTCCGCAAAGACGGAGCTGTTTCCCGCATCATACAGCGCGTTTGCCGTCTGGGCAAGGCTCAATGCAATCAGAAGCCCTTCAGCATTATTCACTGTGAGCGAGGATTGAGATGAAAGCGTCGCAACATCAACAGAAAGCCCCTTCTCTGCGTCAAGCGTTACAAAAACATGCACCTTGCAGAACACCTGGTATACATCGTTTGCAAATGACGCGTGCTGAACGACGAGCGCGTTTGTCGCGCTGTCCACCGTAACGCCCTCATACGAAAGCGCGTTCACGCCGTCAATGAGCCATTCGTAGTCATATTCCCACTCAGAATCAACATAACTGAACGCCGGGGTGAATGTGGTGGAAACAACTGATTTTTTGGTTGTGAACACATCGCTTTGAGGAAGCACTGTTTCTTCTGTTACGCTACTTTTTTTGAGCGAGAATGAAAGCGACTGCAAGCCGTTTATAAGACCGCCGCCGCTCGCCTTTCGCCCAATATTTTCTTCTTTTACGGTAATGGTGCGCGATTCGCTTTCCTTTATGTAGCCGCTCTGGTTCGGCGTTCCCACCGCCTTTTTGCGCAGATACAACGTTGCGCCAATCTTGGCAAAAAATGTTTCCTCCGGGAAGTCGCTGTAGGTCGCGCCGCCGTCGTACGAAAGCTCAAGGCGTTTGTCCACGCTCGCAAACAAAACGCTGCCCGCAGGAATGCTTGCCGTGTCCGTAGAAAGAAGCGGAAGCTCGTCTTCTGCAAAAAACGCCTGCACGGTGGCAAACACCTCAGCCACGCTGTCATAGAATGAATCATTCAAGAACTGAACCCAGTAATTCTCAGAATGTACGGCTGTGTAATAGTCGTTTTCGTCAAATTCGCTTATAAGAATCCAGCTGAAATCATTCACGCCGTAGTCGTTCCCGCACTCATCGGTAATCGTTCCCCGGATTTTTGTGGTGTCAAAGCGGCTTCCAACCGGGAGCAAGCCGTCATAGTAAAGCGCGGTCTGAACAGGCTTGTGATAAATGCGAATGCTCGCCGGCGAAACAAGGCTTGGCTGCTCCGTTCCCTCAAAATTCTGCGTGATTTTTACGCGAATCAATTTATCAATCAGCGCATCGGCATTCTCTTTGGTCAGACTGAATGTTTTTTTGCTTGCATCGGGAATGTCCGTCCAAACAGTTTCGTCCTGAGAAACCTGCCACTGATAGGAAACAATGCCGCCCGCCGTCTCTGCCTCGCTTGCGTCACTCTGGTCTTCGTCCGCGTACAAGTGCGCCTCGAATCTTCCCCACTGATTTGAAACGCGCACGCTCTTTACCAGCACGTCCTTCTTGCAGTGGTAGACGATGTAACCTTCGTTTTTAAGGTTCTCACCGCCGTCGCAGTTCGGCGTTACAGAATAATGCGCCTCAATGGTCTTTCCGTCATTTGCAGAGGCAGTAAGCCATTCCCTGAAGGTGTCCAGCGTCCATGAGGAAGTGTCAACGCCGGTAATCTCTTCCTGAGATTCCGTTCCGTAACTTTCGGTCGTAAAAATCTTGAACCAGTTTTTGTAGGTAACGTTCTCTTCGTCGTAATTTACAAGCTGAACAATAGGCGGCTCGTAGTCGCCAGCCCCACCGTTGTAAATGGTAATCTCATCTGCCGTAAGTACGTTCATGCGAAGGAACGGCCAATAGCTTATGGTCGCGCTTGTGCCAGCGTAGCCGTCCGCAGAAAACTGCACGGTATAGTCTTTGCCGCCCTTTGCACCCGTAGAAAACGGTGTGTCCAGAACAAGCGAGATTTTACCGCCGCCAGCAACCGCCGTAAGCTCCTCGTTAAGGCACGTAAGCGTGAGCTTCGTTCCGTCGTCAGCGGTAACGTCCGCAGAAAGCTCATAGGTAAGGCTGTCAAAGGCAAGGTTTGAGACGGTAAGTTTTTTTATTTTTGTTGCCGCAGCATTTTCGCGGACGCTTTCTTCCGCCTCTTTTACATCTGAAATAAAACTGCCGCACGAAGTAAAAACAAGCGCGCACAGTGCAAACACAGAACACAGAATTCTTTTCATCTTTGCTCCTACTATAAAAACTCAAAGAAGATTGCCTCGCCCTAGCGAACCAATTTGAAAGAAAGACCAAGGCGCGCGCCAAGCTCATGCATCATCTCGCCGTCCTTTTCTATAAGGAGCGTGTACATGGGCGAAGCGTCCAGCATTACAAAATCCGCCGCGCCAGAAACATTCACACGCAGCGCCGTCGCCGCATGAACAAGGTGCGACACATACAGGGAATCAAGATTTGCCGCCTCGGGCGCGTCTACAATATGCAGCATTGCGCCATAGCCAAGTTCCGGCACAAGCAGCACATTTTGCGTTCCAAGCGGTATTTTATAGAAGAAACCGAACGTTGCCGCCACGTCGTTAAGAGAAGTGATGACCTCGCCCTCGTCAATTTCTTCTGTAAAATCGTAGCGCCAGAACGCGCGGAACAAAAGCCCGAACTGATTTTGAATCGGTGCGGCAAAGGGTAAGCCAAGCTCAAGGGAAAGGCCAGCGCCCACGCTTTTTGAGACCACGTCGGCATAACCGTCCGCACCGCCATACAATGGCAGCTGGAACAAGCCGAACACGGCGAGCGAAAGGCGCTCAAAAGAAAAATCCGAACTTTGATTTTTTTGCGGTTGCTCCTCCGGCGGTACCCACACGTCCAAAAGCTCCACGGAATCCTGATTTTCCGCCGCCTGAGAAAACACATGTGCGGGTGCGAGCATCACGAGCAAACAAGCCAACAATAAACACAAATTGCGCACAGAACTCATATAAGCCCCCTTTGCGTCATAAAAAACGGTTATGAATACTATACAAAAAAAAAAACGGTTTTGCAAATAAAAATTATCAGGGCAAACGCATTATAATTTCGAACATATAAAACAGGCAAAAATTATAAAAAAAATAGCGCAAAGGAGAGTTTGCGGCTTTCAAAAACACTAATGCGTTTGCCCTGTAAAAATTATTTTGAACCACGTAAAAAACTGCTTTATTTGCGAGGATTTCAAACATTTGCTTGAATAGAACCAATTTATCAATTATATTGTAGAAACTATTTTTTTAAGGATTTACATGGAAAACAACAGTATTTTGGACGAAGAAATCG
This sequence comes from uncultured Treponema sp., assembly GCA_937885475.1. Classification (GTDB taxonomy): domain Bacteria; phylum Spirochaetota; class Spirochaetia; order Treponematales; family Treponemataceae; genus Treponema_D. The sequence continues at coordinate 13,767 of CAKZZR010000064.1, forward strand.
TTCCTCTTGAAAATCAGATTGAAAATCAAATCGAGAATCAGCTTGAGGCTCAGACAGCCGAAGACCAGGCAGAAGCGGACGACAAGACAGACGACGAAGATATTTCTTTTGCAGACTTAGGACTGGATGAAAACACATTGAAAGCCGTTGAGCGCAAGGGATTCAAGACGCCCTCGCCTATTCAGGTGCTGGCAATTCCACGCCTGCTGAACGGCGAGGCTAACATCATTGCGCGTGCGCGAACCGGTACCGGAAAGACCGCCGCATTCGGGCTTCCTATCATTCAGAAGGTACGCGACGTAAAAGGCACGGTAAAGGCGCTTGTTCTGGAGCCAACGCGAGAGCTTGCCATTCAGACCTGCACGGAATTTCAGTCGTTTACCGACGGCACCAACCCGCGCACCTGCGTACTGTACGGCGGTGCAAGCTATGCCACACAAATCCGCGACCTTAAGCGCGGCGTTGAGGTTGTCGTTGGTACGCCGGGACGCATTCAGGATCACCTTGAGCGCGGAACGCTGGACATAAGCAAGATTGACTACTTCATTCTTGACGAAGGCGACCAAATGCTCGACATGGGCTTTATTGAGGACATTGAGGCAATTTTTGAGCAGGCAAACCCAGACGCACGCATTCTTTTGTTCAGCGCCACAATGCCGGCACCAATCCTTAAGATTGCCGGTCAGTTCATGGGCGACTACGAGATTGTGGAGGAAGAAGGCGTTATTGACGAGCCGCTCCTTATAGACCAGAAATTCTGGGTGGTGCGCGAGGGCGACAAAATTTCCGCTCTGGTGCGCCTTATAGACATTGCCGACGACTTTTACGGAATCGTGTTCACGCAGACAAAGAACGATGCGGACATGGTTTCAAAGGCGCTGGATGAAAAGGGCTACGAGGTTGCCGCCCTGCATGGCGACATAGCGCAGACCCAGCGTGAAAAAATCATCGCGCGCTTCCGCTCAAAAAAAACGCGTATTCTTGTTGCAACCGACGTTGCGGCGCGCGGAATTGACATCAGCGGCTTGAACCACGTCGTAAACTATTCGCTCCCGTTTGACGGCGCAACCTACGTTCACCGCATCGGACGAACAGGACGCGCGGGCGCACAGGGAACGGCAGTAACTTTTGTCGCTCCGCAGGAAACCCGCAAGCTTGGCTTTTTGCGCCGCGCCGTTGCAAAGGCAAGCAAGGGCGAGATGAAGGAAGAAAGCGTTCCGTCCATCGAAGCCGTAATCGAAAAGAAAAAATCCCGCCTTTTTGACGAGCTTAAAAAGAGCATAGGACTTGGCGCCTCAGAAGAAACGGCAGTTGACGAAAATTCCGCGCCGATTGAGAAGAGTCCTGCGGCGGTTGAGCCTGTCGAAACCACCGCAACAGAAAACTCAGACGATTCGCCAAGCGAACAGCCAGAACCTAGCGAAACGCCAGACGCAGACGCTGGCAACGCCGCTACCTCCGCTACCCCGCTCATCGCAGTTCAGGAGCAGTTCAGGACAATGGCAGACGCGCTCTGCGCCGAACACGACGCAAAGGACGTGCTTGCGGCAATTCTTTCTGTCATGTACAAGGACAAGCTGGACAAATCCCGCTACGGCAAGATTCAGGCGCAGGGCAAAACGTCGGATCAGGTGCGCCTGTATATTCAGCTTGGACGGCGCGACGGCTATAATCCGCGCGTGCTTGCAGACTACTTCAGCCGCATGCTCCACATTCCGGGTCGCCTTGTTGACCGCATAGACATTTCTGCAAACTTCTCGCTGGTAAGCCTGCCAAAAGAAGCGGCAAAACGGGCGCTGGAGCTTGCAAAGCACGGTCAGGACGTGCCGCACATGCACGTTGACATACGAGAAGGCGAAGGTTCTGACGAAGGACGCGGTGGTCGCGGCTTCAGGGGAAGAGGCGGTCGCGGCAGTTTTGGCGGCGGACGACGCGGCAGCTTTGGCGCAAAAGCAGGCAGCTTTGAGGAGCGCCGCGAACGCGACAGAGACCGTGGCTTCAGGGAACGCGACCGGGGCTTTGGTGGACACGCCAAGGAGCGCGGTAATCGCCCCAACGTTCACACGCCTACGGAACGTTCGGAACGCAGCGGCTCAGCAGGTCTGTACAAGCGCAAGAAGTCCGGCAAGGCAGAACGCTTCTAGCGGGCGCTTTCGTAGCGGTCAAGCCAGTCATGGAGCGGCTGTTGCCACGGTCCGGCGCTCCGCTCCTTCTGACTGAGCAGGGAGCCGTACATCTCATACATTGCGGCGCGGATTTTTTGTTCCGCGCCATTTTTTATGTCGTCCGCGCCGCAAAAAAGGCGCTCAATAAAGGCTTTGGCATCTGCGGCGCCAAAAAAGCCGTCGTCATGAGCGGCGGTCAGCATGTACAGGGCACCGGCAACGCAATTTATGCTGTGCTGCTTTACGTACAGCACGCTTTCTGTTATCGCAACCGAGCCGTAATAAATCTCGTCAAGAATCGCATTCTTTTCTTCTATAGAGAATGAAACCGCGGGGTCGGCAAGCAGGGCGCGCACTTTTGCCCATATGCCCGCCACAATCGCCACGTGCAGGCTTGGCACGCACAAAAGATGCGGGTCAGAAAGATGAATCAGCAAAAACTTGGGACGGGCAATATAGAACGGACGCTTTGTAGTCGTAAGCGAATAGCGATAGATGGTCGCCGCGCTGTCGTACAGCTCATGTATGAAGTCAAGGATTGCGGCGCACAGCGGAGCGGCTTTTTTAAGCCCAAGGCGCTTCATCAGCATTGCCATAATGCGGCAAAAAAACCACACAAAATCAAGATAAATGCGCACGTTGGACGGCGTAAACGGAATTTCTTCGTCAAGCGCGTGGTCAACATGCACCACACGGCGCTTTGTAAACCCCAGCTTCTGCGCGTTCTGCAGGATAAAAAAATTACAGAATATTGACTGCACCATCGTCCATACGGACTTTGCCGTACGTGGATAAAAGGGCAGACGCAAAAACACCGGCGCACTGGGATACTTTTTAAATGGCTTTACATAATCCTTGCTTTTCATGCTTACAAAAGCTCCTCTTCCTGCCTGAGCGCGTCCAGCCGCTCAAGGCGTTTTTTATCTGGCGTAATGCACAAGTTTTTTTCCTGTGTAGGAAGCACCAGCCCCTTGGGACCGTTCTTTGCCCGCCGCAAATATTTTACCTGAGTATAGTACAAATCGGTTTTTCCTGCATTACGCGCCTTTGAATAGTAGACCGCAAGGTTTGCCGCGTCCAGCAGTATGTCCAGCGGAATGGTTTTGCCCGGCCGGAATTTTATGAACACGTATCCGCCCGGAAAATCCCGCACATGAAGCCACATGTCTGACCCGCGCACGTGATGGCGCAAAAGCTCGTCGTTCTCGTCGGCATCGCGCCCTACCAGAATGTACCAGCCGTCCACCGTGTAGTCCAAGCCAGGATGTGCTTTTTTTTGCTGCTGTCTGGGGCTGGAATCCTTGCGGAGCAGCTGCTCTATGCGCACGGGGTTCTTTTCAGTCAGAATGTCGTTATAAAGCTTTTCCAGTTTTTGCAACTTGCGGCGGGCAAGCTCTATGTCATGCTCAAGAGATTCCGTGCCGCTCCGTGCCTTTTTGTAGTTCTCATAGTAGACGGCGGCGTTCTCGTGCGCGGACTTTGTAAAATCCACCAGAATCTGAACCGTCCGCCCGGTCTCGTAGTCGTCGCATTCAAGGAACTTGCCGTCGCGCGGCGTTCCGTCAAAAAGATAGCTGTACGCCATAATCAGGTCGCCCTGATGCTTAAGCCGCTCCGCCTCAGAAAAGCTCTTTTGCTTTTGCAGGAGCTTTTCCAGCGCGCCGTTCATGCGGCTTTTTGTGCGCACGTACCATTTTTCTGCCTGCGCAAGCAACGCCTCGCGGGAAAGGGATTCGGCATGCTCGGTGTACCACAGGTCAACCTTTTGATTGAACGAAAGCGTCGCCGCCTGTTCGCCCAGCTCGCAAAAATCCCGCACCGGAAACACGCGCGGCTTTTTTTGAGCGGTTCCGTCCGCACTTCCCGCGTCATCCTCGCTCAACATGAACGTTCCCCCGCTCACCTCGCCTTTTTTGGGGCGGCGGAACATGGTGTCAAGGATGCGGTTGTCCGGCGTGCAAAGAATCACGTTGGCGGCATTGCTCCACAAGCGAATATATAGAAGAAAACTATCGTCTCCATGAGAAAGTTCCATCCGTATAATGCGCTGAAGCCCAATCTGCCTGCACGACACAATCCGCGCTCCCTTTATGTTGGACTTAAGAAATTCCATAAAACGAAGCGGTTTTTCGTTCTTGCTGATTTTTCGCCGCGTCTCGTTTATACGGCAGGAATTCTGCGCCGTGCATATGATGACCGCCTTGGCTTCTCCGGCAGCATACGTGTACAGCGCAAGCGTGTCATATCCCGGCTGAATAATATCCTGAATGAATGAGCCTTCCAGCGAAAGCTCGTCAAGAATCACATTGATTTCATTGCAGTTAAGCGACATGAAAAAAGTATATCAGAAAGCGCGTGGTTGTTGAATGAGTAAGGGAACAAGAAAGAGGACAAACGCATTGTAATTCCGAATAATTGAAACTCGGGGCAAATCATAAAAAATAGCGCAAAGGAGAGTTTGCGGCTTTCAAAAACACTCTGATTGTGGCTGTCGCGCCAGCGACAGGTTCAATAGTTGCTATGACACAATCAGCGTATAACCCGCTAGCGGGTGGTTTTGAAAAACCAATCTTCGACTGGAAGCTATTTTTTTTTAAGGAATACATCATTTTTTTAATTCCGAAATTTTATAATGCGTTTTTTCTATGCTATACCTTCTCTGCTCTTTTCCCGCTCTGCATAAAATGCTACTATATATCAAAATATTTGCGCGGTGGGCGTTGCTTGCGGCGCTTCAGGAGATTGCGATGAAAAGACATTTTGCATTTTTGTACGGCTGGCTTTTGGCGGTATTTGTTCTGGGCATAAGCTCTTGCTCAGGCATTGTAGAAAGCCGCTCCGGCTCGGTTTCGTTTACGGTTGACGGCACGCTTGCCCAGCAGCTCAGGAACAGTACGCGTCAAACGAGCGCGTCAAGGGCGCTGGACTCAGTGGAGCTTACTTCGGACAGCACTACCTCACGCCCCACCGTGTACCTTCCGTCCGAAGATGACGAAACATACGGCACATACGCTTCAAAAAAAATCAGCGGCGTTTTTATCGCGCAGCATGCGCAGACGATTGAGGAAGAAGAGGAAGAGAACGGCGACACGAGCACAACAACCATTGATGCGAACTACGCATTTTTTTTCTTTGCGGACAATACGTTCCTTCTGACCTCGTATATTGACATGTCAGCAATGATTGAAAAAGCGCTTTCCGAAGTGCCAGAATTCTACAAGGAGCAGATGCTTGCGACCATGTATTCCGGCAATCAGGTTCTCATTTCAGGCTCGTACAGTCTGGAAGGAACCATGCAGAACGGAACTATAACATTGACCGACGCGCAAGAAGCACAGAACGTTGAAAAAACAGAATCATTCGGCAGCAACACAAGCCTTACAATAACAAACGGAACTTTTACCTTTGACGACGTGCCAGAAGAAAGCGGCGAAGTACCCACGTTCCATCTTGCGCAGGACGGGGAATACACAATCTGCAACAAAGGTGGAGCGGACTATTCCGGCATCGACATTCCAACCCCCGACTACCCCATCTACGAAGGCGACACAGAATACTTTCCGACGCTTACGATTGCGCTCCGTGGCGACTACACCGCCACGCAGACAAAAACGCTCAACGGGGATTCAGCCACATTCAAATTTGACGGCATTCCGGCGGGCGACAGCGTATACGCTGTTGCCTTTGCAAGCTTTAAAAACGAATGGAACGGCGAAACATATGAAAAGCTGGAGCTGTACGGCTTTAGCGCGCCGCAAAAAATCACCTCCGGCACAAACCGCATGAGCCTTTCGCTCAAATCCATCTGGTCAGAAAAAGAGCCGGACGTTATTCTTAAAGGCACCACCGCCGTCAAGGGCTTTGAGGGCGACACCTTTACCCTGTACGCATACGAGCCGGACTCAACCGGCACCGGCATTTGGGCGGTAATGTGGGACGGCGATTTTGCTTCCTTGGGAACCTACACGCAGTCTGCAAGTGACGACACCGCATACATCACGGAACTTATCTACTTAAGCATAAACGACGGCTACAAGGTTGTCAGCGACAAAAACACGCAGACCATCAACATCTCCGCAAAGTCCTTTGACATAAAGAGCGAGAACGGCATAACGGTTACCTTTATTAATGAGGAAACGGAAAATCCCGACACGCCAGACAACCCCGACACGCCAGACAATCCCGACACACCAGACGACCCAACAGACGATACCAGTGGCACAGTTGGCGGAACGATTACCAACGACAACTACGCGCTTACCATACGCACAAGCCTTACCGAAGGCGGCAAAGTGTACAAGAACAGCAGCGTAATCCTTAGCGCAGAAGATTCAAACGGAACCGAAATCACAGATTATTCTGACTGGAACATAGACGCAGAGATTCTGTACAAGGGTAACGAAGTTAATTCCTACTACGGCAAGTCCTTCTACAGTCTTGAAACCATAGCGGCAGGAAAACAGCTTGTGCTTAACTACGAGGAAGCGCCCCTGCCCGCGGGAACCTACCAGCTCTACGTTACGGCAAGCGTTCCCGTAAGCAACTCAACCACAACACCGGCGTACAGCTCCACCACGTTAGACTTCATTATGCTGGATATGGCAAAGTACACGTTTGACGTTTCCGCCTCAGACTATCCAACCTCGCTTAGCGAGACGGCCTCAAAGCTTAGCTCAGACGCACTTTTTGTGTTCACTGGGGAAGCGCAGGCAAGCACCACTGGAAGCTCTTCTGGCGCAACCACCGACACAACATACGCGAACGTTCTTTCAGACATAAAAAACAACCTCGGCGGCATCTCCTACAAGTACGCACTTGACCTGAAGGACGTTACCGTTACAAAACCCACGGAAACACTTGCAGGCAGCACTTACTCTGACGTATCAAATCTGAAATCAGTCATACTGCCCGAAGAGCTTACCACCGTAGGCTACTACGCATTTGCCCGCTGCACGGCTCTTGAATCGGTTACATTCGGCTCAAAAATACAGCAGATTGACAGTGACGGAGCTTTCATGGGCTGCACTGCCCTTACCACGGTAAACATTCCGCAGGACGCTCCGCTTAAGCTTATTGGCTCACAGGCTTTCAGAGGATGCACGGCCCTTACAAGCATAACGTTACCCGGCACGGTTACAGCAATCGGAAAAGGCGCGTTCTACCAGTGCAGTAAACTTACAACGCTCGGTCTTTCAGAAAGCGGAACTTGGTACTACACCACAGGCCAGGAAACATGGGATTCATGGATTGTAGGAACTGCTCCGACAGAAGGCACGTCAGGAACCGAAACAAACGTAAACCTTACCACCGCGACAGGTATTGGCGACTCGTACACATTCAGCGATAAAGGCATTACAAGCACGGACGGCAAAGTGCTTACCGTGGCAAAATGCTCAGGCGACACGGGCAACACCGACAGTCCTGTAGTAGGAACATTCTACCTTTACCGCGTAAAATAAAACGGAGGCAGCTTATGTCAGATATTGCATTGCATGACGTAATGGCACATCTTGATGATTTCTCGTATGAAGAAAAGAAAACACTGTTTGAAGTTCTGAAAAAAGCGCTAAAACGAAAACCAAAGAAAATTCGTCTTGCGCGGGGGAACAACAAAGAGCCTGTTCACACCAAGACACTTATGGGAATTCTGAAAGGCTCAACGGTAACTTTGGAAGAAGCCAGAGATGAGAGGTTGGCACGGCAATGAGAGTGTTAATAGATACAAATGTCATTCTTGATGTTCTCCTGGCACGTGAAGAATTCAAGGATGAATCAGGAATGATATTGACGATGCTTGAACAAGGCCGTTGTAAAGGCTTCGTTTCAGCAACATCCGTTACTGATATTTATTATATCTCTCGGAAAACCTTTCATGATAGGGAAAAGGCTTTGTCAGTCATTCGTGAAATGCTTGCTTTTTCAAAAGTCTTAAAGGCAGATGAAAAATCGATACGCATGGCTGTCGATTTGCAGTGGAAAGATTTTGAAGATTCTGTGCAGTATGCCGTCGCAAAACGCTCGCGGATTGGGGCTATTATTACGCGGAATACAAAAGATTATAGCCAGTCAAAAATTCCTGTGTACACACCGCATGATTTTTTGACTTTTGCTGGATAAAACGGAGGAAACCATGAAAACAAAACTTAACATAGTCATTACATTCTGCGCGGCAGCGGCACTTGCGTTACTTGCCTCATGCCAAGGCTCTCTTGCAGAAAAAGACGACACTCCCAAAACCGTAACGGTAGGCGGAAGCATAAGCATTGCAAGCGCGGTTCCCTCCTCTGTCGCAGAAGCATTAAAAAACGCCGCGTCAAACACAGGCTCTTCACGCACGGCAACAAGCTCCCTCAGCACGGAAGGAAAGGAAGTGAGTTTTTCAGTCGATGCGGACAAGTACGAAACTACAGTGGATGAAACTGGTTTAGAAACAAAAAAGCTTATTGACGGCTCAACCTGCTACGGCACTGTAAACACAAACACGCTCACCTACTCCATTCCGCTCACCAGCGAAGGCGAATGGAAAGTTACGGCCATACTCTACGTGAACAGCATAGCCGTTCTTGAAAGCATTGAGACCGTTACTGTAGAAAGCGTCGATGAGCCAATCACAAAAGACATGGTTTTAAAGCCAAGCGGCTGGTCTAATGAAATAAACGGCTCGGTTGACCTTACAATTTCTGACCAGACAGGAAAAATCAGCAAGGTGCGCTATTGTGGCACGGTTCTTACTGGCCGCACACAGAACCCCAACTTTTTTGAAGAAGAGCGCACGGCGGACTTCACAAACGGCACGGCTAAAATCCAGCAGGACGACGTAAACTCAAACTGCTACGAGGTAACGTTCTTCTTTGAGGACGCAAACGGAAACATAGTCTTCCGCTGCAAGGAAAGCGTGGCCGTGTTCTCGGGCTTTACCACGGACACATGGTTTGGAAACAGCACATATTTCAAGCAAAAAAACGACGGAAGTGCAAGCTTTGCAATCACAGACAGTGCACTCCAAAGCTACGGAACACAGACTGTGCCAAACTCGCAGTATGTATTGTACAGTTACTACGATGAAACAATTGGCGATTCCGGTGACACTCACGAAACCGGCTACAGGTATTGGCTGGCGGACAGTGCAGACACTGCGTATAAGGAAATTGCAGGCGATACATTCCAAACCACAACAAGTTACAATTCGTTCACCTTTGACGCAGACGGAAATGTGTATCTCCTAAATCTTGATGAAGAGAACTCACAACATAATATTTATTCTTCAAACCAGGAGTGGAGTGCGGTTTCTATAGAGTATAATTCCTCTATGAGCTGCATCATCATTGACCGCAAAACGAACGCACTGTATAGCGACATCATGCGGAATGAATTCTATCTGTTCGAAAACCTTGTTTCCACTCGTGACACAACAAGTAAAAAATATGAAATCGAAACGAACGCTGTTGGAGACACTTCGCTTACTACATCGGTGTTTGCCGTATATGACAATGTTTTGTACATTCCACAGATAGTTTCTGTTGATAATACGCCAGCACTAAAATTGCTAAAAGCGGATATGACCACCGCAACATATAGCGATGACGACGCAAAATACACACTGACACTTGCGGCAGCGGATGCGATTGATGTATCACTTTCAGACATAACGCTATCCAATTCTGCCACCATCAGCGACGCGCTTTACCAAGACGGCGCGGTATACATGCTTTTGAGAGACGTGAGTACAAATAATTCAAACGGATTTTACAGCCGCGGAGCGGTAATCAGGTACGACGTAAAATTCGGCACGGTAGCAAAAACCGGCTGGTCAGACAAAAGCGTTCAGAACGAAGACATGGACGAAAACTACAAGATGTACGCATTCACAAATGATGGCGAGCAGCTTTACAAAACGCATGACGAAGCCAACAACACATATTCAGACCCGCTGACAGTCTCCCCCTTGGACTACATAGTATACGATTCATCAAATGAATCAAACAACCAACTGTTCAAAGAAAAGTTCCCCTCGTTCTACTCACCTAATGCAGGAACAAATACGCTTTCAGACAGCGCATTCTACGGCCCTGAAAAGTTCATCGCCATAAAGCCAAAGAAGCTCGTAATCTCAGACGAAGGACTTTGCTTCTACACAAACGGCGACGGAATCTGGAGCTACAAGAACGTGAACAGAGCCGTAACGGTAGACCTTGAGAGCTTTGCGATTGAAAGCACAAGCACAACTGCCGCAACCTTTGAAGCAGACCTGAGCGGCTCATACAACAGCACGAACATTCCTTGCGCTGGCTCCGGCTTCCTTGAAGGACGCAGCGATATAACTGAAAATGAGCTGCACTACAACAGCGGCAAAATCAACATACGCACCAATGGAACCTGCTTCTATCTTGGCATAAAAGAAGGACAGGAATAAGCGAACCTCGCCCAAATCAGCGGGGGGGGGCAGTCCAACTAGTTCAGTATACATGGTCATTTAGCCTGTCGAACCAAAGGTCGCCGAAGGCTAATGGTCATGTGTACCACATATGTTGGTTGCTTCGCGCACTTCGTAACAACACGCTCAAACAACACCATAATTCATTCTTTTTAAACAGTCCTATCGTTCATTAATCTTTTTCACGCCATTTCTGAGTATTTTATCTTTTGCAAATTCTGCATTCTATGTTAAAATAAACAACAACACTAATTCTAAAAAAAAAACGAGGTAATGATGAATTTCATTTTTTTGGGACCACCGGGAGCCGGCAAAGGCTCGCTTGCTGTAAAAGTTGCAGAAGATTATAAAATCCCGCACATTTCAACCGGAGACATTTTCCGCGCGAATATCAAGAACCAGACGCCGCTCGGCATAAAAGTAAAGGCTATAATTGATTCAGGCTCATTGGTAAGCGACGACCTTACCTGCGAGCTTGTAAAGGACCGCATCAGCCAGGACGACTGCAAGAACGGCTTTATTCTTGACGGATTCCCGCGTACAATTCCGCAGGCAGAAATGTTCGTTTCAATCTGCCCGGATGTTGCCGTAGTGAACTTTCAGGCTGCGGACGACCTTGTAATCAAGCGTCTTTCCACTCGCCGCGTATGCAAGGCGTGCGGCGCAAACTATAACGTGCTCACGCTGCCACCAAAAGTAGAGGGCGTATGCGACAAGTGCGGTGGAGAAATTTACCAGCGCGACGACGACAAGCAGGAATCAATCATGCACCGCATGGAAGTTTACCGCGAGCAGACTGAGCCGCTTATCAAATTCTACAGCGACAAGGGAAATATCTACAACTTTGATTCTGCCATCGAAACAGACGTTCTTCTTGGCGAATTCAAGAAGGTGTTCCCGGTAAAATAAGCTGGAATTGCAACAGCCGGAGGCTCCTCCTTTTGAGGGGAAGGCGGAGCCTGCATTCTTTTTTTAGCGGAATCATATGGAATTTGACGACAGCACGTTTTTTACTGATAATATTGCGACCGTAAACAAATTGGTTGCAAAGGTTCTCCTCTGCACAAACATTCTTGGTCCGCTTTTTATTGTTTTAACCAAGCTTTCAGTTTTTCAGATAAGCAACCGTTTTTCACTTCTGATTCTTGTTACCACGCTGCTTTTTAGCGCCACAATCATCGTTCTGGTGTTCGTTCTTGGCGGAAATCAGTTCAGGAACCAATATCCCGAAGCCTTTAACGCCACGCAGAAATTTGCCATGTATTTTGAACTGTGCTTTTCTGCCGTTCTTTTGGGAATCATGGGAACGCACCCGCACATCGGCATTTATATTTCCTATGCTACGATTGTGTTCCTTAGTTGCCTGTACTATGACAAAAATGTAAGCGTTACCATGACGTTCATCTGTTACCTTGTCATGATGGCATCGCTTTTCTTTAAGTCCTTGAACCGCGTGACCGAAGCACTGACCAGCTCTTCGGTCTACAAGGATTTTCTTGCGTACGCCTCAGGATACACCATTGAATTTTTCTTTGTGCTGCTGATTACAATAAAAATGTCCAGCCGGAACCATAAGTCAATGCAGATGATTCTTGAGAAGAACATCAAGATTGAGAACACGAACATTGAGATTATGCAGTTCATGCCGGAGGTATTAAAAAAGCACGAGATTATAACCGGTCTGCATACGGAGCATACGGTAAATTACGTTGATATGATTTGCCGCGAGCTTCGTTCCCAGGGGCTGTTTACAGACGTGCTTTCTGACGAGACGATAAAGCTGTATGCCGCCGCCGCAAACCTGCACGACATCGGCAAAATATTTATTCCCGACCACATTCTGAACACGCCGCGCCGCTACACCGCGCAGGAATACGAGATGATGAAGCGCCACCCGGAAATTGGCAAGGAAATTCTGGAAAAAATGCCGCTACTTTGGGACGGCCGCTTTAACAAGATTGCTATTGACATGGCATACTGCCACCACGAGCGTTACGACGGCACCGGATACCCGCAGGGCTTGAAGGGCGACGAAATTCCGCTGAGCGCCCGGATTATGGCAGTTGCCGACGTAACGGACGCGCTTTTAAGCCGCCGCCCCTACAAACAGGAAATGAAGATTGAGGACGCAATGCAGATTCTGCGCGAGGGACGTGGCACGCAGTTTGACCCCATAATCGTAGACGCGCTGCTTTCCGTTCAGCCGCTTGTGTACATGTACTCACAGGACGTGGCGGCAAATGAATTTGAGCTTATCAAGAACGAGCTTGAATGGCGGCAGCAGAACATGGACTCCATTGCACAGAGCCTTGTTATTTCCGTAGAAAAACAGAAGGAAATAATGATGAACAGTTAGCCGCGCGGTAAATATGCGGCTAACAGTCAAACCCACGCGCAAACCATACGGGCGCCACGCGGCAACAAGCCTAATCCCTGATTGAATCTATGTTTGCCTTGCCACCGGGAACGAACGGCAGGACGTTTTCTTCCGGATCTACGCGCACGCGCACAAAGCACGGCTTTTTTGCCCGCTTTGGGTCAAACGCTTTTTTGTACCAGTCAGGGTCGCTGTCCGCATCAATCGCTTCTATGCCAAAGCCTTCTGCAATCTTAAGCAAGTTCGGGATTGCCATAAATTCGCTTGCTGAATACGTCTTGTCAAATAAAAACTTCTGCTGCTGATATACCATGCCAAGCGTACCATTCTCAAACACGATGACCGTTACCGCAAGGTTGTTTTCCGCAAGTGTCGCAAGCTCCTGCACGTTCATCATGATAGAGCCGTCGCCAGAAAAGCAGATGACGCGCTTGTGCGGATTTGCTAGAGCGGCACCCAGCGCCGCAGGAAGCCCAAACCCCATCGTTCCAAGACTGCCAGACGTAAGGAAGGTGCGCGGCTCTTCAACCGGGTAATACTGCGCGGCAAACATCTGGTGTTGGCCAACGTCGGTTGTAACAAGCAGGTCGGCTTTTTTTGTTCCTGCCTTTTCTGCAAGAGACGGAATTGACGCGATAAAGCTACGCGGATTTACACTTCCGCTGAAGCTCTTGTTCTTTTCCGCAGTCTTTGGCGCGCCGCATTCAAGCGAAAAGCTTTGCTTGTGAACGGAAATGATATGCTCAGCCCATGCCGTGCGCGGTTCTGCGTTGTCGCTATGGGCAATGCCTTGCTTTTTTGCAAGCGCCGTAAGTTCCGGGAACACGGCTTCCGCATTTGCCACAATACTTACCGAAGCAGGAAGAATCTTGTTTATTTCCGCCGCGTCAATATCTATGTGAATGATTTTTGCGTTCGGACAGAACTTTGCCACAACGCCGGTGGCACGGTCGTCAAAGCGCACTCCCGCCGCAATAACAAGGTCGCTTTCGTTCATGGCGACGTTGGCGGCATAGCTTCCATGCATTCCGACCATGCCGGCAAAGTCCGGGTCAGACGACGGAATGCAGCCCAAGCCCATCAGCGAAGAAACAACAGGCAGGCGGTACAGAGCCTTGAATTCGCGGATTGCCTTTGCCGCAAGCGGGTTGTTCGTTCCGCCGCCAAGGTACAGGCACGGCTTTTGTGCAGAGGCCAGAAGGTCCGCTGCGTGCAAAAGCACTTGCTCCTTCTCGTGTTTTTTTGTATGGAAGCGAACGGCTTCTTCTTCCATCTCAGGCTTTTTTACCTCCGGCCAGCGGTCAAATTCGCAGGAAGCAAGCTGAACGTCGCGGGGAACGTCAATAAGAACCGGACCGGGGCGGCCGTTTATGGCAATCTCAAACGCCTTTGGAATTGCGGTAAGCAGCTCCTGCGGAGTTTTTACCATGATGCTGTGCTTGGTAATAGGAAACGAAAGTCCAAAGGTGTCTGCCTCCTGGAACGCGTCAGTTCCGATAAGGTAGGTGTTAACCTGCCCTGTGATTGCGATAATCGGAATGGAGTCGCACCGCGCGTCCGCAACGGAGGTAAGCAGATTCATTGCGCCGGGACCGCTTGTTGCCATGCACACCGCCGGAACGCCCGTGGTGCGCGCAAAGCCCTGCGCAATAAAGCCCGCCGCCTGTTCCTGGCGCACAAGGACGTGATGAATGCTGCTTCGGGTAAGCTCGTCGTAGAGCGGCAGTATTGAGCCGCCCGGAATGCCTGCAACGGTCTTAACGCCGTGCAGTTCCAGCATGTGAACAATAATTTCTGCGCCAGTTTTTTTCATACATCACCTCGTAAAAATAAAAAGCGCCCCCTACCGGAGCGCCTTCTTCTTGTATATACCATTACATACACATACGTCTTCCGGCATCAGGCTAAAAAGCCAGCACGACGAGAACGACCAACAATGTGTTTGTAAAAATTGCTTTCATACGTTGTGATTCTGCCATATTTTAAGGCGAAAGTCAACAGAACGAGCTGTTGCTGTTGCACCATGGAATCAATTTTATAGGAAGCTGCATAAAAAATAGCGCAAAGGAGAAGTTGCAGCCTTCAAAAACACCCAT
>CAKZZR010000065.1 GCA_937885475.1 uncultured Treponema sp.
GTCGCTTGCGCGACAGCTAAAGTCAGAGTGATTTTGAAAACAAATCTTCTCCTTTCCGCTATTTTTTACAATACTTCGCTTACTTTATATGTTTGGAATCATAATGCGTTTGCACGCAAGTTTGCTTCCGTCCTTCTTGCCTAGATTCCATATGCGTTGTTCATTTCAATTAAAAACCTGTATACTAAAAAACATGAATATCCTTTCCATAAATAATGTTGCAAAAATCGGGCGTGAGGATCGGCTTTTTTCGGGGGTTACGTTCGGGCTGAATGAGGGCGACAAGGCGGCGCTTATCGGGCGGAACGGCACCGGAAAATCAACCCTGCTTTCCACAATTGCAGGTGTCCTTCAGCCAGACGAAGGCTCAGTCGTAATAAACAAGGAATCAGGAGTCTCATTTTTACCTCAGAATCCTGTGTTCAACCCGGAGGACACAATCCGCAGCCACATATTCAAAAGCTCGTCGCCAAAACTTGCAGTCATAAAGGAATTTCTTGAAGTCTGCGACCAGATTTCTTCCGCCTCTGCTTCTGATGCCGTTCACCGACGTTATGACGAGCTGAACGAAAAAATGGAAAAACAGGATTTATGGAATTATGAGGCACAGGTAAGCTCCGTGCTGTCAACGCTTGGAATTTCAGACCTGAGCCGCACGATGGTAACGCTGAGCGGCGGAATGATAAAAAAGGTTGCCCTTGCCCAGGTTCTGGTTGAGGATACAAAACTCCTGCTGCTTGACGAGCCTACAAACCATCTGGACATTACCACAATCTCCTGGCTTCAGAATTATCTGCGCGACACAAAGCGAACCGTACTCATGGTAACCCACGACCGGTATTTTTTGGACGCTGTGTGCAACAACATTTTTGAGCTTTTCAGAAACTGCGTAAAACTGTATCAAGGAAATTATTCAACCTACCTTGAAAAAAAAGAAATAGAAGCCGAAATTGAGCGCAACACCGACCGCCGCATAGAAAGCGTCCTGCGTTTTGAGCGGGACTGGCTCAGCCGCGGACCTTGCGCCCGGGGAACAAAGGCAAAGGCGCGCATTCAGCGGGACATGCAGCTCATAAACCGCGAGAAATTCAAGGAAGACAAGGGCTTTACTTTCGAGGTTCAGGGCCGCCGCCTTGGGGGAAAGGTTCTTGAACTCCACGGAATTTCAAAGGACTACCCAAAGGCACTTGCCGACGGCAGCAAAAAAACGGTGCCGGTCATCTCGCACTTTTCATATACTTTTACAAAAGGGCAAAAAATCGGCATTTTTGGCGACAACGGCTCCGGAAAGTCAACGTTTCTAAATATTGTTACAGGCAGGCTTCAGCCGGACAGCGGAACGGTTGTAATCGGCGAAAATACATTCTTTGGCTACTACATGCAGAACCCGGAATTCAAGGACCTGACCCTGCCGGTTCTGGATTATATAAAAGAAGCCGCTGAAAATGTCACCAAAAATGACGGAAAGACCCTTACTGCCGGTCAGTTCCTGAATGAATTCGGTTTTGAGGGAAAAATCCTGCATTCTCCGCTTTCATCTTTGAGCGGCGGCGAACGAAAACGCCTTTTCCTCATCCGCCTTCTGATGACAAA
>CAKZZR010000066.1 GCA_937885475.1 uncultured Treponema sp.
AAACCATAATCAAGCAGACCGTAACGGGAAGCGTGCGCGTGGTTGACTCAAAGCGCCTTTTGTTCCCTCTGAACAACGGGGAATTCATAAAGGATGCGGTAAAGCAGAGTACGAACATGCTTATCTCTAACAGCGGAACCTTTGCCAGCCGCGTCTACGTGCTTGAGATTAAGAACGGAACGACGGTGCAGGGGCTTGCACATAACACGTCAATTCTGTTCCAGAATGCAAGTTATGACGTACTGAGTGCTGTGAACGCTGATTCAAATGACTACGAGAAGACGGTCATAATTGACCACATCGGAAACAAGGAAATTGCTGCGATTGTCGGTGATTTCATTCATTGTGCGAACATTGAGGAGGAATCCGTGGATCTTGCCCGTGCGGACAGCGATACTGCGGCTGACGTCGATTTTACTATTATTCTTGGAAAAGATTTCGACGGTCGCTATGTGCGCGGCGGAGGCTGGACTCCTCGTTCCAATTAATAAATCTATTTTTATGGAGGAATGTATGAAAACGATACTGCAGAAGGCGCTGGAAATTGCCCGGCTTTTGGAGGACGGAAAGGGGCGTGATGTAAAGGTTCTTGATGTGTCTGAGCTGAACAGCTGGACGGATTATTTTGTCATTACGACGGTTACCAGCTCCGCGCATTGGCAGGGCTTGTACAAGCAGGTTAAGGATTATATAAAGGAAAACGACCTGCAGCTTCATGTTACGAACCGAAAATCTCCTGACGGAGACGACTGGAATCTTATTGACATCGGTCCGATTGTCGTTCACCTTATGTCTGAAGCTGCCAGAAGCTTTTACGACCTTGAAAAATTGTGGCATGCCGGCAAGGTGCTGGATTACCACAATTCTTCTGATTCAGAATAACAGTATGCGGCTATTCATCGTCGTCGAAGAACTGGTCTTCGCCGTCGGTGATGTCGCCGTCATCGTATTTGTAGGGGTTCGTGTAGCCGTCCTCTGGTTCTACATCGTCAAACGGCTCATAAACGTCATCGTAGTCATCCTCAAACGCTTCTTCATAGCTTTCTGAATCCTCATCATATTCGTCAAGAACATCATCAGATTCATCGTCATTAAAATCATCCTCAAAATCATCATCAAATGAATAAGGACCCTCAAACAGTTCAATATCGTCTTCGATAGACATACGTGACTCCTGGTCAGCCGATTTTCCTCTCTGACAAAATATAAAATACTGTTTTTTTTAGGTCAACAGGTTTGAACCTCAAAATTGACAACTGCTCTAAAATCTGTATAATAGATAGTGTTATATGACTTGTGAAATCGTTGAGCATGCTTCTGCAAAGGTGAACCTGAATCTTCGGGTGCTTCCTGCGCGTGCAGATGGCTTTCACGATATTGAGAGTATTTTCCAGACGATAAGCCTTGCTGATACGCTTGTCGTGCGGACTGTAGAGGGAACTGGGCGATGCTCCGTTATTTGTCCGGCGATGGTGCTTCCGGAGGCGAATACTCTTACAAGGGCGTATGATGCGTTCTGCACAGTTACCGGCGGGCAATGTGGCTCGGTAAGCGTTGAGCTTACAAAGCGGATTCCTGCCGGGGGCGGACTTGGCGGCGGCTCTTCTGATGCTGCGGCGCTTATCCGCGCGCTGGAAAAGCTGAATGGTGTTTCGCTTACGGACGCGCAGTTGGATTCAATTGCGGCTGCTGTTGGAAGCGATGTGTTTTTTTTCGTTCATTGCGATAAAGAGAATGGCGGTTGTGCCGTCGTTTCTGGGCGTGGTGAGCGTGTAAAAGAAATCTGCAAGCGCCGGGATTTGTACTTTGCGCTTATCTTCCCCGGTGTTCACAGTTCGACCAAAGAGGCATACGCCTTGGTTGACAAGCAGTTTGCTGAGGAAAAAAAATCGGGGCAGTGCATGTATGACTACCCCGCAATAGAGACCTTGGAGACTGTGTACAATCTTCCAGTGGGAAAATGGAATTTTGTGAACACATTTACAAGGTCATTATCAGTATTGTATCCCGAAATAGGAAGGGCTGTTCTGGAGCTGCGGAATGAAGGAGCCGCGTTCTGTGATATGTCTGGTTCGGGGTCTACTGTATACGGTGTTTTTGCTTCCAGGGAAGAGGCAGAAAACGCTGTGAAATCACTTGGTGCCAGAGGAATGAATTGCGTGCTTGCAATTTAGTTTATCTCTGACTTTTTATGGAGGAGCCGATGCAGATTTCGGAATTGCGCATTCGCAAGGTAGAGGACGAAGGAAAACTCCGTGCGTATGTAACAGTTACATTTGACAATGTTTTTGTTGTTCACAATGTAAAAATTATTGAGGGACAGAACGGTCTGTTCATTGCCATGCCGAGCAGAAAAACTGCCAATGGTGAATACAAGGATGTCGCACATCCAATAAGCCCGGAATTCCGTGCAGAATTGCAGGATAAGATTCTGGCTGAATACAATGCGGGACATGTTGAGACTTCTGGTTCTGACGACTAGAGTCTCATGGTTATACTGATTGGGACGTCGTCAAGCGGTAAGACAACGGCTTTTGGTGCCGTCATTCCACAGGTTCGAATCCTGTCGTCCCAGCGTAAGGGCTTTCCGAAAGGGAAGTCCTTTTTTATTTAACAGGAAGCTGGAGAGATGCGAATGATTGAGACAGGATTTGAAACGGAGTGTGCGCGCTGAAGGCGAGTGGTTCTTTTTATATTTTGGGAATGTGCTTGCGCGGGATATGGAGGGGGCGGCGGAGCCGGCGTGCGCGGAAGGAGCTGTGCGACTGGAGCGCACCGACCGTGAGGGTAGCCCGGAATAGCCCGTTACGGTTTGCCTTTGCGCCCAGAGAAACTGAAGTGTGTGTGTTTACAAGGCGGCGTGTTTTTGGTATATTTTGGAAACGAATATTAAAAGGATATAAGGAGCTTTTAGAAAATGAGTAAGCAGACAATCAATGCTAAGACAAGAACTGCGACTGGTAAGGTAGCTGCTAAAAATCTTCGCAAGGTAGGTAGTATCCCGGCTGTTATGTACAATGACAAGGGTGAATCTACGATGCTTGAGGTGAACGCTGTTGAATTCAACAAGGTATGGCGTTCTATTACCGCAACAACACCTGTTGAGCTTTCTGTTGAAGGAAAGGCATACACAGCGCTGATTAAGGACGTTGAGTACAATATCCGCAATGATCAGGTTCTTCATGTGGATTTCTTTGTTCCGGGTGCGGACGAGAAGCTTGTATACACTTACAAGATTCTTTTTACTGGAAATGCTGCCGGTGTTCTCAAGGGTGGCTTTATGGTAAAGCGTGTTCCTGAGATTAAGGTTCAGGCAACGATTGCAAATCTTCCTGAGCGCGTCGTAGTTGACGTTTCTGCATTGAACGTTGGAGACGCGATTCTTGTAAAGGATTTGAACCTTGGAAAGGACGTTACTGTCCTTACGAACGGCGAGGCTTCTTTGGTAAGCATCGCTCCTGCGCGCTAAGCGTTGCGTTCTGCATAAGGAACTTTTTTAGACGGACTGCCGGTTTTGTGCCGGCAGTTTTTTTATGTCCGGGGCTTTTTTGCGAACTGCATGTTGTGTTTTGTGTTGGGCGTGAGTGTGCGCTATGTTTGACCGACGTGGGGCGTTTGCCCTCTGTGAACTTTATTGAAAAAATCGTACAATATGTGTGATGGTTTGTAGTGATGAGAGCGGTGCGCGCTTTGAGCGCACGGTATGGCAGAATCTTTTGGAATGCGAAGTTTTTGACTCGCAGGGCAGGCTTACGGCGGGGGATGCGCTGGGTGTTGCCGTCAGCGGTGGCGCGGATTCAGTGTCCTTGCTGGTGAGTCTTGCGGCACTGAGCCGCGCTCATCAGTTTTGTCTGAAGGTTATTACGGTGAATCACAATATCCGGGCGGCGGAGGAGTCGCGCGGCGATGCTCTTTTTACGCGTGATGTGTGCGATGCCTTGCGGGCGGACGGCGTGGACATAGCATTTTTTATGGAGGAGCTTGCACCGGGCGCTGTTTTTGCATTGAACGAAGAGAAGCGCACTGGTATTGAGGCGTGCGCGCGCGATTTGCGTTATGCGGCGTTTGAGCGCTTTGCAAAAGAGGCGGGCGTTCATTTTATTGCGCTTGCCCACACGGAAAACGATACGCTTGAGACCTTGCTCATGCGCTTTTTACAGGGTGGCGGCGCGCTTGGCTTGAGCGGAATACGGATGCGGCGCGGTCGCTTTGTGCGGCCTCTTCTTACGGTGAGCCGCACGGACATAGAAGCGTATCTTACAAAAAAAGGCGTTGCATGGCGCACTGACAGCACGAATGCTGACAACGCGTATTTTCGTAACCGGGTGCGGAATGAGCTGATTCCGTTTTTGAACGGTCGGTTTCCGGGGGCGGCGCGGGCTGTGCTTGACGGCGCGGTAAAAACTCGTCTTGAAAACGACGTGCTTGAGCAGCTATCTGGCGCGGTTGCATGGAAGCGGGCAGAGGCGGTTGACGGCACCTTGCTGGATGGCATTTTTAGCGATGCTGCGCACGTTCCTTCTGGCTCTGTTTTTTGTGCGGTGGCGGCGTTTGATTCGCTGCTGCCAGGCGTTCAGGTTCGCGTGCTGCAGAACGGCTTGGCGTTGTTAGGGCGGCGTGTGCGTTTTCCGTTCCGGCTGATGCATTCATTCTGCACGGAGCGGCGGGAAAGTGTTAATTCATGCGGCATAGAAATTCGTCGCACAAAATCGCTTATAGTGATTAAAAATGCCGATTTACTAGCGACTGAATCTGAATTTTTTGCTATAATAGAAAAAAGCGGAAGGTTTGAGTTTCCTTTTGGAAATGTGGAATGCACGGTGGACGGCTTCTGCCCCTCGGAAGCAGCGGTTCTTTTTGAGGGGACTGCGGGAAGCGTGCTGCTTGAGCGGCTTCCACTGCCGTTCTGCGTGCGGAGCCGGGCGCTCGGAGACGCTGTTCGCGCGGCGGACGGAGCGAGCAAGCGGGTTTCGGACGTTCTTTCTGACTGGCATGTGCCGGAACTTCAGAGGTCGTCCGTGCCGATTGTGCAGGAGCTTTGCACGACGGAGCAGGAAATCCGTGCTGTTCTTGGAGGAATTTTCGGCTTTCCCAACTGGATAGTCAGAGGATAATTATGCAGAGGACGTTCATTTCATTTCTTTTTTTTCTCTGTTGCGCGGGCTTTTTGAATGCGGCTCCCTATTCGGCGGAATCCGCAAATCGCCGTACCGCAGTGCGCTGTCTTAAGCTTGCCGAAAACTATCTTTCTGGCGGAGACTATGGAAACGCGCTTGCCCAGGCAGAGCTGGGGCTTTCTTATGATGACCTGATTGCAGACCTGTGGTACATAAAGGCTGCCGCAAAAAGCGGACTTTCTGAGGTGAAGGCGGAGATAATTCCGCTGGTGATGCGTGCGATGACCGAGGGCGAGTGGGTGGACTACAATCGCGACGGTGCGCGCATTCTGTACGCGGATTTGCTGTGCGACACTGGTTCCTGTGAGCAGGCGCTGGCAATTCTGGACGCAAAGCCCTTCGTGTATTCATCTGATGCGGAATATATCCGCGTTAAGGCATGCTATCGGATGCGCACGGCGGAATCGATTCAAAAGGCGCGTGAGAAGATTGACGTTGCGCGGAAGATTTATCCTGCGGACAAGCGATTCCCTCATGTTTTTTTCAAATATGAATATGATTTGCACCGCGGATTATTTGATTCCTCTTTTGCCGCGGCTTCTGATGAGCGGAGCGAGCTATTGGTGCAGAAGATTGCGGATTCCTTTATCGTACGTATGCCGGAATATGACAATCCGGATGCTGACCTTGAGATTTATGCGACCTATTTTGCGACCGGCGAGCGTCAGAAGCGCATGGCGCAGGCATTTGTTGCCCACGGCATGAAGCATCCTCTGTACGCGCTGATTGCCCTGAATTGCTCGCTCATGAGCCAGCAGGAGGCCTGGGATTATTTTTCATCCTTTTCTGACAAGGAAATCTCGCTTTCCCTGCTGGAGGATTTTCTTTCGCTCATAACGGACGAGGTTACGGTTTCGTCCGTGCGTGAGCATCTGAATTCGTTTGAGGGAGTCATATCCGTCGACACCGATTTTGACTGCGACGGAAACTTGTTCATAACGTACTTTCGCGGTCGTCCCCGCTCGTTCTGGTGGGATGAGAATAACGACGGCATCCGCGAATGGTCGGTTGACTGCGACTTTGGCGTTCCAGAGACGCTTAGCCTTACGCAGGGCAATGTGCAGCTTTTTTATGGAACGTATCCGGCGGTGATAAAGGCTGTGTTCAAGTCGGAGCGGCTTGCCTCTGATTTGGTAACGTTCAATCTGATGGACGAGACCCTGAGCTGGACTCCGGTTGAGATTCGCCCGCTTGAGCTGGTGCGCGAGCTTTTTCAATTTGATTTTTTTGTGCCGTTCGTAAATTCCGCGGTTCCTATGCTGAACGAGAGCCGCATTCTGTTCAATTGCTCAAGCTACGAGATTTCTTCCGATGAAAGACCGAGCGCGCGGATTGTTTTTTCCGTGCTGAACGGGTATCCGCAGTCGGCGACCTACTATTCCTTTGATTCCGTGTATGCCCATGCGCTTTTTGAGAACGGCTTTCCTACGATTCGTTCCGTTGACAATGACGGCGACGGCGTTTTTGAGTTGCTTGAGACCTTCGGCTATGACCCGGAGAATCTGCTTCACCGCAATTCTGCGGAGCAGGAGCAGGTGATGACAAATCTGTTCGGTCTGCCGGTTGCAGGAAGCGGAATTTACCTTCGCATGGTACAGCTTGACCACAACGGCGACACGATTCCTGATTTTACCGAGGAATATCTTGCCGATGAGGGAAAGGTTTCCAGCTGGGATATTGACGGCGACCGCGAATGGGACGTGCGTTACAAGCGATACCCGCGGGCGAATGCCGAGGAGCCGCTTGTTGAGGATTCGCAGTTCTATTCCGTGCCAGAAAAGCATTTGGTTACGGTTACGACAAGGAACGGGGAGCCTGCGAGCGTTTCTGTAGGAAAGGAGACTCTTTCCGTCTTCAAGGGCGAATTTGATTCCTTCTATTGGGTCGGTGCGGAAGGTTCGGGCAGCGACGAAGTGAATGTGATGGACCGGATAAATACCGTGGCAGAGCAAGGGTGCTCAATCCTTGTGGAAAATGACGGACGGCGAATTCAGGCGGTCCGCATTGGTGTTGTGGTGTATGCATATCTTATTCCGGAACCGACCAGCGGAGAATCTGAGCAGACGGATGTGGCTGGCAATGAATAGAAATAGCTTTGTTTTTGCGCTTTTTGTATTTTTTCTTGTCTCGTGCTCATCCATAAAGCAGCCCTCGGAGGTGTTCCATAATCCTGATTTTTCTGAGGCTGACGTCATTGAGAACGAGAAGCGGCGGATTGAGGCAATCGGCGAGGAAAAGCCGGTGGAAGCGCTGTGGCGCGCGACGCTTTTGGCTGACGATGACACCGTTTCTGCCCGGGCGGACATCGTGCATTCTGCCTATGAGAAGGCTATTGCTGACGGCGCGTTTTTTGCGGCGTACCGGTTTTATGTAACGCTGAGAAATGTGGGCTATGCAAAAATCGATGCGTCGCCTGCGTTTGAGCGCGCTCTTGTTGCAAAGGCGCTTACCGACGTTCCCGGCCTGGTTACGGATAGGTCTCTTCTTCCTAAGACAATGGCAGACTGCGTGAATGCTACGGTTACCATATGGGTTGACAAGGGAATAAAGATTCAGAATGGCATTGGCTATGCGGACCGCGTGCTTGGCTCAGGCTTTTTTATCGACAAGCGTGGCTACATCGTTACGAATCATCACGTCATAAGCGATTTGGTTGACCCAAAGTACGAAGGCTATTCGCGGCTTTTTATAAAACTTGCCTCTGATCAGGAGACGCGCATTCCTGCAAAAGTCATCGGTTATGATTCCGTGCTTGACCTTGCGCTCCTTAAGTGCGAGATTGACCCGCCGTTCATTCTGGAGCTTGGCTCCAGCGCGGGGCTTACGGTTGGCGAGCCGGTGAACTGCATTGGAACGCCTCTTGGACTGCATGGCACGGTTACCAGCGGAATCGTCTCGGCGGCGGACAGAAAACTGTTCACCACGGGAAGCGTGTTCCAAATTGATGCCGCCGTAAATTCCGGCAATTCCGGCGGTCCCTGCATTGACAAGAACAACCGCGTGCAGGCAATCGTATTTGCAGGAATCCTTCAGTATCAGGGCTTGAATTTTGCTATTCCGGTTGAATATCTACGTCAGGATTTGCCGTTCCT
Source organism: uncultured Treponema sp. (assembly GCA_937885475.1). Lineage (GTDB taxonomy): Bacteria > Spirochaetota > Spirochaetia > Treponematales > Treponemataceae > Treponema_D. The sequence goes on from CAKZZR010000066.1 coordinate 8,270, forward strand.
GTTCAGCGGCGGAAAGCGCACGCTGGGCTGGCATGGCGGCTTTGGTCATACAAAAAAAGAAGGAATGAAAAATCTTGGGCTTGAGGTGCAGTACACCATGCCCGGCGGACCGCTTTTTCGGGCGGGGCTTATGGTTGACGACGTGATTACGGAAATAAGTGGAATCCGCATTTATACGATTGAGAACCTTCTGGACGTTCTCAGAAACTATGGTCCGGAAACAATTCTTTCCTGTGCCTACGAGCGCGACGGAGAGCGAAGGAACGTGCTGCTCTACCTTGACGAGCGCCCTGAGCAGCCCGGCTATGAGATTTACAAGTCGGATTTGCTTACCACGTCGTTCATTCCGATTTTTGGAATGCAGCTTGCTCCAAGCTCCACGATGTCACGCCGGCAGTACACAATTGCAAGAATAATCCGCGGCTCCGTTGCCGACGAAAGCGGATTCAGCGAACTGGATCCGGTGTACGTTGCGGATGTCGATTTTAATGAGGATAAAAGCGCGATGAGCGTTCAGATGAATACACGCAAAAAAAAGAGGGGCTATCTTGATGTTACGATTCGCATTGGCGCGCAGCTGGACAGCCCATACTATTTTTAAACAAAAGGACTTTTTATGGAAATGCAGTACAAGCGCAACTTCTGTATAGTTGCACACATTGACCACGGAAAATCAACTCTGTCAGACCGCCTGATTCAGAAGTCAAAGATTATTGACGACAGAAAGATGAAGAATCAGATTCTTGACAGCATGGATATTGAGCGCGAGCGCGGAATCACCATAAAAAGCCAGGCGGTTACGATTCCGTATCATGCTAAGGACGGTCACGACTACGAGCTGAACTTCGTTGATACTCCGGGACACGTAGACTTCTCTTATGAGGTGAGCCGTGCGATTGCTTCCTGCGAGGGGGCGCTTCTTCTTATAGATGCAAGTCAGGGCGTTGAAAGCCAGACGGTTTCAAATATGTACATGGCAATTGAGCAGAATCTTGAGATTGTTCCCGTAATAAACAAGATTGACCTTCCCAGCGCGGACATTCCTTCCTGCCGCGCCCAGATAGACAAGGAGCTTGGGCTTGACGACAGCATGACGCAGCTTGTTTCTGCAAAAACAGGCGAAGGAATTGATGAGCTTTTTGAAGCCATTGTAAATTATTTTCCTGCACCTGAAGGCGATGTGTCGGCTCCTCTTCAGGCGCTCATATTTGACTGCCATTATGACGTGTACCGAGGTGTCGTCGTTCATGTGCGCGTAAAGGAAGGCACCGTAAAAACCGGCGACGTTATCCGCATGATGAGCAGCGGTGCCGAATACAGAGTAGAGCAGTGCGGTGTGTTCAAGATTGATTATGAGGAAACCGGTCGTCTGGAAGCAGGAGACGTAGGCTACATCATTGCAGGTGTAAAGACTGTAAGTGATGTGAGCGTTGGTGATACGATTACCGGCGTTGCAAATCCTGCGGAAAAACCTCTCGCTGGATTCAAGGAAGTAAAACCTGTAGTCTATTCTTCGATTTATCCTATGGATTCAAATGACTACGAAGAGCTTAAAAGTTCCATTGAAAAGCTCAAGCTCAATGATGCGAGCCTTGTATACGAGAAGGACAATTCCCTTGCGCTCGGAAACGGTTTCCGCTGCGGATTTTTGGGGCTCCTGCATCTTGAGATAATTCAGGAGCGCCTTGAGCGCGACTACGACCAGGCAATAATCTTTACGGCTCCAAGCGTCCGCTACCGGGTTGAGCTTACCGACGGCGCAGAAATGTTTGTGGACAATCCGAGTGAATATCCACAGGGACGCATCAAGAGCGCGGAAGAGCCTTACATCAAGGCAAGCATCATCACTCCTGCAACTTATCTTGGTTCATTGATGGAACTTTGCAAAATGAAGCGTGGAGAGCAGACGAACATGCAGTATCTTGATGAGAAACGCGTTGAGCTTACGTATGAGATGCCGCTTGCCGAGGTTCTGTTTGATTTTTATGACAAGCTTAAGAGCTACAGCCGGGGATATGCTTCGTTTGACTATGAGGTAATCGGCTACAGACCTACGGAACTTGTAAAAGTAGACATGCTTTTAAATTCAAAGCCAGTTGATGCCCTTTCATTCCTCTGTTTCAAGGCAAACGCCGCCGACCGCGCACGAAAAGTCTGCGAGCGCCTTAAGAATGAGATAAGCCACCAGCAGTTCAAGGTTGCAATTCAGGGAGCGATTGGCGGTCAGATTATCGCACGCGAGACAGTCAGCGCCTTCCGAAAGGACGTTCTTGCAAAGTGTTACGGTGGTGACATTACCCGAAAGAGAAAGCTTCTTGAAAAGCAGAAGGAAGGAAAGAAGCGGATGAAGATGTTCGGTGACGTGGAGCTTCCGCAGAGCGCATTCCTTGCAGTTCTCAAAGATAATGAGGCTGACAACTAGCAGTTTTCAGAAGCCTTGCCGATGATTTTCAGAAAATAGTCCAGCTCTATGCGCACTCGGTTTAAAAAATCCTGAGAAAGGCTCAGCCGGTAGCCGTCAGGAAAGTGCAGATAAAGGTATTCCCGGTTTTGCAGAAGACGCTCAATCTGCGCGTTTTGCTGTGAGTCCGGGATTTTTGTTTTTCCGGTGAAAATATTCCTCAGCTGAACCAGTGCTGTGCGCTCTTTTGCGAGGAATTGCGACACGGAATGCGGTTCGCCCTGCAATGCGACTGCGGGCGGAGGTGTGAATCCACCTTCTGACGCAGCCTCCGCTTTTTCTATGGGCTGCGGTTCCTGCGCGAGTGCGTCTGCAATGTCCTGCTGCGGTATGCCAAGCGCAAGGCCGGTGCTTCCTACGTCAAACAGATTTTTTTCCTTTCCGAAAATGAACGAAAAAAGCCGTGCGTAGCTTAAGAGCGCGGTTCCAGTGTAGACGCTCGCGCCGTTCTTGCTTGATAACGCAATGCTGTCTGCTCCAAAAGACGCGCCATATGCGCGGAACGGCAAAAGACGGGTACTTTTTATGCGCCGCGCCCGTTCGTGCAGAGAACCGCTCACGTGAGTCTGCCCGCAGGAATATGAAAAGTCCAGTCCGCTCACCAGAACAGGAATCCTTTCGTCCGCGCGTATGCTGAGGGCGATTTTTACGGCGCTCAGCCCGACGGAACCGAGCGGTGGAATTGGGTTGGGAAGAATGCCGCTTTCCGTCAGCTGCAAAAGAAACCCGGTCTGCTCGTACAACGATGTGTAGAACACGTTTTTTTGTGGGCAAAGGCGGGCTACCTGCGGACAGGCGCTTGCGCTTACAAACAGCGTGTCATACCAGGCGCGGCACCCGGTGAATGCGCGTGCGATGATGTCCTGCGATTCCTCGCAGATTACGGCATTAGGACGCAGAGAAAGAGAACGAAGCGTCTGAAGAACGGCGTCAACGGCGATGATGTAGAAGCGTTCTCGGGCGTGTGCGTTTGTAGGCTCCCGTTTTATGGCAAGAATAGTCTGGAGTGCGCTTTCTCCGGCTCCAAGCACCAGAATCGGCTTTTGCACGCGGGGGAGAGGTTTTGCTTTGTCGACGAGGGAAAGGTTTTGCAATATATTTTTTGCGTACCGCCGCCCGAATTTTACCAGTGTCACGCGGTTTTTCCAGAACTGACTTACGGCGTTGCGCGTTGCCTCAAAAAGACTGTCGTAGAATTCCGCAAGGAATGCCGCTCCCCCGCTCATGTCAAGCCGTATGACGCGGCGGTACTGACCTTTGTTCAGGCGGCTGATTTTTTCCGGCACTGCGCGCAGGGCTTCCGGACGCTCCAGAACAAAGGTTCCGTTCTGTGCGCAGGGCAATGCTTTTGCGCGTTCTGCTGCAAGCTCATGTAACGCGGGGTCAGCCTCAACGCCAATCAAAAGGCAGTCCGTGGGAAGCCGTTCCGCCAGCTCCTGAACGCCGTAGCAGAGCAGGGGCGACACGCATAAAAAAATCGTGCCGGGCAGAATTTCCATGCCAGCCACTACTGAAAGAATGTTTTTTTGCGGAGAATATTTTGAATATAAGAATCTGTCCTTGTAGAGAACAGAAAAGCCCTGCGCAGTTTGTGTCAGGCAGGGCTTTTGTACTTCAGAAACGGGCAATCGTTCCTCGGTCTAGTTGTTGTTCATCATATATTTGAAGAACACGTCAGAAAGATTGTTCTCCAATTTAGGGCTTGCAAGCAGCGCTGCCTGTGCAGATGAAGCGTCGTAGTTTGTAAGCTCGTCCTTTATTGCCTCTGCCGGAACAGGCTCTTCCGGTTTTACGTTAGCCTTCTCAACCTGGAACACAAGAACGGAGCGGCTGTTTACGATTGGCTTTGAGATTTCTCCTGCACCAAGAGACGCTACCGCCTTAAGGAATGTCTCATTAGTTGAGGCTCCAGAAAGTCCTTCCAAAGAAGTGTCCAGCTTGTTTGCAACAGAGAGGTCGCCGTAATTTACCGGGAATGCCGGAACGGAAACTTTCTTTGCGTTGAACCGTGTGCAGGCTGCGCTGAAGCCGTTTGCCGCTGCCGTTGCAAATTCCTCGGCGCGTGCAGTGAAGTAGTTTTCGATTACAGAAAATTCATTTGTGGTCAGGTAGTTGTAAACCGTTGAGACCGTCGCGTCTTCAGTGAAATTCGGCTGAATTGCCGCTGAATCTGCCTTGAAGATTGTGTATCCTACAGAAGTCTGAAGCGGCTCGCTTACAGCGTCCACGTCAAGCGCGGAAATTTTTGCCATGTCGTCTTTGTTCACAAGGAATTTTTCAATCTGATAGTGATATTTGTTGTTGATTTTTCCAGAATCCGTTGAATAGGATTTTGTGGAGTATTCAGAAACCGCGTCCGCAAAGGTAATCTCGTTGTTCGCGATGCGTTTTGCAACTGATTCTGCCTTTGATTTATCTGACACGGTGATAACGGAAAAGTCGTATTTTACGAATTTTTCTGCGTTTGCCTTTCCATAGGCAACCTTTTCTGTCTGCGGAAATTCGTCCATGTTGAATACGGCAAGGTTCAGGGATTTCTGGTTCTCGCCGAGCTTTGAGATGAACTCAGCCTCTGCGGTGGAAGCCTTGAGACCGTAGAGCGTTTCTTTTCCGAGCGGTGTCTGACCACCAAAGGAATCCTCTGCATAGCGCTGCGTCGTGAGCGTTCCGATGATGTCCTTTCGCAAGTCCTCCACGCCGGCAGGATTGTCGTTCACAGCTTTTTTATACAGCTTTGACGAGTATGCGCCCTTTTCGTCCGTAAAATAGGTCATGAGCGCGCGGTTTACGGCTGTTTTTGGAACCGTGTAGCCACTCTTTTTTACGGCATTGCGATATGCCAGCTGGCTTACCGTGGTGTTGAATGCGTAGTTGAAAATGTAGTAGTAGTTCGAGTTGTTGATTTCAAGTCCCTGATTCTTGTAGTAATCCGCGTAGCGGGCTACGTAATTCGCAAAGTCAGAGTTCTGCTCGTAACGGATTTCCGTTCCGTCGTATTTTCCGAATGCAGGAAGCCGCTTCTGGGCGCGTCCGCCGGAAAAAATGGGCACCAATACAAAGATGAATGCCGCAATGAGCAGGATTAGCAAAGAGCCGATTGTGTAAACACTTCTTTTCATTTTATGTTCCTTTTTAATTTAATTTTATAGAAAAAAGTAATCAATTTTATCATGTCGCTTTATGCCTGTCAAATAATGCGTTGCTTTGCCCAGGGCTTCAGCATGAAAATAATGATGCGAAAAAGTATAGTTTTATGAAGCACAAAATTGGCTGCTCGAAGCAAAAAGTGGCTTTTGTGAGCATTTATAAAGTGAGGGTGCGGTAAGCACCCTGTAAATAAAATTCCTTACGCTTTATTCATGCGCAACAAAAACGCATTTTTGCGTAGGGCAGACAATTTTAATGCCAGAATTCTGCTTTGTTTCTCAAGATGCTATTTTCATGCTGAAGCTTCATGCGCTTGTAAAATCTGCTTTTTTTTCTGCGCAATTCGTGTTTTAATAATCATATGAAAAAAAATCTTCTTGCTTGTGCCGCGCTTTCTGCGCTTCTTTCGGTTACGGCTTTGTTTGCCGAGGAAACTCCTGTCAAGTCGCTCCATTCTTACGTGCTTGACAACGGTCTTTCCGTTTTTGTTGCGGAAAATCATTCCGTTCCGCTTGCCTATATAGAAATTGCCGTACGTTGCGGTGCCTATACCCAGACTCCTGAGAACGTTGGCGTGTTCCACCTGTACGAGCACATGATGTTCAAGGGAAACAGCCTGTACAAGGATGCCGCCGCGGTTGTCCGTGCTACCAGTGATATGGGAGCCTACGGACGTAACGGTACCACGGACATTGAGACGGTGAATTATTTTTTTACGGTGCCGTCCGCGCTTACGGAGCAGGGCTTACGATTCTGGTCTGCGGCGGTGCGCACGCCCACGCTTGACAAAAAGGAATTTGAGAATGAGAAGAAGGTCGTCATTGCGGAGATAAATGGTCAGGCTTCTGACCCTGGTTACAGAAGCTTGAAGGAAAAATACCGCCTGTTCTTTGCGGATTCTCCATGGACGACGGATCCTGCCGGAACGGAAGCGTCAATAAAGGCTGCCACCGTCAAGCAGCTCAAGGAAATTCAAAAAAAATACTACATTCCGAACAATGCCGCGCTTTTTGTGGGCGGCGACGTGAACCCTGACGAGGTTCGCGACATGGCGGAACGCATTTTTGGCAGCTGGAAGCGTGGAAAGGCTCCATTTGCTGACGGCACGGTGCGACATCCTGCCGCGCCATTTGACGCCCCAGTGCTGCGCGTCATGCCCTATGACAAGCTTTCTCCTGAGCTTGCGGATATACACGTTGAATTTCGTGGACCCGATGCCGCTCATAACGAGGCGGATACCTATGCCGCTGACATTCTGAGCAGTCTTATTGCCGAGCCGTCGGGGCTGTTCAAGAGGACTCTTTCCGAGGATCCGCTTCTGGGACTTCCTGACGCTGACTACACGAGTGGCGGCTACCACACGCGCCGCACCTGCGGGCTGTTCTCTTTTTCTGCAATGGTCGTAAGTCCGGAGCAGGACATTGCTGAGCGTGCCTTGTATTTTGCAGAAAAGCTTCCGCTTCTCATGCAGAGCGTTTCTTCCGCCGCTGATTCTGAGAGCCTTGCGGCGCTGTGCCGGCGGCTTGAGGACGATGCGGTCATCCAGCGCCAGACGGCAAAAGGTCTGCTTTCTTCTCTGCGCTTCTGGTGGGCGGTTACGGGCGAGGACTATTACTACACCTACAATCAGAATATGGCGAAAGTTGATTCCGCCGTACTGTCTGCGTTCTGCCGCGCTTATTTTGATGGAAAGAATCCGCTGGTAACGTTGTACGTTCATCCTTCCGTCTATGAAAAAACGAAAGAACAGTTTTCTGCCAGGGGCTTTTTTGTTTCCGGGGGTGTACAATGAACGAAAAATTGAAACGAGGTAGCCATATGAAAAAAAGAATTGCGCTGTGCCTTTTGCTCATGCTTTGCGCCACGCTGTTTGCCGGAACCGCGCCGGAACGCTTTGAGCTTCAGAATCATATTCCAGTGTATTTTAAGCACAATGCAGAAAGTGAGCTGACCGCCGTATATGTCGTGGTGCGCGGAGGGGTGCAGACGCTTACGCCGCAGACTTCGGGCTTAGAGGATGCTGTTTTTTCTTTGATGCGGATGGGAAGCAAAAACCGTAGCTTTCAGGAGCTTCAGGATTTCTGTTACAGGACGCAATCTGAATTCTTCAATTATTCCATTCATGAAGGCTCGGTGCTTGGCATGACGTGCATCACTGACTATTTTGACGACACGTTCTTCTGCCTTGAGGATGCGTTTTTGAATCCTCTTTTTTCTGAGCGCGAATATGGACTTCTCATGCAGGAATACCGCCAGAACATTCAGTCCATAATGAACGAGCCGGCGCAAATGCTGATGTATTATGCGTCGCTCATGCTGTACGACGGACATCCCTACGCGGCAAAAACGTCTGCCACGCCTGAATCAATAGAAAATATTACGCTGGCAGCTATAAAAAAGCATTACCGTAGCCTGCTGGACGCTCGAAGGCTTTGTATTGTCGCAAGTGGCAACGTGAGTGCAGAACATCTGCAAGAACGCCTGGAAAAGGCTTTCGGCTCAATTCCCGCCCTTTCGTCTCCGCTGGCGGAATCGGGCGTTCCTTCCGTGTCAGTCGAGGGGGAAAATGCCGTCCTCGTGCATCAGAGCGCCGCGGGCACCGGCTACGTGCTGCGCGCCTTTGCAAGCCCTGCTGTTACCGACGAGGACTACGCTGCTGCCTGCATAACGGCGGCAATCTACACGGACATCCTGCACAATGTGGTTAGGGAAAAGCACGGTGCATGCTACACTCCGTATTCTTTTGTTTCTAGTTCCGCGGCTCCGCTGGGCGGCGACGTGCTGTACCGCGCGTCAAACCTTACGGAATTCGCGTCGTTCATGGACGAGGCAAAGGAAATCATGCTGAGCGGAATGACAATCAGCGCCAGAAAGCCTGATGGCTCCTATGTGCTGGAGCCTGTGTCGGCGCGGCTTGAAGGCTATATCAATTCCTACATCACCGGAAAATTCGTGTCGCAGGCGACGGTGGGCGGCGTTACCGGCAGAATGTGCGCAAGCCTTCTTCAGTTCGGAGACATTTTGCGTGCGGACGGACTGATAGAAAAGGCTCGGTCTCTTACTCCTGCTGACGTTGACCGCGTGTTCAGAGCCTACTGGGTGGACGGCGCTTCCCGCTGGTTTGCGGTGGTCGGTCCCGACGATGAAGAAAACGTAAAGTTTTAGCTTCGGGAGATGTTTTTAGTCCGAGATTTGTGCTACACTACTAACCATGAATTTGAATGATATGCGCTCAAAGGCGTATGGAACGCAGCCAGCTGGCGCAGACAAAAAAATATTCAAGGAAGTTGACCGGGAAGTGGGAAAAATCCTTGAGAACCGCACGACGCAAAAAGACCGCACGACCGACTATCTTACCTCCGGCGGGCTGATAAAGGTGCCGGTTAGCGAGCCGGAGCCAGACGGTAAGGATTCCGTGTATCGCCGCGTTGCAAAATTTCTGCTTCTGATAGGCGTTGACGAGGCTGCCAAGGTGCTTCCTCATCTAAGCGCGGAGCAGACCGAGCGAATAATCCCGGAGATTGCGTCAATCCGTTCCGTGGGAGCGGAGGAAGCGAGCGTCATCCTTGAGGAATTCAACGCGCTGCTAGAAAAATCCCGCGAGAGCGGTGGCGTGGAGACAGCCCGAGAGATTCTTGAAAAAGCCTACGGTCCTGAGCGTGCTGACGAAATGCTGAATAAGGCCGCGCCGTTCCGGGGCGCAAAGCCCTTTGAATACTTGAACGACGCGGACAGCGAGCGCATCCTGTTCCTGCTGAACGACGAGAGCGAGCAGGTGAGGGCGCTAGTGCTTTCTCATCTGGAACCAAAAAAAGCCGCCGCCGTCATCAATCTTATGGAAAGCGACGCTAAGAAAGAGGTTGTACGCCGCCTTGCAAAAATGGAGCCGATAAGCCCGGAGGTTCTTCGTCGCGTCGATCAGGCAATGCATGAGAAGTCGCTTGCGCAGACTGCCGAAAAAGCGGAGAACATTGACGGACGGAACGCGCTTGCCGCAATCCTCAAAAAAATGAGTCCCGACGCGGAGACATCAATCCTTACGAACCTTGCAGAGGAAGACCCTGAACTTGGGCAGGATTTGCGGAGCCGTCTGTTTACCATTGACGACGTCATTGCCGCCGATGACCGCTTCATTCAGGAAAAGCTTCGCCTGATGAGCGAGCGCGACATTGCCCTGCTGCTTGCAAAAAAGCCGGAATCCTTCGCGGAAAAAATCCTTTCCTGTATTTCGGCGGGCAGACGCGCTCTTGTACGAGAGGAGCAGGAGCTTAATGCGCCGTTCAGAAAATCGGACTGTGATGCCATTACGAATCAGTTTTTCAGCGAGCTTCGCCGCGCGTTTGAGGATGGAAAACTCATCATCGCGGGCAGAAATGACGACGTGTTCGTCTGACAGAAGAAAATAATAGGAAAAAATATGTCTTTGGAAATTGGAAAATCGTACAAGAAATTCAAGGTGCTGTCCGTTCATGACATACCGGACTGCGCCTCGCGTGGAATCTATCTTCGCCACGAGCAGACCGGGCTGGAGGTCTTTCATCTTTTGAACGACGATGCGGAAAATCTGTTTGCATTTGCCTTCAGAACCCCCATTCGGAATTCAACCGGAGCGGCGCACATCATGGAGCATTCGGTATTCTGCGGGTCGCGCAGGTTTCCGCTCAAGGAGCCGTTCACCAACATGATGAATCAGAGCGTGAGCACTTTTTTGAACGCCCTTACGTATTCCGACAAGACGGTGTATCCGGCAAGCTCCATGAACCGCGCGGACTACTTCAACCTGATGGACGTGTACGGCGACGCGGTTTTCTTTCCGCTTTTAAAAAAGGAAGCCTTTTTGCAGGAGGGGCATCGTCTTGAGCTTGGTGGCGACGGCTCCTATGCCATTCAGGGCGTTGTCTACAATGAGATGAAGGGAAATTATTCCTCCTTTGAATCCGTTGCGGGAGACGCTCAGCTCCGCAGTCTTTTTGCAGGAACGAACTACGCCTTTGATTCCGGCGGCGACCCGCTTGAGATTCCGTCCTTTTCGTACGAGGATTTCAGGGCGTTCCACAAAAAATACTACCGGCCTGAAAACTGCCTTGTGTTTTTGTACGGAAACATCGCGACGGAAGAGCAGCTGGACTTTCTTCAGGCTCATTTTTTGGATGACCTTGAGAAGCAGTTTCCTGTGCCGCAGGAACATGAGCGCTATCCGTTTGTGAGCGAAGAATTCGTGCGCATGGAAACCGCCCGCCCCATAGAAAAGCCGCTCCATGTTTCGGAGCTTGCGCCTGACACCGGCGCAACTGGAGCCACCGTTACTATAAACTGGCTGTGCGGCGACACCACGGACTTTCAGAGTTATATGGAATGCGCGTTCCTTTCGGAGGTGCTTTTTGGACATGACGGCTCGCCAGTTACAAAAGCTCTTGTTGATTCGGATTTGGGTGACGACCTTGCGCCTCTTGCGGGCACCATAAACGACAGCCGTTCGTTCGTGCTTTCGGTGGGCTTGCACGGCGTAAAGCCCCGCAATGAAAAAAAAGTCTATTCGCTCATTCTTTCCACATTGGAAAAACTCTGCCGCAACGGCATAAATCCACAGGACGTGGAATCCGCCTTGATGAGCGCGGAATTCTCAAGCCGCGAGGTGGTGCGTTCCGGCGGTCCGTATTCGCTCGTTTTGCTTGACCGCGCCTTGAACGGCTGGAATTACGGACGGAATCCGGGTGAGATTCTGTTTTTTCGCGCCGCAATAGAAGAAATCCGCCGCAAGCTTTCTGAAAACTCTGGCTTTGTGGTCGACCTGATTCAAAAATACCTGCTTCAGAACCAGCGGCGCTCCTACGTTATGGTGCGCCCCTCAAAAAAATATCTCAAGCTCCGCACTGCCGCCGAACAGCGACTGCTCAAAAAACTGACTGACGGAATTGACGCGCAGAAGGTGAAGGATGACCTTGCGCTGCTTCATGCGTATCAGAGCCGCCGCGAGAGCGCCGAGGAGGTCGCCTGCATTCCAGAGCTTGACCTTGCAAGCCTTGAGACTGACGTAGAGAGGATTGAGACGGAACTTTCCGCAGTGGATGCGCCTGACGGCAAAAAAATCACGTTGTTCACAAACAGCGAGAGCACGAACGGCATAGCGTATTTTTCCGTGTGCCTTCCGGTTGACGTGCTGGATGCTGCCGACTACGCGTATCTTCCTTTGTATTCCTATTGCGCTACGAACATGGGTTTTGCCGGTAAGCCGTGGGACGAATGCGCGCAGGAGACTGCCGTTCATACCGGCGGTCTATATACGCGCCTGATGACGGCAAACGGATCCCATACTGCTGACGGAGAGCGGCTCCGCGCGGAGCTTGCGCCTTTAAGCTGCACGGATCGCGACTGGCTCGTCTTTACCGTGCGGTTCATAAAAGAAGAGGCGGACGCTGCGCTCCGGCTTCTTGCAGAAAATCTTTCCGCGCTCTCTTTTGCGGACACAAAGCGGCTCAGGACGCTTACCGGCGAGGCTGTGAGCGCGATAAAGGCGGCGGTCGTTCCCAAGGGGAACCGCTATGCCGCAAAGCGCGTGCAGTGCGTCTCCTCTCATGCGGGAGCTGTCGATGAAATCTGGAATGGGCTTACCCAGCTGTTCCGCCTGCATTCCATTGCGCAGGAAAAGCCGGCGGCACTTCAGGCGCGCTTTTCTGCCATATATGAGCGTCTGTGCGCGGCAGGAGCGCTGCTTCACCTTACGGCGGACGGCGAGACGCTTTCAACCGTCATTCCGTTGCTTCCGCGATTTGTTGTGGATGCAAAAATCGTGCCGCTCTGCAAACGGACCGCGCCTGACGAGGACGCGCTCAAAAAAATGCTTCTGCTTCCCGGTGAGACGGAGCTTCCGCTTTCAGAGACCTTTGTCATGGACTCGCAGGTTGGCTTTGCCGCAAAGTCGTTTCCTGCCTCGTTCTTTGGCGCGGACGAAAATCCACCGGAGCTGGTGCTTGCGCATTGGCTTTCAGGAAACCTTTTGTGGGAACGACTTCGCACTACGGGCGGAGCGTATGGTGCGTACGCCGCAAGCAGCAATCTGAACGGCTTGATGACGTTCTCCACGTTCCGCGACCCTACGCCTGAAAAATCGGCGGACGCGTTCAATCAGTGTCTTGCTGATTTTGCTGGAATCACCATCAGCGAAGAGGAGCGCCGCCGCATTCTTACGGGAACCTACGGCGACGAGGTGCAGCCGCATTCTCCCAGCGGGAAGGGTGCGGTCGGTTTTTTCAGAAAATTGTACTGCATTGCGGATTCTGACCGGCGCACAAAAATCAAGCGGCTCCTTTCTGTGTCATCCGAGGAAATGCACGATGCAGCCGCGCGCATTCTTTCGGCTTCTCAGGAGGCGCGCACGGCAATCATCGCCGACAAAGATTCAAAAAATGCTGGAATTATTATAGATTTACCGTTATAATTGGCAGAACAACTTATTATCTCTTGTGAGGTTTTTTATGGATAAAAAGGTTAAGCAATGTATAGATATGCTCCGTCAGCTCGTGTCTGACGTTCAGGGAGCGCCGTATCCGGGAGATGACATTAATAAGGAATTATATGCAATCTGGTACGAGCATGCTCAGGCTGCCGCCGTCACCTGCTTTGAATATCTTGACGAGAACTTTCCTCAGGAAGCGGGCGACGTTACCAAAAAACTGGACAAATTGTTCAAATAAAGTGAAAAATCTAAACAAGCCCTGTTTTATTGCCGACAATAAGATAGGGTTTTTCTTTTTGACAAACCTGATGAGGATTTTCACTGAATGAGTATTTCAAAGAAGAGTCAGAAGCTGAACCGTTATCAGCTTTCGGGTGCACAGAAAAAAAACGGACTGAATACCTGGCGCTATGTTTTTAATGGCTTTGAGAACGTAACCGGTGTAGAGCGCAAATTTTTCATCGAATTCTCCATGCTGAATCCGTATCTTTCTCCATCAGAGGCGGTGTTGGGCTTTAAGAACCGCGCGGTAGTTTCTGCCGAGGATTTGCAGAACGTGCTTGCGGGCTCCATTGCGGCAAAGAAATTTCAAAGTGAATCATATGTCGTTCCCTCTTATGTGGTGGTTCGTGCCGGCGTTCTTGGCGTGGGCGCAAAGCAGTTCTGCCTGTATTCCGCTGCAAAGAACGTAAAACTGAATTCCAAGCAGTTTGAGATTTCCGTTGAGAACTGTGTTTTTTCTGAGGATAAGCTTTCGGGGCATATAGACATCGCTCCCATGGATTTGCAGGAGCATCCTGAATATCTGTGCGATTCCGGCATCATGAGCTGGGAACTGCGCTACGAGATTCGTCGTGATTTTCATTCCGGCTACAATGGAAATGGCTTCTGCTGGTTTCCTGTTGGCTCAAGAACCGTGCTTGCAGGAAACGTTACCCTTGACGGAAAGGTGTATACCGTCATTCCAAAAAAATCCGCCGGATACTTTGACCGCCGCTTTGGAAAGGATGTTCCGTTTCCGTGGCTGCATATCTCGTCGTCAAATCTTACCAGCATCATAAGCGGAAAGACTCTTTTGGAATCCTCGTTTGCCGTTCAGGGTATTTTTGACGATCGCGTTTCCGTTCTGCTTGACTTTGAGGGAAGCACGGTAGCCTTTACTGCGGACAAGGGGCGGCGTTCCTTTGAGACGCACTGGGATTTTACGCAGGCTCCCGCTTCTGACGGTGCTGACAAACTGCATTGGACGGTGAGTGTTCATAACAAAAAATTCGTCATCGACGTTGATGTGTTCTGCCCCGCGCCGCTCATGTTCGTCCGTAATTTTGAGCTGCCTTGCGGCGGTCGTAAGACTATAAAAATGCTCTGCGGTTCCGCCGGCTCCGGCGAAATACGCCTGTACAAGCGGATTCGCCGCAACCTTGAGCTCATCGAGCATGCCCAGATTTCCGGCGCGCTCTGTGAATTCGGTCAGCTTGAATCCCCCGATGACGAGGAGTAGGGAATCCAAGAGCAAGCGCATTATAATTCCGAATAATTGAAATATGGGGCAAATTATAAAAAACAGCGTGAAGGAGAAGATTGGTTTTTTCAAAAATACTCTGACTTTAGCTGTCGCGTAAGCGACAATTCAATAAGTTCCTATGCTAAAGTCAGCGTATCACCCGCTAGCGGGTGGTTTTGAAAAAAACAATTTTTGACTGGAAGTTGTTTTTTAGGACATACGGCATTTTTTTATTCCGAAATTTTATAATGTGTTTGACCTGTAGGGCAATCCGTAAATCATTGATAACCCCGGTTTTATGCGCTATACTGTTTCTGTTATGGTCAAGGAATTCTTAAAATACGAACAGGTCAGAAACAATGCGCTTAAATTGGCGCATAAGATGTATAAGGAAGACGGCTTTGTACCGGACGTAATCTATTGCTCGCTTCGTGGCGGTGCGTACATGGCAAACGTCATAAGCGAATATTACAAGGTTGCCCGAAAAAATGAGCGCCCGGTGCTGTATGCCGCTGTCGTTGCGCGTTCCTATTCCGACGTGCGCAAGGCGTCAAAGCGCGTGTACGTTGACGGCTGGACGTATCATCCCAAAAATCTTCGTCCCGGCGACAAAATCCTGCTCGTTGATGACATCTATGATTCCGGCAACACCATAAATGAGCTCGTGAACATTCTGTACGATTACGGCGTTCCTGCCGAAAATCTCAAGATTGCCGTTCATGATTATAAAGTCAGAAAATTCAAGGAGCAGCCGAACATTGTTCCCGATTACTACTGCCGAAAATTTGTTCTTGAAACTCCGGAGGACGACTGCTGGATAAACTACATGAGCCACGAGCTTGTGGGACTTACGTCCGTAGAGCTGGAAGAGAACTTCTACCGCGAGTATCCGGAGCTTCGGGATGTGCTTGACCCGATTTTCAGTCAAAAATAGGATAGAAAAATGAAGATGTGCTTTCTGAAACGACTGGGCGCGCTTATAACCGCCCTCGCGCTTTTTTTGCCCGCTGTCTGCGTCGCGCAGATTGTAAGTCCCGCCGAGGGAACGTGGGCAAACCGGCAGCTGCTCATAATTGACGTGCCGCCGGAAGGAAACGCATTCTATTCGCTGAACGGAACCGACCCGGAGCGCTCCGGCTTTGCCTATGACGGTCCCGTTCTTATCGACCTTTCCGGAGCTGTCAGCGTGAATGTCTCCATAATCGACCGGAACGGAAACAAGGTGTTCAAAAAGGTTTCCTACACGGTGAACGAGGCGACGCTGCCAGAGGAGCGCACTTCCTTTGATTTTTTGCAGGGCGTTCTACAGAAGGGAATGCTTGACTATTCGGCGGGAGACGTGCTTTCGATTCCAAAGACGCTGGAATACAGTCTGGGCGAGAATTCGCCGGTGTTCACGCCGGGCGCGGAGCTTTCGCTCAGCCGCGACATGATTCTTTCGCGCTATCTTCCGTGCGTGGTCAGCGACGGAAAGGCATTCTGGCGCTTCGTCATAAAAATCTCTCCGGTCATGTCTGGACTTTTCAGCCGCAAGGACGTTCCTTTTGTCATTGAGGATTGGGAGACTTTCATTTTTTCTGACCGGCATTTTATCTATAAAATTGATGACGGCTGGTGGCAGCAGCCCAAGGAAAAAATCGTCCTTGACCGCAGCGTGAACCACATGATTTCGTGGCAGAGCGTGGATTATGCAAAGGAAAACATCGTTAAATTCTACAATGTTCCGCCACGTCCGCGCATTGTAAAAAAGGTTGAGGACAACGGCGAGCTGCTTGTTTCCGTTGACGGTGGAACCGGCTATAAATTCGGACTTTTGGAAAGCGGCGGGTCTGCGAGCGAGCTGTATGATTCACTTAAGATAGATACATTCCCCGGCGACAATTTTGACGGCGAGCTTACGGTGGGAATTTTTTATGATTCTGTGTGTCAGGGAACGATGGAGCTGGACTTCAACATTCATAAGCGACTTCCGCAGGCTCCTCTGATTATCTCCTCTGCGGACGGAGATTTTTCCCGGAATGCAGTGCGGATTGCCGTTGCCAGCCCGGAAAAGCACGAGGTGTATTACGCGGTTACAGGCCCGGTCATTCTTGATGAGAATTATTCTATGAGCGCGAAGGATGTTCTGTTCTCCCTGAATTCAGAGTCGTTCAAGAAGAGCCTGAATGCCGCGGTCGTCCTTGAGCCTGTTACCGACGGCGCTGCGGCATACCGCGTGTCCGCATACTGCATTGACGAGCATAAGAACCGGAGTAAGACGTCAGAATATTCGGTCATCATTGACCAGACGAACTATTATCTTGACGGCAGCATCCGCGACCCTGAAAAGCTTGCCCGCGCCAACGGAACGGCAAAATATCCGTTCAATGATTTTTCAAAGGTGCTCTCGCTCATCAATGGTAGCCGTTTTGTGCATGTGCGCGTTTCCGGCGAGGTGCGCATTCCGGACGGAGCTTCGGTAATCACCTCTAACTGCCGCGTGGACGGCTTGAATGATGCGCGTCTGGTGCTTTCTCCTGCGACGAATTTTATCATCAGGAATGCAAGCGTGTCGTTCTCTAACTGCATGCTGACGCTTTCTGAGTCGCGGAACACCACGGAAACAGCCTCCTTGTTTACGCTTGAGCGCGGCGTTCTGTATTTTGACGGCGTGGAGCTTTCCTGCGTGTTCGGAAAATCCGGTTCGGTCATCAATTCTGACAATTCTGTCATAAACGTTTTGAATTCGGGAATAACTTCGTCTGCGGAAACATATTCTTCGGCGATTGCCTCGGTGGATTCAAAAATCAGCATAAAAAAATCTCGCATCACGACGGTCGCAGGAACGGCTGTGAATGCGTCGGCGCAGGGCGGTATTTTTGAGCTTACGGACTCAACCTGCATCGTAACCGGTGTTATGGGGCGCGTTGCCGAACTTTTTGACACACACTCAACCGTAACCGGAAACAACTTTGTGGGCGACCTTAAGAAGGCGCAGGGAAACAACCGTCCGATTTATTTTGACGACAAGAATTATTCCGTGGAATTCGCGCGGAACAACATAACGGGCTTCTAGCGATGGGCGTTATTTTAAGCTGCGGATTTGACGAGGCGGGGCGGGGTCCCTTGGCAGGACCGGTTACCGCGGGAGCGGTCATCCTGCCGCCGGATTTTCCGCTTGAGATTTTGAATGATTCCAAAAAACTTTCTGAAAAGAAGCGCGAGAGCGCCGAGCGTGTCATCAAGGAGAACGCCTGCTGGGGAATCGGCATAGTTGACCATGAGACCATAGACAGAATGAACATCCTGCGGGCAAGCATGTACGCCATGCGCCTTGCCTATGAAATGATGAGCCGCTCGCTTCCTGAATGGGCGGCGCGGCATGGCATTTCTGACTATTCGCTGTGCGGTATAACCGACGGCACTACTGTTCCCGAGGTTCCGATTGAATCGCTCCGTGCGGAGCCAAAGGCAGATGCCCGCTACCCGGAGGTCATGGCGGCAAGCATAATTGCAAAGGTCGGCAGGGACAGAATCATGTACGAGATGGATGCCATGTACCCGCAGTACGGCTACGCCAAGCACAAGGGATACCCGACGCCTGCGCACAAAAAAATATGCCGCGAAATAGGTCCGAGTCCCATTCAGCGGCATAGCTTTTCATATTAATTTGTTCGACGCGTGTCGTTCTGTTTTATTCTTCGCTTTCTTCAGGCTTTGCACGCTTTGATACGACGTGGATTTTTCCTGTGCGCTTGATTCCGTCGTCCTGTTTTTTTGTGCTTTGTGCGCGGTATACTTTCTTTTCCTTTTCTGCCTTTCGTGCGGCGCGGAGCTTTGCGCGCTCCTTTCTGTCTTTTTCAACGAAGTTCAAGGAAAGGTCGAGTCCCTTGAGGAATTTCTGCATATCGTCTGCAAAAATCGCAATCTGATGTCGTTCTCCGTCTGCGCCGTCCCGGCTTTTGCTTTCTACAATCTGAAGAAATACGTCGCCTGTTCTGTTTTCCTTTACATTAAAAAAGTACGAACGGTTATCAAGATAAACTTCCGTTGTATAAAGTTCTCCTCGTGCACCCATGTTATGCCTTCCTTAAAAATGCGAATGTCCGTATAACTTAACAATTTATCGGCAAAGCGTCAATCAGTTTGCGGAATTGAATCGGCTTGCGATGGTCTGGACGGCGGAAAGTAGCTCTTGCATGCCTTCTTCTGTGGTGGCGGGACCAAAACTGAAGCGAACGGCGTTCTCGCTTTCCTTTGGCGAAATGTTCATTGCGTCAAGGACGGGACGGTTGTTCTTGCGGGCGGAGCAGGCGCTGCCAGTTGAGATGCAGAAGCCTTCCGCATCAAGGGCGCGGAGCATTACCTGACCGGGAATTTTTTCAAATGCTGCCTGAACGACCCACGGTGAATAGCATTCTGGTTTTTCCGTTCGGGCTGCAGGAATGAGCGTGCAGCCCTTTATGCATGTGAGCGCGGAAACAAAGCGCTCTGTAAGCGGAAGCTGCGCTTTGTAGCGTTCCAATGCTCCTTCGTTTGACTCTGAGATGCAGTATTTTTGCAGGCATTTTGAGAACGCCACGGCACCGAATACGTTTTCAGTGCCGGACCTTACGCCCTTTTCCTGTCCGCCGCCGCGAAGGAACGGCTCAAAGCTGTTGGGCTCCGCAAGATACAGAAGCCCTATGCCGCGCGGTCCGCAGATTTTGTGGGAGCTGAACGCCGCGCTGTCTATGCCCTTGTGGTTCAGTTCGAGCGGAATTTTTCCGGCTGCCTGCACGCAGTCTATGTGAAGGCGCGGACGGCGCTTTCCGCGGCTTGAGCCCGCTATTGCGTCCGCTATGTCGTATATAGGTTGTATTGCGCCGGTCTCGTTGTTCACTGCCATGATGGAAACGAACAGCGTTTCTGTGGTAAGCTTTTCGCACACAGCTTCAGGCGTGATGATTCCGTTTTTGTCGGAAGGAATTGAGTCTACGGTAAAGCCGCATTTTTTGAGGGCAAGCGCCTGCTCGCGCACTGCGGGGGGCTCAATTGAGCTGAACAGCACGTGTCCTTTTTGTGGTCTGTTTATAACGGAAAGAAGGGGAATGTGGTCGCTTTCTGTGCCGCCGGACGTAAAGAATAATTGTTCCGGCTTTACGCCAAGGGCTTTGGCAGAACGGTTTCGCGCCTCTTCCAAAAGCTCCCGCGCTTCCTTGCCCGCGCTGTGCACGCTGGAGGGATTGCCCCATGCAAAAAGAGTTTCCTCCAAAGCCTCGCGAAGAATCATCTTGTCCGCCGGGCTTGTTGCCGCCCAGTCAAAATAGCGCTCTGTCTGCTCGTCCGTCATATTATTTCAGCACCGCCAGAATTTTTTCCTCGTCCGTTTCCTGAGTGAACGTGTCGCCCTGCGCGCGCTGCAGGACAAGACGGATTCGTCCGCCTGAATTCTTTTTGTCCTTGCGCATTGCCTGTATGAGCCGGTCGCCTATGCCGCCGCCCTTTACCAGCGGATGAACGGCGGTGTCGCACCAGCCGTAATGCCTGAGCAGCTCAAGCACCTCGTCCTTGAAGCTTTCCTTGCAGATTTCCTCGCGGGCGCACAGCGCAACCTCTCGTCCGATTCCCCATGCAACGGCATCTCCGTGCGGAATGTTGCCAAGCCCTGCAAGAGTCTCAAGCGCATGCCCGAACGTGTGCCCAAGGTTAAGGTACATGCGGATATTCTTTTCGGTAAGATCTTCCTCAACGACGCGCGCCTTTGCCTGAGCGCATTTTTTTATCATAAGGGCGACCATCTCTTTCTCGCGGGAAAGCAGCTTCTGGCTTTCGGTCTTGAATAAATCGTACAGCTCCGCGTCAAACAGCAATGCGGTCTTAAGCGCCTCTCCCAGACCGGAGCGGTACTGCTCCGCAGAAAGCGACTGCACGAATTCCGGGTAGATGTGAATTTCCTTTGCTGGCCAGAATGCGCCTACCATGTTCTTGTAGTTGTCGAAGTCGCAGCCGGTTTTTCCACCGATTGAGGCGTCGACCATAGAAAGAAGCGTCGTCGGAACAAAAACGCACGGCACGCCGCGCTTAAAAAGGGAAGCCGCAAAACCTGTCAGGTCGCTGATGACGCCACCTCCGATTCCAACGAACATGTCCTTTCGGGAAAAGCCTGCGTCAATGGCTGTGCGCGCAATCTCAAGCACGCTGTCCATAGTCTTGTATGCTTCCCCGGAACCGAGGATAAGCAGAATGTCCTTTCCGCATACGCCGTCGTCAAACTGTGCGATAAAATCTGCAAGATAGGGAAGCGTGGCGACGCTGGCATCCGTTACAAAGCAGCGGCGCTCGGTGGTCTTTTCGTCCGTTCCCGGCATAAAAAGCGCGGTTAAATCCGGTGTCTCGCTGTGAAAGGTGATTTCTGTTTTTTCGGTTCCCGGATGTGTTTCCGGGTAGGAGATAGTCATTCTGTCATTACTCATGACTTCATTTTAATAAGATTTTGAGTCCATTGCAATAAAGGTGTCGCGCACATTCTCTACGCGGGCAATCTCGCGCTCAAGCATTTTCTTATAGTCGAGCTTGCCCGTCTTTATGCGTTCACGCTCATCTTCCCAATGCTGAAGCTCCGTGAGCGTCATGAAACTGAATTCCTTTGCGTTTGCTTTTTCTGCCCAGAGCTGAGCTTCCTTCCAGTAGCTTAGGCCCGCTTGATAGCAGCTTAGCGCCTTCTCCAGATTGCGAAGGTATTCGTCCTTCCACGGTGCGTCATAAAAGTAGGCGACCTTCTTGTCGTAGATTCGTCCCAGCCGAAGGTGCTGCTCAATGAGCTTAAGGTTTATGTGCATCTGAAAAAGATAGCGGTATTTTTCCCATTGTTTTTCGGTTTCTATCTTGGCGTCCGCGTACAATGGGTTGCAGAAGTCTGCCTGTGCTGCTTTTTCGAGCCAATAGATGTTTTCCAGGCAGTCGTCCGGGTACTGCTGGTAATGAACGTGGTACAGGCGGTACCAGTCTTCCTTGTATTTAACCATGTATGCGCCCGCGCTCTGCATGGAAAATGCTAGCAGAACAAAAAGCAGGAGGAGAAATCTTGAGATGTGGACTGTTTGTGTTGAAGAAACGCTCACACTGTTCTTATCGGCAGGAGGAAGTGTTGTGTTTACGGATTTTTAGCGTATCGCCTGCACGGTCTTCAGTATGAATGCCTCAATGTCGTCCATGGTGGCGGCAGCATCGACCTCCACAAGGTTCATGCCGCTTCCTTTGCTGCCCTTGTATTCGCTCATCACCTGGTCGTAAAGTGCGGCAGTGCGCCTTTGGAATTCGAGCTTTTCGTAGATTTCCTTGGTCCCTCCGCGTTTTTCCACGCGGGAAAGCGAAATCTGCGGGTCAATCTTAAAATAAAGCAGAAGCTCCGGAAGCGGAAAGGGGCTGTTCAGCAGCGCGGGAAGGTCTTTTCCGCAGGAAACGGACTGATACGCAAGACTTGAGAAAAAATAGCGGTCGCAGAGAACGATTTTTCCGCTTTCTGCCTGCTCTTTGACGCCGCCTTTTCCAAAAATGTGCTCGCAGCGGTCGGCGGCAAACAGATATGCGGCGGTTTCCTCGGTTACTGAGAATTCTCCGCGCAGCATGCGGCGAAGGAATCTGCCGGTTTCCGCGTCCGTCGGTTCTGCGGTCGTCCATACGTTCTGCTCGCCAAGATTATGCGCCAGCCGCTTGAGCTGCGTGGTGGTGCCGGCTCCGTCAATTCCCTCAAAAACTATGAAATTCTTTATGACCATTTTGCTTTATAATTCCTATATAAATTCCGAAAATTTTGATAAGATTATTGTCTGAAAAATGAGAAAACCGTCCCTGAGAGATTCTCTTGCCATCCTGATTTTTCTTCTCATAAACGCGCTGGTCATCGTCTTGTTGCGGCCGGTTTACAACAGCGTTTCCTCGTATCTGACGAACCAGACGGCATCGGCAATCTCCCTGGTTACAAGCCGGACGGGGCTTTCCGTTTCATACAAATCCTTGTCTCCCTCTATTTTTACAGGATTGCAGATAAAAAATATAGTCCTCTCTGACGTTTCTGACAACATTCCTCTTGCGCAGATTGAGCGCCTTTCCGTTCATTACAGCCTTTGGGATTTTATACGCGGGCGCGGGCTTTCGAGCATAAAGGATTTTACTGTGGACGGACTTGACCTTGAGCTTGACAGGAACGGAGATAACACCGTGCTTGAAAAGCTTCTGGGCTTGCGGAGCGGTTCTGAGATAGACGCGGCGCGTGATTCCTCTGAGACTTCCGGGGAGGCCGGCGCACCGGGCGATGGAAAGGGAAAAGAAAATGAAAATGACGAAGGCGCTGATTCTGTTCAGGCAGGAATGGCGCTTGCTTCCCGCGCGGAGGAATTTCTTCGCTCCCTGCCGTTCAATGTGTTCGTGCGGAACATCCATCTTACCTACCGGGACAACGATACCGTGGTTTCGCTCCTGTTCCGCAAACTGTATTTTGATTTCATCAAGGAAAAAAAACAGATTGCGCTGAAGACGAACGGAAGCGTCTCGTTCGAGAATGCTCGCACGGCGGTCTCATCGCTCTTTTCGGCGGACGGCATCGTGCCAGAAAGCCTTGAAGGAAGCGCACTGACGTTCCGCCTTTCCGACATTCATGCGGGAGGCTATTCCATAGCGCACCTTAACGTGCTTGCCGACTACACCGCAAAAAAAATTGACGTGCGCACCATTCAGAATCCGTTCCCGCTGTATCTTACCGCAAGCTACGATACGGAGACCGGCGACGCGGCGTTTGACGTGCAGACAAAGGCGCTCCGCCCGGAACAGATTGTGTCCGCCCGCCGCGGCGACGCGCTAATGAAAAAAATACGCAGGACGGTACTCACGCTTTCCGCCCGGGCGGCGTACAACCTGCTTTCCAAAAAAACGGATTACGCCTCTTCGGGAACGGTCGTGCTGCCGGAAACGCTGTATGCGGGCGGCTGTACCGTGCAGTATGCGGTTTCGGGCGATACGGAAAAAATTGAGGTGCCGCTGCTTTCCGCTCAGGGAGACAAGATTGACGCGACGTTCAGCGGCTCCTGCGTATTCAAGGGCTTGCGCACGACCGGTGCTCTCAATGTGAACCAGCTCGTGCTTCCGAACGGCGGTGTCATCGCGACCGAGGCGTACATCGATCCGGGCATGACCGGCTTCATGGCGTTCGCGCCGCAGCTTATGCTTGACGACCACGCGCTTACCGCCCTTCAGCTTGACGTGCAGAGTGAGAATGACATCGTGTACTTCCGCTTTGAGGTTTCTGATTACGAGCATGCCGAGGCTGAGAACCCAGGAACCGTCCGCGTGGAAGGAAACCTCTCCGTCGCAGAGCGGGAGATTGAGGTGAACGTCTCAAGCGACCAGCTCTTTCTTGACAGCCTTGCCAAAACCGGCGCATTTTTTACAGCCGCCCGCGGAACGAGCGACTTTGGCTTTTTAAAACACTATCTTTTGAGCAGCGACATGTATGTTTCTGCCAAAAAAAACATGGACTCCTTTACCTGCTCGCTTCCGTACGCATTCGTCGCGGACACCAAAAAGGACGGGCGCTTCCTGTATCTTTCGATGGACGGCACGAAGGATTTGCTGAATATTTCCCGCATGGATTTTATCTCTGCCGGAAAACTTACGCACGGCGAGGTGAGCGCTGTCTTTTCTGAGAACCGGGAGCTTGCCTTTTCCTGCGTCGTGAATGCGGATTCCGTTCCTTATTCCTTCTCTGGAAACTACATGCCAGGCTTGCTGACCGTTGCCGGCGACTACGGGCTTGCCTTTGACGTGCACAGGACCGGAAAGAACGGCGTGGACGGCTCGTTCAGCACGGAAAGCTTTCCGATTGCGGCGCTGGGAACCATGCTTACGTTCTCCTCTGACTGCGGCTTCTCATATTCGCCGGAGGAAGGACTTGACCTTCGCATAGCGCGCTTTGAGGGAATGGAAGCCGGCGGAAAGTATTCGTTCCATCCGAGGGTGGCGCTTTCTGGCTTTGCTTCAAAATACGGTCTCTTTTTTGAGAATCTTGTCTATTCCGACCGCTATTCTTCACTTGAAGGAAAAAGCAGCCTGCTCTGGAATCTGAACGACGGTATTTTTGATTCGGCGAACTGCTCATTCTCGCTCAAGAATCCGCTTGCGGCGGAGGCGCTGAGCATTGAGGCGGAAATCTCAAACCCGGAGCATGAGGAATTTTCCCTGGACGCGCTCAAAAAATCCTTTTATTTTACCTCTCAAATTTCGTGCACTGCGCTGGGCTTGAACCGCTTTGCGCTTGAGCAGAGCGAGAACAATGCGCTTTCCTGCGGAATCATCGCGTCAGGTACGCTGGACAATCCTTACGTGGGCGTTGACATCTCAAGCCTGAGCCTTATGACCGCAGGAAAATCCATTACGGCAAGCGCCTCTGCCTTTGTTGAGGAAAAGAATCTTTCGCTGGAAAAGGCCGTCCTGCATTATAACAACATTGAAGTTAAGGATGCCAAGGCGGAATTTGACCTTACCACCTTTGCGGGAACTGCAAGCGCGGTGCTGGATACTACGGTGCTAAAAAAAACGGTTCACGTTCCGCTTCAGTTCACAGTGTCCGACACCTTTGTTGAGGAAGGAAAACTCTTTCCATCCCAGTTTACGGCAAGCCTCGTCGCAGAGTCCGTTTCGGGAACGTTCTTTAAAAAGCCGTTTCCGTTCACGCTTTCGGTGCTTCATGCCGACGGAATGACGCTGGTGAGCACTGGGGAAGAGCAGGGCGTAAGCGGTGTTATTTCTGACGACGCGACGGTAAATTTTTCCGTTGCGGAAGGAAAGCCCGTTCAGTTCAATCTTACCGGAAACGTCGGCGGCGAGAACATCAACCTGAATTTTTCTGAGGTGAAGCTGGAGCTTGCAAAACTTCTGAGCATGGTCGACGTGCCGCGGATTCGCATTTACGACGGAACGCTCCGCGCTGGACTGGACATCAGCGGGCTTAAGTCTGACCCTGAATTCAAAGGTTCCGTCTCAATTTCTGATGCAGACTTCACGCTGCCAAAAATTTGCAACAGCCACATCACGTTTCCCAAGGCGCTCATGGTCATGAATCACAACAAGCTTGAGATGCCAGAAATTCGTGCGATGGTAAAAAAGGACTCGCCGTTGTACGCCAGCATGAACGTATTCTTTGAGCGCTGGCGCATGGAACGCCTTGAGGCTCATATACGCACTCCGGAAAAAAGCTACGTTCCCGGCAATTTTGAGATTCGTCTTGCAAAATTCACCGGAGACGCCGCCCTGGACCTGAATCTCAAGCTGGAGGACCGCTATTTTGATGTTTCCGGCGACGTTGGCGTGCGGAACCTTTCGGCAAGCGTAAAGACAAAGGAACTTGCCGTAGCCCCGCCGCGCCGCAATATCTTCATACGCTCAAGCATAAACCTGTCCTTCGGGCAGCATGTTACGCTCATGGTGGATCCGCTCCTGCGCGCGGTCGTCGTTCCGGGAACGGAGATGGGCTTTAAGTTCGACCGAGAGGAAGGCATTCTTGAGCTGGACGGCGACCTTGCGTTCCGCTCCGGCGACATTTCGTACTTAAGCCGTAACTTCTATCTGAAGAACGGAACGATGAAATTCAACGGCAATGCGCCGGAATTCAACCCGCTCATAAGCGTTCAGGCGGAAACCAGGGAACGCGACGACGAAGGAAACGAGGTGCGCATTATTCTGAGCGCCCAGAATCAGTATTTTTCTGACTTCAATCCAAAATTCTCCTCAATTCCAGCCCGCTCCGAAGCCGACATCATGACTATGCTCGGACAGATTGCCGTGGGCGATGCCGGTGGAATGACAGGGCTTTTGCTTGCCACCGGCGATTACGCGATTCAGTCCACTATCGGTCGTTCAATAGAAAACAAGTTGCGAGACTTTCTGAATTTTGATATATTGTCTTTCAGGACGAACGTCCTGCAAAATGCCTTGAATTACAATTTTGATAAGACAAGGAATAATGAAGATTCTGTCTATGGAATCGGTAACTTTTTCGATAACTCAACTGTTTACTTTGGTAAGTACATAGGAAGAGCGCTGTATGTCGATTCTTTGATGCATTGGTCATACGACGAGACGCGGTTGAGTGATGATTTTACCGTAGAGGGATTGGTTTTCAGACCTGAGATAGGTCTTGAACTTGAATCTCCGTTCGTAAATATCAGGTGGAATATGGCTCCGGATTTGGGTGGAATCCGCTCAGACAGTTTTGTGTATTCCACATCGGTAACTCTTTCATGGAAATTTTCATTCTAACTAACGTCAGAGGTCTTATATGATTTCAAAAAGTACACTGAAAAAAGTTTTTGCCGCTTTTTTTGTGTCTGTTTTTTTATCTGCTGTTTTTGCTCAGTCCGACGATTCGGATTGGTTCTGGGGAAAGGAAATTTCTTCCGTTTCTTTTGAAGGCTTGCACAGCGTAAAGCGCTCGGACGTGTCCGGCGTTACCAATCCCTTCATCGGAAAGGCGTTTACCGATGAGCTGTACAACGAAATCCTTGACCGTCTGTACGCGCTTGCCTATTTTGAGGAAATTGAGCCGTTCGCAAAGCATGACCCACGGAACAAGGACAAGATTCTGCTGGTGTTCAGCGTAAAGGAACACCCGATGATTTCCTCCATTTCGTTTAAAGGAAACAAAAAAATCCGCAACAATGAGCTGCGCGAGGCGGTTTCCATAAAGACCGGCGACGTATACATAGAATCCGCCGCGCTTTTGGACGAGCGTGCGGTGCGCGACGTATATATAAAAAAGGGCTACATGAGCGCAAAAGTCGCGATGAAGGCCGAGGAGACTGACAACGGCATAGAGGTCGTGTTCCAGATTTCGGAAGGCTCCGGAGCGGTCGTGTCAAAGATTGATTTTTCAGGAAACGCGGCTTTCTCCTCAAAAACGCTGAAGTCCAAGCTTTCCCTAAAGGAAGAGGGCTTTATGCGCGCCGGTGCGTTCCAGCGCTCTGCATTGGAGGCAGACAAGCAGGCGGTCATCGTATACTACATGACCAAGGGCTACATGGATTCCCGCGTGGTGGATGTAATAGAAGATTCTTCGTTCAATGAGAAAAAGGACCGCGAGGAAATTTCCCTTACGTTCATCGTGCAGGAAGGCGCGCAGTATACGTACAGCGGAACTACAATCAGCGGCAACGAGATTTTTTCGACTGAAAAACTGCTTGCCAATATCAAGATGAAGCCGGGCGACGTATTCAACCAGACAAAGTATCAGGAAGGACTTGCTGCGCTCACCAATCTGTACTACGAGAACGGATATATGAGCAACGAATTCGTTCCTGCCATCGAAAAAGACGCGGAGCGCCGTACCATCGGTTGCAACCTTAGAATCGTTGAGCATTCCCGCGCCCATGTGGAGAACATCATCATCAAGGGAAATACAAAAACAAAGGACGAGGTAATCCTTCGCGAAATTCCTCTTAAGCCGGGCGATGTGTTCAGCCGCACAAAAATCATGAGCGGCTTGCGAAACCTGTACAACACGCAGTACTTTTCAAGCGTCGTGCCGGAGCCTGTTTCTGGCTCGGAAGAAAACCTTGTTGACCTTGTGATTACCGTAGAGGAGCAGTCGACCACGTCGCTTCAGTTTGGTATGACGTTCACCGGTATTTCTGACCCGGACGACCTTCCTATTTCATTGTATACAAAAATTGAGAACACCAACTTCCGTGGAACGGGACGTTCCATCTCTGCGGGTGCCACCATTGCGTCAAGCTCGCAGGATATAACGCTCGGCTACGGACAGAACTGGATTGGCGACCAGCCAATTTCCTTGAACGAGTCGCTTTCGCTGTCGCATTCAAACAGCTCCATGCTGCTCATGAACTGGATGAACAATGGCGTTAATGACGATGACTACTATTATGGAAAATATGAGTCGTGGGGTGCGTCGCTCAGCTCCTCCGTCGGCAGACGATGGCTCCCGAGCTTTGCTATTCTGACGGTTACCGGCGGTCTTACGAACTCCCTGACGGACAATATCTATGACGAGTCGGTGTATACGCCGCTTGACCCTGGAGTAAGCAAGAACGCAAACCGCTTTGGTCTTAAGAATTCTGTGTATGCGAGCATTTCTCTTGATGACCGCGACATAAACTATGACCCTTCAACCGGGTGGTTCTTCAATGAGCGCGTGGCGTGGTACGGAATCCTTCCGACGATTGAGCATGAATTCTATGCGCGTACTGACACCAAGCTTGAGTCCTACCTTAAGCTCTTTGACATTCCCGTTGCCAACGGCTACTGGAACTTCAAGGCGGTGCTTGCGGCGTATACCGGCGTTACTATGCTGTTCCCCGTGCCGGGAACGCTCTTTGGTGATTCCAGCAAGGTGTACATTGACGGTATGTTCAATGGACGCGGCTGGACGAGCATTTACAACGACGTGCGCGGAAAGGCGATGCTTTCCAACAAAATTGAGCTTCGCATCCCTATTTTCACCGGTGTAATTGGTTTGGACGGCTTCTTTGATGCTGTTGCGGTAAAGGATGAGCCGGAGGATTTGACTTCGCTCAAGCTGGACGATTTCTACTTCAGCTTTGGTCCGGGCTTGCGCTTCCTTGTTCCTCAGTTCCCCCTGCACTTGCTGTTTGCGAACAAATTCCGCGTTCAGGACGGCGACGTTGTGTGGGATGACACATGGCAATTCGTTCTTTCGTTCAATATCGTAAATAAATAGAAGAAAGAAGAGGTGATTTTATGAAAAGATTGACGAGCTTTATCATGGTGGCGCTTGTGGCGTTGTGCGGCTCAGGCGCTTTTGCCCAGCAGATTACAAAATTCGGAGTGGTTGATACAGCAAAGGTGTACAATGCGTATTTCC
Source organism: uncultured Treponema sp. (assembly GCA_937885475.1). Classification (GTDB taxonomy): domain Bacteria; phylum Spirochaetota; class Spirochaetia; order Treponematales; family Treponemataceae; genus Treponema_D. The sequence continues at coordinate 37,689 of CAKZZR010000066.1, forward strand.
GCAATTCGGCTCCGGTTCGGAATTATGAGAAGAAAAAGGCTGAATTCCAGCAGGAAATAAACAAATATACCGACGAGATTCAGAAGCTTCAGACAAAGAAGATTGACTACGAGCAGGCCGGAAACGAGAACATGGCGCTCAAGACTCAGGCGGAGATTACAAAAAAATCCGACTTTTTGATTGAATATACCAATGCAAAGAATGTTGAGCTTGAGTCCATGCAGAAAACGCTTCAAGGCTCGGATGCGTTCTACAATAAATTGTACGACACTCTTTCCAAAATTGCGGAATCCGGTGGCTACAGCATGATTCTGAGCCTTCAGCAGGCAAATTCAATCCTTTGGTATTCCAATTCTGTTGATATAACTGAACAGGTTATCGTAGAGCTTGGTAAATAAATGGCAGAAGAGGCTACGCTTACCCCGGTCATGCTGCAATACATGCAGATAAAGGAACAGTACAAGAACGAGGTGCTGTTCTTTAGGCTGGGGGATTTTTATGAGATGTTCAATGAGGACGCGGTGGAAATTTCGCGTCTTCTTAATCTTACCCTCACGCACCGCGGACCGGCTCCTATGTGCGGCATTCCCTATCATGCGGCAAAAATTTATATAGCGCGGCTTTTGCGGCTTGGCAAAAAAATCGTCATCTGCGAGCAGATTGGCGACCCAAAGGCAAAGGGGCTTACGGAGCGCAAGGTCGTTGAGATTATCACACCGGGAACCGCAGTTGAGTCCGAATATCTTGAGGGAAACGCCAACAATTTTCTTGCTGCGCTTTCTGTATCACACGGAATGGCGGGCTATGCCTTCATCGATGTTACGACGGCGGCGTTTTCTGCAACTTCATGGCATGCGTCCAGAATGGAGGAGCATTTTTCTAAGGAACTGGGGCGCTCGCTTCCCCGGGAGCTTTTGCTTCCGCAGTCGCTCAAGGGCAATACCGACATCCAGGATATTCTCGCTTCGTATCCGGATATGTCCGTTTCCTATTACCCGGACTGGGATTTCAATGCAGAGCTTTCATTCCGCCGTCTTACTTCGCAGTTTAAGACCAAGTCTCTTCAGGGCTTCTCTCTTGATGAGAATTCGCCCGAAGTGCCGCCGGCCGGCTTTCTTATTGATTATCTTGAGAAAACGACTAATTCCGTGGTTCCGCATGTAAATGGAATTCGTGTCTACAAGGACAGCCAATATCTTATCATTGACGATTCCAGCCGCCGCAATCTGGAGATTGTCTCGAACCTGCGCGACGGCGGCACGCAGTATACGTTGCTTGAATGCGTGAGCAACGCGCGTACCGCCATGGGAAGTCGACGCGTGCGCCAGTGCCTGCTTTTTCCGCTGACGGATGCCGCTCAGATTCGGACTCGGCAGGGTTATGTGGGCTATTTTGTGCAGAACCGTGCCGTCCTAGAGGCGGTGCAGCAGACTCTTTCTTCCGTTCTGGATATCGAGCGGCTTGCCGGTCGTATTGCGATGGACAGGGCACATGCAAAAGATTTGAAGGCGTTGCAGTCAAGCCTGAGTGCGTGGCTTTCCGTTAAGAATTCCCTTTCTGACTTTGAATTTGATTTTGCTGGGGACGAGAGTGCCGTTGAGATTATCGATATGATTTCTCGGGCGATTGACGATAACCCTGCGACGGCACTTACCGAAGGTCGGATTATAAAAAGCGGTTGGTCAAAGGATCTGGACCATTGGCGAGATGTGCACGACAATTTTGACCGTATCCTTTCTGAATATGAGCTTGAGGAGCGCGAAAAGACCGGAATTCAGACGCTCAAGATAAAGTATACGAATGCATTCGGCTATTTTATAGAGGTAAGCCGCGGAAAGCTTGACCGCGTGCCTGAGAATTTCATCATGCGTCGCGCTCTTGTAAACGGCGACCGCTATACGACGCCTCGCTTGCAGGAGCTGGAACACGAGCTGAACGAGGCCGGAACGCGAATACTAGAGCTTGAGCGCGACCTTTTTGTGGCGCTTCGTAGCTCTCTGCACCAGTTCGTACCATATCTTATGCGCACTGCCGAGGACATAGCGCTTACTGACGCGTCTGCCTCGTTTGCTGAGACGGCGCTGTTAAGAGACTGGGTAAAACCGGTCATCGATGATTCTGGTTCGCTTGACATTCAGAAGGGACGGCATCCGGTGGTTGAGCTGCACCTTCCGTTCGGGGAATTCGTTCCGAATGACCTGAACTTGGAAAGCGCTTCTGCTGGCGCACCGTCGTTCGCGCTCATAACCGGTCCCAATATGGCTGGAAAATCGACCTATCTTCGTCAGAATGCGCTCATCGTGCTTCTTGCACAGACAGGCTCCTTCGTTCCAGCGTCTTATGCAAAAATCGGCATAGTCGACAAGATTTTTTGCCGCGTGGGGGCGAGCGACAATCTTGCACGGGGCGAGTCCACGTTCCTTGTTGAGATGACGGAGACAGCTCATATCCTGCGCTTTGCCACGCAAAAATCCCTTGTCATAATGGATGAGGTTGGTCGCGGTACGTCCACCGAGGACGGACTTTCCATTGCATGGGCTGTGAGCGAGTATCTGCTTGACCAGATGCGCTGCCGCACGCTTTTTGCGACGCACTATCATGAACTTACCCGACTTGAGCATGCGTCTCTTGTTCTTTTGTGCATGGACGTGCTGCAGCAGGGGGAAACCATAACGTTCCTGCGTCGTGTAAAGGAGGGGGCGAGCGAGAATTCCTTTGGCATTCATGTTGCGCGTCTCGCAGGAATTCCGGAGCCGGTCATTGAGCGGGCGGGAAGGATTCTTCAGAATCTTCAGGCGGCGGCTGAAACAGAGGCTGTCATATCAAAGCTTCAGCATGAGACGGATATGGAACGCTCTGCGCCAGCAAAGACTCCTGTAGCGCCAGGGCTTTTCAGCGACGAGGAGATTATTCTTGACGAGATTCTTTCCTGCGACCCGGATTCCATGACGCCGCTTTCTGCGCTTCAAACCATTGCTCGCTGGAAAAAAACGTTGTCTGGCAGATAAAATTCAAAAAAAATATATTTTTTTCTCCGAGATTGCATTTTCCGTCCGTTTTTTGCGTTAACTAAGTATGAAAAAGATGATGTTCAATGCAAAGCAGGAATTTCTGAAGTATGCGCGGAATTGTTTTTCCCTTGTTTTTTCTGAAAGCTCCTGCCTTGTATGCGGGGGTGCAGCAGGGGCATTGCCATTGTGCGCGCCGTGCAGAGCTCGTTATTTTTCTGTAGGAAAACATGACGGAAGCCTCTGCCGCCGGTGCGGAAAGCAGCTGATTTCTGAAGCTGGGCTGTGTCTGGAATGCAGGGAATTGGACGGTATTTCTGCGCTTGACGGAGTGTTTCCGCTCTTTTCCTATCGTTTGTGGAATACAGAGGTCTTATGCCGCTGGAAACTTGGCGGGGAACGCTCGTTCTCGCCGTTCTTTGCGCGTCTTATGAGTGAACGGATTCGGCAGATTGCGGCGTTGACCTTGAGTTCCTGCACTTCCGGGCGCTCCGAAGAGTTCCGCAAACTGATTGTGGTGCCTGTTCCTCCGCGTCCGGGAAAAATCCGCCGCGTCGGTTGGGATCAGGTTGAGGAACTTGCCATGTTCTTGGAATGCACGTACGGTTTTTCTGTATGCAGGCTTTTGCGGCGGTCTTCGTCTGTGGAGCAAAAATCGCTTAGCAGAAGAGGTCGGCTTGATACGATTGGCAAAAGTTATCGCTTAGGAAAAAAAGTGGGGAGGCTTCCTGAGAGGGTGTGTCTTGTTGATGACGTGCTTACCACCGGCGCTACGCTGGAAGGGTGCGCGGCTGTGTTGAAAAATGCTGGTGTTGAGAAAGTATATGCGGCAACATTGTTTTCTGTAGACAGATAAGGTTTTCATTGCAAAAGTCTGATTTTCAGTGTATTCTTAAACTTAAGGGGTAATTATGGCTACAGGTGATTCTCAGATTCAAATGGTAACGTTTCGTCTTGGAGACGAGTTGTATGGAGTTGACATTATGTCTGTTAAGGAAATCGTAAAGATACAGCCTATCAGACCGATTCCGAATGCTCCGTATTATATGGTTGGAATTTTGAACCTTCGTGGTGATATTATTCCGATTATTGATTTGCATAGACGTTTTCACATCAATTTTTCAAATGGTGGAGAAGAATTGGATGAATTGGAAAGCGGATTTATTATTCTGAATATTGACGGAAATCAAATCGGTATTATCATCGACCGGGTTTCCCGCGTTGTTTCTGTGGATGTCGCTGATGTCCAGGAGCCGCCTAAAATGATGGGTGGAATCGGAAGCGAATATATTCAGGGCGTGGTGCGGAATAACGACGAGGGATTCCTTATCATGCTTGATATTGTGAAGCTTTTTGATCCAAAAGAAATGCAGAAAATTCTTGTCAGCAACAAACGATGATACAGACTTACAGTACGACTATTAGACGCAAAGAAATGGATGCGGTGCTGACCTGCATGGTCGATGAAAAAATCGGGCCAGGCGAGTTGAACACGCGTTTTATCCAGCAAATTAAGGAATTTTTTGGTTGTGATGGTGCTGTTGCGCTCCGTAGTCCGGCTTCCGCGTTGAAATATGCCTTGCGCTCATTGGATTTTGCGTCAGGGCAGCCCATTATGATTTCCGCGCTTGCGCCTGCATGGCACTTTCAGGCTGTGGAGGATTTGGGTTATACGCCGCTTGTACTCGACGTTGAGGAATCAACGGGACTTGTTACGCCTGAAATCGTTCAGAATGGAATTGCGGAGGGCGGTCGCCTTCTGTTGCTTCATGAGTCCATGGGAATTGTGCCTGATGTTGAGTCGTTGGTTCAGTTAGGAATTCCGGTGATTGAGGATGTCTCAAAATCTGCTGGTGCGCTTGTGCCACAGACCGATGAGAATGGGAATCCGCTTCCAGGAAAAAAAGCCGGTTCGTTCGGCGTGTATACGATTCTTACGCTGGAGGAGCACGATGTTATTACTGCTGGTGGTGGAGCCGTTATCATGGCACCGAACCGCAGGGAATGGATTGTCCTTAAGAAATTTACGGATGACATTGCACGTACGGAGCTTCTTCCGGACATAAATTGTGCGCTCGGATGGGTTCAGCTTAAGGAATTCAAGCACAACGAGATTCTGCGGAAGCGTATGTTCGCGTTGTATCAGCGTACCTGCATGTCAGGAAGGCATAAGATGTTTGTACGTGGTTCTGCCACTGCTTCTCAGGGCGTTGATTCGGCTTCTGAGGTAGAAGGAGAGGAGAATCTTGATTATACGTCTACGATGTGCTGCTTTCCGCTGGTGCTTTCCAGCGCCTTTAAGGATGTGAAGCAATATACGGCAAAGAAGGAAATTGAGATTCAGAGCGCGTACGAGGATTCTGTCATCGCACTTAAGGAGGAGGAGCTTTCTTCCCGATGCATAAAGGCAAAGTCCTTGTATCTTCGCTGTGCGTTGTTCCCATTGTATCCGAGGCTTTCTCACAATCAGGTTTCAAAAATTGTAAAAGTGTTGGGTACTTTACCATAATAAATGAAAAAGTGTTTAATTGTTATCAATACTCACAAGAAGGAATCGCAGGCATTAGGAAATTTGATTTCTGATTTTCTGAAGTCAAGGAATATTGCCGCCTGCTTGTATTGCTTCGACGGTTTTTCTGCCGAGAACCCTTTTGAAGGCTATGATTTTGTCATAACGCTTGGTGGCGATGGAACCGTTCTGTTTGCCGCACGAGGCTGCGCGAAGAGCGGAATTCCTGTGTTTCCGGTGAATCTTGGGGAATTCGGCTTCATCGCGAGTGTTCAGGTGTCTGAATGGCAGGCTGAACTGGAGCGTTTTTTGGGCGGAAAATCATCAGTCGTAAAGCGGAGCTTGCTTCAGGCGGTCGTTGTTTCCGGTGTTGACGGAAAGGCCTCTTTTTCAGGCTGTGCTCTGAACGATATTGTGGTCAGCGCAAGGACTGCCGCCCGGACTATATTGCTTGACGTGGCGTTCAATTATGTGAGCCTTGGAAAATTCAAGTCAGACGGCATTATCGTAAGCACGCCAACAGGCTCAACTGCCTATTCGTCCTCGGCGGGCGGTCCAATCATCGACCCTGAACTGGATTCGCTTTTGCTTACGCCGGTGAATTCCTTCTCCCTTTCAAGCCGCCCGCTCGTCCTTAGTCCAAAGGGAGAGGTTGAGCTTACGGTGCTTCCGTCCCGCGAGCATGAGTCGATTCTGACGGTGGACGGACAAAGGCCGATTGCACTGCATACCGGCGACTGCATAAAAATCCGCCAGATACCTGAAAAGGTTCGGCTTGTGGGTTGCACGGCGGAAAAATTCTATGAAGCCTTGCAGTCAAAACTGAATTGGGCAGGAGGTCCACATGCTTGAAGAGCTTTCGATAAAAGATTTTGCGATAATTGATTTTGTTTCCATAGAATTCAACCGCGGCTTTACTGTTTTGAGCGGAGAGACCGGTGCCGGAAAATCCATTCTGATTGGAGCCGTCTCGTTCTTGCTGGGTGGAAAGGCGGAACTTTCGCAGATACGGGCGGGAGCGCATGAGGCGACGGTAACAGGAACATTTTTGCTTGATTCCTCTGCATCAGAGGCGCGTCTTTGGCTTGAGGAGCGTGGCATTGAGCTTGAGAATGACAGGATAATTCTTCGGCGTTATCTGAAAGACACAGGAAAGTCCGGCGCATGGATTGGAAACACGCCTGTTACCAGAGCCGATTTGACGGAATTCTCGTCCTTTTTGATAGACATTCATGGGCAGCACGAGCACCAGTCGCTTCTGAAGGTTTCCGAGCATCGTAAATTTCTGGACTCCCGGGCAGGAATCTCGGAGCGCGTCAGGGCGTTTTCGGCGCTGTATGCGGCGCTGGTTGAAAAGCGTGCGATTCTAAAAAAATTGGATTCCTCGGATTCCGAGCGGCTTCGTAGGATAGACATGCTTTCCTTTGCCGTTAAGGAGATTGAGGATGCAAAATTGAAGCATGGCGAGGACGAGCAGCTTGAGGAGGAGGAGAGCCGACTTGCCAGCTATGAGAAACTGTATTCAGACATAGAGGCGATACGAGGTGCGCTTGACGGTTCTGAAAATACCGTGCTTTCCGTTCTGAAGCGAACTTGCAGGGAAAGCCAGCATGCTGCAAGCTTGGACAAGAGCCTTTCAAAGTTGGACGGACGACTGGAATCCGTTTTTTATGAGCTGAGTGATATAAGCGAGGAATTCAGCGCCTATGCCGGAAAGCTTGTGTTTGATCCTGCCCATCTTGAGGAGGTGCAGGAGAGACTTTCTCTGATTTATAATCTTAAGAAAAAATACGCCTCCTCGCAGGCGGCTCCGCTTCAGGAGGTTCTTAATTATTATGAGAACGCGCAGAAGGAGCTTGAGATGCTTTCTGCGGGCGAGTCTAACCGCGAGGAGCTTGGTAAGCAGATTGCTGAGCTGGAAAAACGCGTCTATGTTGAGGCTAAGGCTCTGTCTGAAAAGCGCAAGGAGACTGCGGGACTTCTTTCTGCAGAGGTGGAGAAGCTTCTTTCTGCGCTTGGCATGGCGGGCGCCAATTTTGCGGTGAGCATTTCTGACAAGCCGGGAACTGACGTTGAGCAGCGCTGCGGTCCGTTCGGCATGGATAATATTGAATTTCTTATCAGTGCAAACAAGGGAAGCCAGCTGCTTCCGCTTGCAAAAATTGCGAGTGGCGGTGAGCTTTCGCGCGTGATGCTTGCCCTTAAGACAATCTTTGCTCGAGACGATTCAGTTCAGACGCTCGTCTTCGACGAGATTGATACCGGAATCGGCGGTGAGGTCGCTGTTTCTGTGGGCAGCCACATAAAGAACCTTGCGAAGGACAGGCAGATTTTCTGCATCACGCATCTAGCGAGCATTGCCGTTTATGCCGATAATCAGATTAAGATTGAGAAGGGCATTGTGGATGGAAGAACGGCTTCTCACGTGCATCCCATTGAGGGCGAGGAACGCGTTGCTGAGATTGCCCGCATGCTTTCGGGTGATGCAGATTCCGCTGCATCGCTTGAGCATGCCCGCACAATGCTTCAGAAATTCACGGCAGGAGGAATGTAATGGCAAAGGTTACTGATGAGAACCGTCAGGAATTTACGGAGGCGGTAAAGCCGTATCAGTCAAAGATTACGGCAGTCCTCAGCAAGGAAAAGAATGTCCTTAACACGATAAATGACGGTGCGCCGGATTCCGCCTACCGGAAGATTATGCTATCCGAGGATATGATTTACGTTGCCTCCCTTTACATTGCTGAAAATTATCTTTCCCTTAAAATTCTGGACGTTAAGAATAATGATGCCCTGAACGATGCGCGTAAAATGCTGTACAAGGCGATTATCTATCTTGAAGAGCTGGTGACGAATTACATCGATGTCCCGTATGCGGATTTGGCGGAAAAGCATGATGCCATAAAAAACGCCTCTGTCTCTGACCGCTTTTACCTTATCCGCAAACTGGGGCTTGCCATAAATCTGCTTGAGATTGCGTTTGGCGACAACAGCAAATGGAAATGGTCGTTTGTAGAGCTTAAGGGGCGTTACGCCACTGTCGCGAAGAATTTTATAGACATGAGGAATGCCGCAAAATCCTATTTCAACCCGTCCGGAGACGACTACGAGACGACCGTTTTGTATATCCGGCTTATCTCAAAGCTGCTGGATTCCTCTGCCTCTGGTTATCGCGATAAGTACGAACTTTCTACGCGGCGCATTGACGATATGCGGAACGGTATAAAATTCCTGCTTGCTCGCCATAAGCTCTGTGTGGCGCTCCGTGATAAAGTGAATGCAGAGGAAGTGAAGAAAAAGGCGGAGGTCTGGAACGACAAGATGCACGCTGACCAGAAATCCGGCTCAAGCAGGTAGCCTATGTTCAGTAAGAATCTTGCCCATAAGATTTTTGAGGGCTTTTCCATTCAGCGCTGGACAGATTTGGTGCGCCCCTTTGACCTTGTTGAGATGGACAAGGGCGCAGAAAAAATGGTGCTTGCCTATATAATCGGAAAATTTGAGGAGAACAGAGGCGTATATGTCGACTGGAATTGGATGATTCACGCATCTTTGTTCGATTTGCTCAAAAAAATCGCGCTCTGCGACATAAAGGCTCCTGTCCTTGCAATGCTCAAAAAGGAATACACGCAGGAATATCTCCGTCTGAATGAATGGGTACTGAACCAGTACAAGCCACTCATAGACGACAGCGAATTGTTCTCGCAATTTACGATTTACATCGGGCAGAAGGCGGAGTCTCTTCCCATTCCCCAAAAAACACAGGCTGCGGAACGGATTCTTGCGGCGGCAGACAAATTTGCCACCCTGCGGGAGCTGCAACTGCTTTCCGTTGTGAACGAGCCGGAGCGTACAGAAAAAATCTACACCGAGCTTCAGGCGGATTTGCAGAAATATCTTGATTTGACCGGCGTTCAGATGCTCATGACGCGCCAGCGTTCCTTTGAATTCATGATGAAGGTGGAGCAGCTTCGCTTTCAGGTGCGCTGGAATCAGACACCACGCGTTCCAAAGACGACGGTCTTGGGACATTGCTATTTTGTTGCCGTCATGACTCTGCTGTTGTGCCGTGACTGCGGCGTTTCGATGAGCGAAAAGCGCATAATCAATAACTTTTTTACCGGCTTGTTTCACGATTTGCCGGAAGCAGTTACGCGCGACATCATATCTCCGGTAAAACAGGCGACGGATGCGCTTCCCAATATCGTAAAAAAAATTGAGGATGAGATTGTGGAAAAAGAGCTTGAACCGCTCATGGAACCGTTCTTTCGCGACGAGCTAATGTACTTTACCAGCGATGAATTTGCCAACCGCATCATTGATTCAGATGACGGCGTTGTGCGCGAGGTTGATTGGAATCTGCTGAATTTGCAGTATTCAGCTGACCGATATTCTCCAATTGACGGAAAAACCGTGCGCATTGCCGATCATCTTGCGGCACTCATGGAGGCGGACATTTCCATAAAGCACGGCATCACGTCCTCTCATCTCGACCACGGAAAAAAGGGAATGCTGGAAGCCTATCCGGAAGGAAAAATCATAAACGGAATAGATGTCGGTAATCTTTTCAGGGAAATTTGCCGATAATCACCTTATGGAACTCTCTCGGAATTTTAAATTAACTTTTTGTCTCTGTTTTGCCGGCGTTATTTTTGCGTGCGGCTTGTTTGCAGATTCCTCTTATGTGGTGAAAAAGGGCGACACGCTCTATTCAATAAGCCGAAGATATGAAATTACTGTCGCAGAGCTTCGCACCGCCAATAATTTGAGCGAGAGCGATGTGCTGAAGGAAGGGCAGAAGCTCATCGTGCCTACGGCGGATATCCGTACTGCGGCGGTGCTGTCCTCTTCCTCAAGTTCTCAAGGTTCTCCGTCAGATAAGACGACTCGGGTTACCTCGTATGTGATTCAGAAGGGCGACACGCTGTACGGAATCGCCCGAAAATACGACATAAAACTTCCTGAGCTGCTTGCGATGAACAATCTTGACACGAATGCGACGATTAAGGTTGGGCAAAAGATAAGCGTTCCCGCCGTTGCGTCTGCAAAGAATGATACTGCGGCAAGCGAGAACGCTAAGACTGTTACGAAAACCGCTTCCTCTGCCCAGAACGGAAAGGCTTCTGCTTCGGAAAAGGCGCTTCCTGCTGGTTCCGTCGTATGGCCAATTGCAAATCCTGTTGTGCGCAACATCAACGGCAAGGTCAGTGGCGTTCAACTGAGCGGCAAGGACAGTGAGACGGTAAAATGCGTCCGCGAGGGAACGGTCATGTACACTGGCGTATACCGCGGCTTTGGCGAGGTCGTGTTCGTTCAGTCAAAGACAGGGCTTATCTATTCGTATACCGGTCTTGGCTCCGTGTCGGCAAAGAAGGGCGAGTACGTCATTGCAGGAAGCGAGCTTGGAAAGACAGGAAGCGGCTCTGAGTCGAGCATAAAATTCATGGTATTCCAGAACGGAACTCCGATTGATCCGGCAAAGGCTCCGCGCGGCTAGGCGAGCGCAAACTTCTGCCGCTCAGCAGAGCATTTTATAAGGTGAAGGAAAATATTTCCGCAGATAAAGGCGTCATCGTAAGCACGATGCGCCTCTTTTATTTTGAGTCCGAATTGTTCGGCAAGCAAGGTCTGTTTGAAATGCTTCTGTTCCGGGAATGCCCATCGTGCAAACTGAAGCGTGTCTATGACATCATTTTTAACCGGTGAAAATCCGTTCCGCTCGCATTCCGCCCGTAAAAAGCGCAAGTCAAACTGCGCGTTGTGCGCAACGATGATTGAATCATTTAGAAAATTTATGAATGCGGGAAGAATTTCCTTCATCTCCGGCTTGTCACGTACCATGTCGTCAGTGATGTGGTGAATGCTCGTGCATTCGCTCGGAATGTGCTGTTTTGGATTTATGAGTGTGTTGAAGCGTTCGGAAACGCCGGCAGCCGAGAACTTTACCGCGCCAATTTCTATGATGCGGCAGCTCTCACAGCTAAGCCCTGTCGTTTCCGTGTCGAAGGCGACGAATGTTCCGCCTGCAGAAAGCAGGCGGAACATCTGCCGATAGTCCTTCAGAAATTTATTTTCCAGCTGCATCGAGAATTGCGTTGATGTCTGCTGTTATGGCATCGCAGAGGGCTGCGGCTTCCTTTTTGGTTTCCGCAAGACAGCCGTCGCACTTTGCGCCGCCTACCTCTGTTTTTGTGTTGATGTAGAATTTGATTTTAGGCTCTGTTCCTGACGGACGTGCAGAAACGATGGTGCCTCCCTCAAGGAAGAACTGAAGGACATTGCTCTTTGGCAGGCTGATTGCCTGTTTTTCCGTAGGTTTTGCCGGATCGTATGCGGTTGA
>CAKZZR010000067.1 GCA_937885475.1 uncultured Treponema sp.
TCAAAAAACTGTTTAGCCTTAGAAACAATTGCATCAAAGACAGGTCTGATTCTCAGATGATAACTCCAGACTCCTTCCTTGGATTCTGGAGTAGGAAGCTGTGGAAAGTCAGCATTCTGAAACTTTTCGGATTTCATATACTCATCGTATTGCTCCACAGCCTTCTGACTTGCACCTTCCTTTTCCTGTTCAAACACAACCTTCTCATTTTGGAAAGCCCGCTTTTTATCAAGGAAATCATCATCCCTCTGATTCTGGGAAATTCTCTGTTCTTCAAGTCGCTCTCCTTCTTTCTTTTGATTTTCCGCAATTCGCTCCAAAGGTTCTGCACAACTGCTGATAGGTCTTTTCAAAGATATTTGAATCAAATTAAAAAAGGCTTTCAAAACCGACAAAGCAGAATTGAAAGCCTTTGTAGTTTAATCCTTTATTTTGTAATTAGCATACTTTCCTTTTTGGTTAGGAACAAGTTTTCCTTCTGTAAGTAACTTTTTAATTTGCGAATAAGCCTGGTCACTTGTAAGCTTTAGTAAATCCATTACATCTTCTTTTGTAATTATTCCATCCTGCTGCTTAGCAAGTTTAAGAATCAGTTCTGGATAGCGAACTGCATCAATATCCGTCTGTCTAACATATTTTGCACTTTCGTTATTCTGCTTATAAACTTTTGCACTCAGAATGTAAGAACGATGAGCTCCATTTCCAATTGCTTCTACAAGTCCGGCTTCAACAAGATTTTCTATTGTGGTAATTGTACGAGTTTTATTAATATGGACAACTTCACTTAATCTTTCTATATTTACTCTGCGTTCACTGCGAATGGTAGAAAGAATCATCAATGCATTTATTGAAAGAGGGCGGTCTCTTCTGTTCTGTTCATCAGCTATCATCTTTGTAAACTGCATATCAGGATTTGCACGTGGCACAAAAAGCTTAACTATTGATGATGTACTTTCTGAATAATCAGGCCAAGGGCGTCCGTAAAGAATTGAACCTTCGTAAATCCTATCGATACCACGTCCGGTTTTTTCAACCATGCCAGTACGTTTTAATACGTCTGATAAGCAAGGATTTCTTCCATGAGGTTCAACGGAAATTAAGTTTTCTGCATTTACACCTTCGATGAATCCACCCTGGCTAGAAATTGTCATTCCTTCGTCATCGATTAAAACTCTGACTTGGCCTAACTGTGTATAATCACGGTGACCAAAAGCATTTAATAAACCTTCGCGGAATGCTGCAAGGGTGAACTCTGGAACAGGAATCCGGAAAAGACCGTACTCCATTTCTTTTTCAGGATTCCAGGCTGTAAAGTAAGTTGAAAATCTTTCAAAAATTTTACCTACAGGTTCGTTTGAAGTTTCGTTTATTTTTACATTTGTTCCTGATAAAACTTGAAATGATGCTCTGTAGGTTGGCATAAAGCGTTTTAAACTTTCAGTTTTTCCAAGGAAAAGCCATCCTGTCCCAGTAGGTCCTGTCTTACCCTTTCCTGCTCAACAAAGTGAAGGGCTTTATAAAAATCTTCCTTATTCAATTCAAGCAAAGATTTATCACTTCCAGGGTTATTTTTTACAATACTTCTAAGATGTTCAAATTCCAGAATATCTAAATCTTCTTCTGTTGCACCTTCAACTGGCTGTGTAGAAAAATCAAGCAGACTTAATTCTGATAATCGGCTTGGAATTTCATACGGGAACAAAGGAACTGCTTCTGGAGAACCGTCAAATTTTAATCTGCGACGTAAGGTTTTTCCGCTTGAAGTTGCTGTAACTGTTCTTGCTTTTGGAACTTCAATTTGGAGTATATCTATTTTCTCTTCAGTTATAACTTCAGCCCTTGTTGAAATTGACGGAACAGTGCTGTTTGCAATTAAAGCCATTACACCAATAGAATCTTTATGCTGTTTTGTAAGTCCAGTTATATCTCCATTGTCTTCAACTCCAACATAAATTATACCGCCTTCAGCATTAGCCATCCCAACGACAGCTTCAATTAATTCAGAGTCTGGTAATCCATTTTTTTCCTTTGTATCTGATTTAAACTCAGTAAAAAGGTCTTCTTTTACAGGTATTGTTCTCATAATATTCCCTTTTAATTCGATTATAATACGGTTTAACTCGGTTTGTCGAGTTAAAATAAAATTCTAACTCAGTATACCGAGTTAAACCGAGTTAGATTCCGAGTTAGAATTATGCAATTCCAAACCTCTGCGAAATCCGCGCTGCATCTTCCTCTGAAAGATTGAGTTCTCCAAGTTCCAGCTTTGCAATCCGCTTGTCTTTAAGAATCTGTCCTTTTTAGCCGCCATACGTCCGGTCAAGGCTCGCTTCGCTCAAGGCCTTGACTCGGTCGTTTGACAGGTGTCCAAAATTGTACACCCGTCATAAACCTCGAATGTCCATCAACAATGATATAAGCCTCAGTCACGATAATAGGGGGCGCGATTTATCAAATCCGTTCAGATTAAAAAATCTAAAAAAATTGCTCCAAGTATTCGCAATTTTTTATCGCATTTTTCTATATTGAATATCAAAACAATTATTCTGGGTGAACTCGTTGTGGTATGCCCATTTGAGAGGAATTGTGATTGTTTCGATAATTGAGTTTACAGTTTTTGGAGCAAGCTTCTGTGCTTCGTCACTTGAAAAGAATGCATCAACATCTTTTCATGTAATTTCTGCAACACACTTTCCGGCAAGGCGAGGAATTCAATAGAGGCGGGTTCTGCTTAAAAGGGTAGCGCAGTACTGACGGTGGATTGACTGTTTCTTACCCAGTTTTTCTTTTACATAAGGTGACTTATCATAATCCCAGAAGTTTTCAAGAAAGTCTTCAATCGGGATGCTGCCTTTAGAAGTTTTAGGGCCTGACTTCACCTCACTAAGACCGTAAACTGCTTTACTTAAAGCGTTTACTTAAATTAGTAATTTGAATCACGCTAAGCCCTACTTGATTGGGTTTAGTAGTGTGCCAACTATATATAACATAAAGAATTAGCAGTATAGCGGAGGCAGGGGCACAACTCGCCGTTACAGTCGCAAACATCGTGTCTGCTCCTTCCTCGGCGGCTGCATTCGTTCACACCGCTTCGAGTCCTTTATGGAATAATTATCAAAAATGTTTAAAATAAAAAAACGCTCGCATTCTCTTGCAAGCGTTCTGTTATAGCGGGGGCAGGACTCGAACCTGCGGCCTCCGGGTTATGAGCCCGACGAGCTGCCAACTGCTCTACCCCGCGTCGTAATGTGAGTGAATCATATAAAAATTGCTTGTCTTTGTCAAGGCAAAGCTCTTTAATAATTCGTTTTTTTTTCTGTTTTTTAAAAGAATATGGAGCGACTGTACGCATAAGTAACAAATTCTCAACGATTTTTCACAAATCGGGGAACTTTGGTAACAAATTCTCAACGACTATTCTGTCAGCATGTATACTTTTATAGTCAAATTTTGCGACGCAAGCCTTCATAATCAATAAAAAATGGTAACAAATTTTCAACGGGAACAAGAAAATGCACTACCCTAGCCTTTTTACAGCAATTTTTCCCTGTCCTACCCTCTTTTCAGCCTTGTTTATCATAAAAATTCAATGGTAACAAACTTTCAACGTAATTTTTAGTAACAAATTTTCAACGAAAGCTGAATATCCATATAATTTTTCAAGAATGCTGCCTTAAAGTAACAGAATTTCAACGGTTTTTCACAAAATGCTGAATTTTGGTAACAAATTTTCAACGGAAATGAACTATCTTTCCATATATGCTGGCAAAAAATGCTAGATTTTTGTTCCAGAATCTCAACGTTATTCCACTATTTTACCATGAAAAGTAACAATTACCCAACGTTTTTAAACAGATTCCTGTTGAAAACTTCAAAAATGGTAACAAAAAACCAACAATTAAAAGCATTCTTATAATTCTTTGTTTTACAATGACTTACAACGTCAGCGCAAAAACATTGGTAACAACATCTCAACGAAATCGTAACAAATTCTCAATATCTTCTATATAAACAAATAGACTACAAATAGTTTAAATAAAAAACAAATAGTAGGTTTGATAAAAATGTAAAAAAACGTTGAAAATTTGTTACTCTCCTTTCTATAGAATAGTCGTTACGAGCATGTAATGCGTATCCTTTTCATCAATGACGCTTCTGCTTTTGGAGAATGTTATTCCTGAATTGTCCTCCGCAATGCTCACGTTCAAATCAGTGTAATACTGTTTTTTTATCGTATTTATCTGTTCCTTGATGTAATTCCAGTTTACGCGCTCCTCAGACTCGTAGGAATCCTTGCCTTCCTTTACCGGCATGAACTGATCGACCAGAGATTTTCGGGTAATGAACAGTGGCTCAGTTATGCTGTTGTTGCGGTATACGAACCACGTATACAGGTCTTTTCCCACGACGCTTTTTATGTCCTTGTAAACGGTATAATTAATCGGAACGGCATGTTTTTGCGAAAGTTCCACGAATTTGTCAGAAAGGACGATTCTGAAGCCAACACTTTTTTTGTCCTTACCCTCCTCTTCCAAATCCATGTACGTCATGGATTCAAAGAACGGAATGATACCGGTTGACTTCATGGTTGCGGTAACCTCTCCGTCAAGATTTTCTGTCTCGTCAAACAAATCCTTGAAAAGGTACTTCTGCGCAATCTTCGTCTTCTTTTCCTTGAATACGAATGAAGCGCCGGAATAGCATTCAAGCTGCTCTTTTATTTCCTTTCCGCGCTGCTTTGGAAGCTGAAGCTCATCCAAAAGCGACTGGAGTGTCTTGAACTCAAGAACGACGGGCTTTCCTTCCTTTGCATTCTTCTCAAGAACTGCATGGGTCGTAAGGATTGAAAGCAGAAGCCGGCCGTTTTTTCCGAACGGAACCTTGAAGTCGCTCGTAATGCGGAACGAGATGTTGTTGTAGTCACGCTGAAAAAGGTTCTTCTTTACGTCCTTCAGCGGAAGCGCCGCCGCAATGAACGGACTTGCCAGATAGCTCTTGTATTCAATCAGTCTTTTTTCCTGAGAGAAGTATTCCTCCGGAAAAAGTGACTGCTGGTAGTCCTCTGTATCATTCTGTCTTTCCATTGCTATACGTCCTTCCGTTTATAGGAGTGTGGAGAAATTGTTACCTTTCCGTTTTCAAGGTCTTCCTTGAAGTAATCCATAGCGCACATGACGAAGTGATTCATGGAGACGTTCTGCATGGCGCAGAATGCCTTGAAAACCGAACGTTCCCCCTTTGACATGGAAACGAGGAATTTTTCCTTTGTGTCGCGGCGCGGTTCCGGCTTTTGTTCCTGTTGGGCTTGTGCTACAGGCGTTTCCTGCACGCGCGCCGTTGAAAAATTGTTACTTATTGCGGCAGAAAGCGCCGCCGTTGAACTTACGTCCTTTACGGTTGCGCCCGCGTTGAAATTCTCCGGCTTCTTCATTTTTTCGTCATCTCCTCTGCAATCGCGCTGATGGCATCCAGCGTTTCTTTTCGGGCAACGACGGCCTTGTCCTGCACGTAGCGCTTAAGAATCTGAGCCTTTACAAAAGCCGTGTCGGTCGGAATGGTCAGGAACTGCGTGTCGTCAAAGTTTTTCATGAAATTCTCCGCAAAAAGCGACTGGAATTTCATTCGTTTGTCCTGCTGGTTCAGGATGACGAAGGAAATTTTCTCAAGAAGGTCCTTGCAGCGGATTTCTTTTGTCGTGGTGATGAGGTTTTCGATGAGCGTCTGGAATCCGTCCGCCGAGAACTGATCCAGTTTGAGGACAGGAACGATTGTGTCCGCCGAGTTTGCGATGCCCTTCTCAAAATCGCCGAATGCCGGCGAGGTGTCAAAAATGACGTAATCAAAGTTTGTGAGCGACGGAAAGATTTCGTCTACGAAGGCGTAGTAGTTTCGCGTGCTTGAGGCATAGCCCTGCAGGCTGCCGTTAATGGCGAATGTAGGAAGCGCGCTCAGGTTCTCCACGATTGTAGGAACGATTGCGTCGCTTACGGCGGCCTTTCCCATCAGCACGTCCGCAAGCTCGTATTTAAAACCAGTGCAGAGCCATGAAGAAGAGTTTCCCTGCGGGTCGCAGTCTATGAGCAAGGTAGATCGGAAGAGCGTCGTGTAGGGAAAGAGTGTAGATCTCGGTGGTCGCCG
>CAKZZR010000068.1 GCA_937885475.1 uncultured Treponema sp.
CGGACACTGCACCTGCGGAAACGGATGCCCACGCGATATGACGATTCCCTGCAAGTCAGGATTCTGAAGGCTTCCGGCTTCCTTGCGGCTTATCCATATCCTGCTTCCAAAAGTGCGCGCAAAATACGCGTTTCCGCCCGAATGGTCTGCATGGGAATGCGTGTTTATGATGACAGGAACGTCAAAGCCGCCTGCTTCCTCCGGAAAGGTTTCTTTAAGCTCTGCGTGAATGCGCTTTGCGTCGTATTCATCCATTCCCGAATCAATAAGATACAGGCTCTTTCGTGTGGTTCCGCCCGCGCCCTGCGCTTCGCTGTCGCTGCCAAATGCGACAAAGCCCACGTTCGTGTCGCCGGGCACGTAATATACGGAATCTAAAAGTTGTGTAGCTGCCATACAGTTCCTTCGCGTCCTAAAAATCACCATAAAAAAAAGCGGCGGCTTAATCATAAACCGCCGCTTTTATAATTTCATGCGAGCCTTACAGCTGTGCTGCCTTGATGGTTTTTACAGTGTAGTTGTATTTGTGCTCATTGATTGTAAAGCTTGCTTTTTCGCCCGGCTTTTTGTCCATGATGGCGTTTCCAAACGGAGCCATGTAAGAGACGATGTTGTTGTCCGGGTCTGATTCCCACGGACCAAGGATAGTGTATACCTCGTCCTTGTTTGTGTCCTCGTTGTGAAGGGTAACGACTGTTGCAAAAGAAACGATTGCCGTCGTAATCGTCGTCGGGTCAAAGATAACGGCGCGGTTAAGCTCGCCCTGAAGCTTCGTTGCCTGCTCATTAAGCCAATGCTGATGCTCCTTTGCGGCCTTGTACTCGGCGTTCTCCTTCAAGTCTCCCTGAGCGCGTGCCTCGGAAATTTCCTTTGCGTTCTCAGGAATGTCAACGCTCTGAATCTTCTCAAGCAGCGCCTTCTTTTCTTCCAGTTTCTTTGCGGTAACAAGCATACCTTTTGGCTGGCTTGCCTTTTCTTCCGTAACGTGGAACTTGAAGTTGGGGTAGTGCTCCATGATTTTTGTGCGGAGCTGCGCCTTGTATGACGGGTCAATGTCCGCAAGGTCGTTTATGAGCGTGTACATGCGGTTTACTGTCTGCTCGTCGTTCTGGAACATGTAGTTTACCAACGCGTCGTTTGCAAAAAGCAGGTCCGTCGCGTTCTTGTTGATTTTTTTGTTTTCTGTTGAATTAACGTGGTTGTTAATCTCACGGAACGTAAGCTCAATCAGCTGGATGAGCGTGATAAGCTGACGCTCGTAATTGATTCCGCTTGCCTTGAACCATTCTTCGTTCTGGCAGTGCTCAAACAGGAACAGAACGGCGTTGCGGTAGTCGCGGCAGTTCTCAAAGCATGCAACGGCAAGTTTCTGAACCTTTTCGGCATATCCGTTGTCAACAAGAATCTTAATCATGTCTCCTGAAAGCACCGTCGGGAACAGGCGGATATATTCGTCAGACCAGTTCGGAAGCATCTTGACGGCAAGCAAAAAGTCTCGGCGGAGCGTCGTGTTCTTAGTGTCCTTAAGAAGCTCGTACATCTCGCGCGGGTCGTCAATCTTGTCGTAAATGCTCTGGAACGTCGTCTTTGACGGGTTAGAAAGCAGCTTGCACTGCGCGGTAACGGTCTGTACCACAAGGTAAGAGGCTACAATCTGTTCCGTAACCTTTATCGTTCCATCTGAAGAGTCGAATGTTTTTATAAAAGCAGCAAAGTAGTTGAACATCTCGGCAAAAAGCTCGCTGGTCTTGTCCGTTTCGTCGCTGTTAAGGTATTTCATGAGAATATCGATGCGCGCAAAGAACGACTTCTGCGCTTTGAACTCGTTGGCAAGCTTTTCTTCAATGCTGATTGCATGCTCGCGCACGATGTACTGGCTTATGTCGTTCGGGTTCACGCCGAACGTTGAGTTTGACTCAAGAATCTTCTTTGCGGCTGTGTTCCAAGAGGTCCACTCACTGTCCTTGAGAATGGAAGGAACAAGCTCTGCCTTGATTTTCTTGAAGTCGCAGCTGTTGCCGAACGACTTGATTATTGTGCGTAGCGCCCATTCCTTGTCTTCCTTTATTTTCTTTGCAAGCGGAACCTTCTCGCCTTTTACCTTTACATAGTTCTTTGCCTTAAGAACCCAGATGTGGTTCTTGGAAAGGGGGGTGAGGGCGCTTACAGCCATCTTAAGCGAGATGTTGTCTTTGATTCCGACCTTTTTACCAAAGTCAACGGTAAGAGTGTCGTTCTCAACCTTCTTGATGATTCCTACGCCCCATGCGCGGTGGTATACAAAACTGTTAACGTCAAAGGCAATGTGCTTCTCAAAGTCGTTGATTGCCTCAAACACGTTGCGGAAATTCTGCGAAAGGTTTGAGGAGCGGATGTAGTCCTCAAGATGGCTGTGCTTTGCGTATTTTCCGCGGTAGCATTCGATTATTGCCTTGCGCGCCCAGATGTCTTTCTGGTCAACGCTTAAGATTTCCTTCAGAAGGCTGATTGCAATGTCCCACTTCTCGTTGTCGCGGTACCACTTGTACAGCTCCTGCAAAAGAATTGCGGTCTTGTCGTCGCCCATTGTCTTTGCAATCTTGCGCTTAACAAGCTGGAAGAAGTCAATTTCCTGCGGAATAAGCTGAACCAGCTTTGTCCACGTTTCCTTTGTGGAATTGCTGTTTCCGGTTGCAACATAGCGAAGGATTGCCTTCTTGTAATATTCCGTTGCGGTCTCCATGTCGCCGGTCGCCTCGTAATGCTCGGCAAGCGCCTTGGCAAGATCCGCTTCCTCGTAGTCAATTTTTACAATCTGCGCGTACAGTTCCCAGACCTTGTCGCTTCCTGCGGCGCGCTGGTATTCTGCGAGCGTTCTGAGCGCGAACTTGTTGTTCGGGTCGTCCTCAAGGATGCTCGTACACAAGTATTCCACAACGGCTTCCTTGTGGTTCTTCTGAAAAATATCAACGAGAGTAACAAGAGGTGTATTGTCTAAGGTGCCTTTCTGAAGGGCAATGATTCCACTTATGTACAGCGCTATGATGCTGTCCTTTGAGTGAGAAAGCTGCTCGTCGCAGATAGCCTGAAGCTCGTCGATGCAGTTTTCGCTGCGAGCCTTTTCTACAATGCCGGCAAGCTCAATGATTTTTTCCTTTGAGTAGTTGCCGATTGCAGCGCGGGTCCAGGTCTCTTCTTTGAGCATGTCCTGGACGGTCTTAATTAATTCTTCAGCCATAAAAAACCCCTTTGTTATATCTCAGCTGATTCTTCTACTTCACGTACAGGTTGTAGACGTTCGTATCAAGAATCTTAATTTTCAGCAGAATCTCATTGATAAGCTGCCGGTCGTTCGTCGTCTGGCAGTAATCGATGAGCCAAAAATACTTATAAATAAGGCGCGGAACCAAAAGCTCGCTCGCGCGGGAAGGATCCTTCTGCTCGTTTTCCATGGCATAGATTTCTTGCTTAAGCTTGCCCACTTCCTGCGAGCGCATTGCCCTTTTAATAGTAAAAACTCCCCACAAAACGCCGTAAACCGGAATCCACGCGTTCAGCACCTCGCCCGCAAAACCGAGTTTTTGAGTTTTTTCTATTAAACAGCGTATCAGTTCCGAGTCAAGAAATTCCAGCTCCACGCGCTTTGAGTCAATAAAAAACGCTTCCCGGAACAGCACCTTTGCAGCCTTGTCCTCTCCGCAGAGCGCAAAGCAGTCCGCAAGGTCCGCAAGAACCGCCGCCTGCCCGCCATGCAGGGTGTTCGCCTGCGAAAGGCACAGCTTTGCGTTCTCAAATTCACCCAGCTTCTTGTAGCACAGCCCTGTCTTGCGAAGCACGTCCGCCTTTTGCACCGGGTCCTTTTCGTCCAAAAGCCGCGTAAAGTTCTGCAGCGCCAGCGAAAAAATTCCGCGGCACGTCGCATAGTATGCCGGCTGGTAGATTTCGTCCTGCGCCTTAAGATAGCCCAGAAAATTCTTCCATTCCGCCAGCAGACTTTCGCCCCGCTCTGAAAAATCCTCCATTGACGAAAGTCCGTCAACAAATTCAATCCAGCGGTTGCAGCAGTTCGCCGTAAAGACCACCTCATAGTTATCCAGCGAATGCTCAAAAGTCAGTTGAAGCGAACTTCGTGCCTGAGCGAAATTTCCGGCCTCCAGAAACGAGAAAGCTTCCTTTAATCCTTTTTCCGTCTGAATATCCATAAGCGGTATCTATAATTATAACAGAATGGAATTTTTAGTCAATAAATTTAAATGATTTTGTTAAAAATGGGGTATCTTTTATATCTGCATTTACCCAATCTGTCAAGTATTATTTTTGCAAATTTTTTAACATTTTTTCTCATGTGCGCAAAGGGCGTAGCGCAACGGGCTGCTCCGGGCTACCCTCGCGGTCGGTACGCTCCAGTCGCCCCGCTCCTTCCGCGCACGCCGGCTCCGCCGCCCCCTCCGCATCCCGCGCAGGAAACAACCACAAAACGCAAAAAAAAATCGCAAAAGATTGCAGAAAAGGGCATGCGCCGCGGTTAAAGAAGGTGTGGCAAACATGCAGGGCAAGCGCATTGTAAATTTTGCAAGCAATAAGTTACGAATTATGTAAAAAATAGCGCAAAGGAGAAGATTTGTTTTCAAAATCACTCTGACTTTAGCTG
>CAKZZR010000069.1 GCA_937885475.1 uncultured Treponema sp.
GGCGCACCGTCTCCTCAAGGCGCCGGAAACCTGCGGAATAGAACTGGCCGAGCCTGCCGTCCTTGCTCCGCGTTCCCTCGGGAAAGATGACGGGAATCACCGACGGGTCGGCGGCCACGCTCTCGCCAAAGCGGGAAAGCTCGCGCATGGCGTCCACCGGTTTTCCCCGGCGGGGAATCATGCAATGCCCCTGGCTGCGGAGCATTTTTCCCACCATGGGAACGCGGTTCAGGTTGTCCTTTGCCACAAAGCGCACCTCCTTATTGCGGAAAAAGTTCATGTAGCACGGAATGTCAAAAAGGCTCTGATGATTTGACAGAATGATGAACTGCTCAGGAAGCTGAACTTTGCTTTCGTCATAACCAAAAAAACTGAAGCCCCTGTAGCATCTGAGGATAGCGAACACGCGCGGCGCAAGCACCTTTACGATATACTGCGAGATACGCCGGCTCCAGCCAAGGCTGACAGGATACGCGATGATATTAAGAAAAGCCGCAGGCATGACACAAGAGAACATACATGCAAGGGTAATAAAACTATACACAGAAATCTCCCATAACTCTATTGATTTTATATTTTAAGAAAAATGGTGTCAACAAAATAAGAGCGACTGCGCAGGTCAAACGCGGCAGAGAATGCGAAAGGCAAGCGGCATTGCATTCCTCATCGGAAAATGAAATCCGTTATAGCAGCGCACAGCTTTTCCAGCGGCTCGTACAGGCGCTTGCAAGGCGGAACGTTCGCAAGAAACACGGAACCATAACGCTTCTCGTATAGGCGTCGGTCAAGCACGACCACAGAGCCGCGGTCCGAACCTCGTCTCATGAGCCTGCCAATTCCCTGACGGAATTTTATGACCGCCTCGGGAACGCTCAGCTCCATGAATGGATTTCCTCCGCGCGCCTTTATGGAATCAGCGCGTGCCGTAAAAACCGGATCGTTAGGCACCGTAAAGGGAAGCTTTACGATTATGACCTGACTCAGCGACTCGCCAGGAACGTCAACGCCCTGCCAGAAGGAATCCGTTGCAAAAAGAACGCTGCACACATCGCTTCTGAACAGCTCCAAAAGCCGCGCGTTGTCATCGCTCCCCTGCTTGAGAAGCGCCCCCTCAAATTTACGCAGCACGCGGATCGCCGTCTCATAGGCGCTTCTGAGCGAATCATAGGACGTGAACAGCACCAGTGTCCGCCCTTCCGCCGCCTCTATCAGGCGAACAATTGCGTTCTCAATCCACTGCTGAAACGCAAAGCCTTCCTCCGGAAGAGGAGCATCGCTCGGCACCGCAAAAAGCATGTTCTTCTCGTAAGGAAACGGCGATGGAAAATCCCCGGAGCGGACACGCTCGGATTCTGCATAGGAAATTCCGGTACGGCGCATCCAGTATGAAAAATCCCTGCCGGTCTTAAGAGTCGCCGACGTGCACACTACGGTCTGCATGGGGTCAAAAACTCCCTCCGCCATAAGCGGCGCAATGTCCAGTGGCGTTTCAGTAAAAACGACGTAGGACGGCTCTCCCCCATCCTTAACCATATCCTTGGGAAGGAATTTCTTTGAAATCCAGAACACGGTTCCCCGCTTCTCGTCCCAGGCACAAAAATCACGAAGGACGACAGTCAAATCCTCCAGACGGCGCACAAGGATTTTTGTCTCAAAAAAAGCGGGAACATCCTTATCCTCTTCGGCAATTCCGTCCATAAGCTCGCGGCACAAGCCGACGAATGTGCCAAGGCTTGCAGAAAGCGTATTGCACAATGAAAGGAGTGGTCCGAACGCCCGCGCACTTCCATCAAAAAGGCGCAGATTATAATCGTTTGCAAGCAAATCCATGCCAGCCGTCTCAAGGGCCGTTAGCTCGCCCTTTATGGAATTGACCAGCTCATAGGCAGAGGCAGCTTTCTCCTCATTGGAGGAAAGCAAGGCAAGCGTACATAAAAATCCGCTTTCAGAATTCTTTCTCCGCCGGTACAAAAGCCCCATAGGGCGCGTTACCTTGAACCGGCTGAACGACTCGCTAAAAAAGCTGGTCGCCGCACTCTCTATTCCGTGTGCCTCGTCAAAAACAAGCCGACGGTACGGAGGCAGAACAGCAGTGTCATCGTAGCCCGCGCCATGCATCCGCGACTCTATGTCGGCAAACAGAAGGTGATGGTTCACGACAAGCAGATTTGCACCCGCAGCCTCCTTGCGAACTTTCATTACAAAGCATTCAGAATGGAACGGACAGCGCATTCCCATACAGGCATCGCTTTCTGAATTAATGCGGGTCCACAGAGTTTCCGGTGGAAAAAACGACAGGTCGCTCCGGCTTCCGGTCGGCGTAGCCTGCACCCATTCTGCAAGCCGGTCAAACAGTTCTGCGTCGTCAAAAAGCTCACGCTGCGCGGCAGCATCCTCAAAGCGGCGGCGGCACACATAATTCTGCCTGCCCTTCATCAGAACGAATTTTATGGGAGCGCCCACAATTTTTTGTGCGGCTGGAATATCCTTTTCGCACAGCTGTTGCTGAAGATTTATCGTTCCCGTGGAAATAACGACGCGCTCCTTATTCTGAATCGCCCACAGCATGGCAGGAATCAGATATGCGTAGGATTTTCCGACGCCGGTCCCCGCTTCAAAAACACCCAGGGAATCCGAATTGAAGCTTTCGGCAATATGACGGAGCAGCTCAATCTGAACCGGACGCTCCTCATAATTTTCAGAAAGCTCAGAAAGCGGCCCTCCCGAAGCAAGGTACCC
>CAKZZR010000070.1 GCA_937885475.1 uncultured Treponema sp.
GCAGCAAAAATGGGTGTTTTTGAAGGCTGCAACTTCTCCTTTGCGCTATTTTTTTTTGCATCTTCCTATAAAATTGATTTCCGTGAAAATCAGGCGTCCTCGCCGCAGCATTGTCTGCGGCAACGCTTGGCGCCCCGCCGCATGGGGCAAACGGATAGGGCAAACGTCAGCGAAATCAGTCCCGCCGCACGCACACGGAAAACAAGAACCGCACTTCTCCATCGAAAAGCGCACGTCGATGGAAAAATGCGGCCGTCCTGCGGATTTTTACAGAATATCGATGTTCTCGCCGGAAAGCGCCTTGTTCATGCTGCGCACGGCACAGAATTTTCCGCACATGCTGCAGGTGTCGCCGTGGTCGTCCTCCGGCAGGCGGCTGTTGCGAATGGCGCGGGCGGTGTCTGGGGCAAGGGCGCAGGCGTACTGCGCTTCCCAGTCAAGGGCGCGCCGTGCGTCCGCCATTCTGTCGTCAATATCCCGCGCATGGGGAATGCCTTTTGCAATGTCAGCGGCGTGCGCGGCAATTTTTGACGCAATGATGCCCTGCTTTACGTCGCCCACGTCAGGAAGCGCAAGATGCTCGGCTGGCGTAACGTAGCACAGGAACGAAGCGCCGCTCATTGCGGCAACCGCGCCGCCGATTGCGCTGGTGATGTGGTCGTAGCCAGGGGCAATGTCCGTAACAAGCGGTCCCAGCACGTAGAACGGCGCGCCCATGCACACCGTCTCCTGCACCTTCATATTGGCGGCAATCTGGTCAAGCGGAACATGACCGGGACCTTCCACCATAACCTGAACGTTATGCGCCCACGCACGTTTGGTAAGCTCGCCCAAACGCACAAGCTCCTCTATCTGGCATACGTCGGTTGCGTCCGCAAGACAGCCCGGCCGGCACGCGTCCCCCAAGGAAATAGTAACGTCGTGCTTTTCGCAGATGTCAAGAATCTCGTCGTAATACTCATAGAAAGGGTTCTCGTTACCGGTCATGGACATCCAAGCGAACACAAGGCTTCCGCCGCGGCTTACGATGTTCATCTTGCGCTTGTGAGTTTTTATCTGCTCAATAGTTTTCTTGGTGATTCCGCAGTGAATGGTAACAAAGTCAACGCCGTCCTCTGCATGAAGCCGAACAACATCAATAAAGTCCTGCGCCGTAAGCGTCGCAAGGTCGCGCTGGTAGTGAATCACGCTGTCATACACAGGAACCGTGCCAATCATCGCGGGGCATTCCGCCGTAAGCTTCCGCCGGAACGGCTGCGTGTTTCCGTGGCTCGACAAGTCCATTATCGCCTCGGCTCCCATATTGACCGCGCTCATAACCTTCTGCATCTCAACGTCGTAATCCTTGCAGTCGCGGCTTATTCCCAGGTTCACATTGATTTTTGTGCGGAGTGCCTTTCCAATTCCTTCTGGGCTGAGTGCGGTATGCGCCTTATTCGCAGGAATCGCAACCTTTCCTTCTGCAACCAGAGCCATCAGACGCTTTTCGTCCATGTATTCTTTTTTTGCGACCGCCGCCATCTGAGGCGTAAGAATTCCCTTGCGTGCCGCGTCCATTTGTGTCGTGTATGTCATATTCAGTTCCTTTGTTTTTTTTCAGAGAGCATGTAATTGTGAAAAAGAGGGCCGCTGCCATGCCCAAGGTTCAGAGCGGCAGAAAGTGCGTGGCTTATGTATTCCTTTGCGTGAAGGACAGCGTCCTTAAGACTCTCTCCCTTGGCAAGGTTTGCGCTAATCGCGCTGGAAAGCGTGCAGCCCGTTCCGTGGGTATTGGAACTTTGTATACGCTCGCCGTAAAACCACGTTCCCTCGGTTCCGTCGAACAAAAAATCATTCGCATCGTTCAAGTTGTGCCCGCCCTTTACAAGAACGGCGGCACCAAACGCCTCATGCAAGGTCTTTGCCGCCTGCTCCATGTCTTTTGCACAGCAAATGCTCATGCCGCAAAGCGCCTCAGCCTCCGGAATGTTAGGGGTGATTACGTCGGCAAGCGGCAAGAGCTCGTCCTTGAGCGAACGGATTGCGTCCTCGCTTATAAGCCGAGCGCCGCTGGTGGCGACCATAACCGGGTCGGCTACCACATTCCTGAACGAAAAATACCTTATTGCCTGGGCAATGACCTGTATCAGAGCGGCCGAAGAGACCATGCCTATTTTTACGGCATCAGGAAAAATATCCGTAACCGTCGTCCGTATCTGTTCCGCAAGAAATTCCGGCGGAACGTCCATAATGCCAGTAACGCCGGTGGTATTCTGCGCGGTCAACGCGGTGATTGCGCTCATGGCATACACGCCATTGCACGTCATCGTCTTGATGTCTGCTTGAATTCCGGCGCCTCCGCAGGAATCGCTTCCTGCTATTGTAAGTGCAGTTCTCATAGATTCTCCTCTATCTGCATGAGTCCTTCCAGGCGGTGCCCTCAAGGAAGGACGATTATAATGAGCAATGAACAGCCGCACGAATCATCATACCCCGCCGCATAAGACGGTGGTTGCGCGTGCCTTAGCCAAACAGCGCTTTTTTTGCCTCCACAAGGCTTTGGCAATACAGGGTGCTGTACGAACGGATATGCAAACTGTCCTCCCGGCTTGACGCATCGTACAGCCCCAGCGTCTTGAATCCGGCGGAATGCGCGGTCCGTATGGCGTACAGCGCGTCCTCGGCAACGAGCGTTTCAGACGGCGCGCTTCCAAGGAATTCTGCCGCCTGCAAAAAAATGTCCGGGTGATTCTTTGACTTTCCGCATTCCGTGCATGTAAAAATACGCTTCATGTAGCGCGCAATGCCCAGGCGCTCAAGCGCGGGTTCAAAAAGGCTTCGGTCGGTATTCGTGGCAATGACCATGGGAATATTCCGCGCGCTAAGCGCCTCCAAAAAATCGCGCGCGCCGTCCTTAAGCAAAATCACCGAACGGTACGCGTCCGCAAGCACCGCCTCAATTCCGTCAAGAATCTCGCGCTCGCTCTTAGCAATTGCGTAATGCTCCGCAAGATACTGTATGCCTTCTGCCATCGTCATAGAAAAAAGCTTCTCGCCCAGATTTTCCTCGGGCGTCATTCCAAGAGAACTGACGTAGGCGGCACCAGCATTCATCCAATACCCCATCGAATCAAGCAGCGTGCCGTCCATATCAAACACAACGGCAGAAAAATCAATCTTTTTTTCAAGCATAAAAATCTCTGGGAAAATACTATTATAAAAAAACGGTTTTTGGCAATATTCAGCGCGAAATAAAAAAAACGAACCCCGCTTTTTGCAGGATTCGTCCGTTGCTGTGCCTATGGCACATTAAAAGCTGTCAACCCATTCTTGGAACGTAAGTTTTGTCTTTCCAGGAAGCTCAGCAATTCTTGTGAACTTGCTGCATTGAAAAACCGCCGTTCCGTCGTAAATGGAGCGCAGATTGAAGTCTACCGGATGCTTGAAATTGTCTAGCGAAAACAGGGACATAAGAATAACGCCGTTGTTGTTTATCCATGTTCCGCTTATGAATATGACAGAATCCTCCTCATCAGTGGCGGCGTCCCCGGGCTGTATGACGAGGATTATCGTTCCTTCCTCATTCACAAGAATCGGGTTAAGCGTTCCGTCGTTATGTGCAAGGAAGGTTGATGCGGCAACCGGCGTTCCATCGTCCTCAACAAACTTTTGGTTGTCTTTATAGAATACAGCCTCGTAAAGTCCTGAGCCTTTGTGCCTTCCCCACCGGCTTTCTGTACCCACAAGATAGACACATCCATTCACGACTCGGAATTCAGCCTCATCCTTAAAACTGACCTCCCAGTTGATGTTTCCTCTTTGCGCAACGACCGTTCCCGTCGGTTTTCCGTTCTCATATATGAAGGTGCCCATATCTATAAGCGTTCCGCCTATGCTTTCATAAAAATATAATTCTATCTCGGTCGCCGACTTGAATTCATAGTAGCTTCGGTAATATTCATATATTCCCTCATCATTACACCTATAGAAGAATTCGTCCTCGCTTCTAAAAAGCTTTCCGTTCAGTTCCTCGCCGGTAGGCGTTTCAAGATACTCAAACTTGCCTACGGAATCCTCGTTCACAACGCTTATGCCGTTACCAACATTCACCTGCTTTACCGGAAGCTTTACCGTCTTAACGTCGGTATCGCCACCCTCGTTTTCCGTCTCATATGGAATCATGATGGAAAGAATGACCGCACAGTCTGTGTCAGGTGCAGTAGCCGTTACCGTAAGCGTCATGCCCTCTTCCGTAATTTCCTTTACGACGACAGAAAAATCCTCAAGCTGCTTTTCAATCGCCAGCTTTTCCTGCACGGCAGAAACAACATTCTGCTCAACCAGCCCGGTAACATCGTCTCCTGCCTTTAAGGTTGTGGTAATGCCGCCAAGATCGACCAAGGATTCAAGCTTTACCTGTCCGCCTTTGGAAACGTGTGCAGAAGACAATGCCGTTACCTGACCAAGCGCGGCAACCGCAGACTTGCTGTTGTTCACAGCGGCATCAAGCTCTGAGGACGAAGAATTCTCACAGGCGCACACAAGAAAGAGCAAGGGCGCAAACAGCGCAAGAAGAACCTCGCTAACTCGTTTCATATATACCTCGTAAAAAAGAAAAAAAGGTGCGCCCACAGCAAAAAAAGCCATGGACACACCGAAAAAATTTAGAGCTTAGTTATTGGTATTGGAAACAGTACTATTTATTACATAATAAATGTCTGAATAATACGTATCACCATTGCTGTCTGTTCCGATGAACAAGTAAGCGTAAGAGCCGCCGTCATAGGAATCAGTGAGTGTGTAACCCACGGTCTCGCTTGTCTTGATTTCAGCGCCATCGTCATTCGTTCCTGTTCCAGTTGCAGAAACCTTAGCGCTCGTTACCGTCCGCTTTGTGAATGCGCTTGCACGTACGCCACTGTCAATTTTTGCGCGGTATACGTCAAGGCTTTCATAATAGCTGAATGGATCCACCGTGCTGCTTGTAGTGAACACAACGTTTTCTTCATCAATAGTGATATAAGAAGCCTTCATACTCGCATAAGAAGATGCTATTGTTGCTGCATCATTGTTGTTCAACGACCAAGTACTATATGCCGGATTAAGATCCACCTCAGAACCTGTACTTGTCAAAACAGAAGGAGTATCTGTTCCTGTGCTTACCGTTACAACACCAGCATAAGGAACGCTATTTACGGAAACTCCCGTTGACTTTTCTTTTTTCTCAACATAGTAGAAGTAAACGCCAATATCAAGGGTATCCACGTAGTTAGCTGTGTATGCAGAATCAGCATACTGGAACTGCGTAAGCTCACCAAGCTTCTCAAAGCTGCCGAATGCATATGTCGTGTCAGAAGCCTTTGCAAGCGTACTGCGGTACAAGGTGTAGGTAAAATCGCTTACGCTGTGTGCAGCCGGAACAGAAGAATCAACAACGTTTACGTATACATCAGTTCTTCCGTAAGTTTTTGCCTTTGTGCAGGTAATAACAGGAGTTCCGATATTGAATGCGGCGTTCGTTTCTGCAAAAACGGCAGTTCCAAAACTGGTTCCGTCCGTAAGAACAATGACATACGAATACTTCGTGCCCTTTGCAGTGCCGTCATCAGCATAGTATGACGTTGCGCCCTCAGAAGTAATTGCCTCCGTTACATTGGCAGAAACAAGAGCATACGGCTCTGCAACGCCCAATGCCTTGCGGTACAGCCTGTAGTACGTTGAGGTGAATACAGTTCCGTCAGCCTTCTGTGCAGGAGTCCAAGAAACGCGTACATTTGAAGCGCTTGTATATACAGCGCTTGCGCCGGAAGTTTTTTTAGTATCGCCGATTTCTGCAACTGCAAAGGTTTTGGAAAGAGCAAGCTCCTTTGCGTCATATACAGGATTAAGTGATTTTGCAGTAATCTTGAGCGACCAAGTACCAGCCTGAGTCAAATCAATGCTGTCCTTTACAAGATAGTAGCTGTTAGAAAGGAACGCGTTCGTGGTGAATGAACCCAAAAGCTTTGTGGTAACATCATAGTAATTTGTAAACTCGTTACCTTCATCGTCTTCCTCGACCTTTGCATATGTGGAGTTAGCAACGTCAGAAGCAGCCGTGTCGCAAGCCTCCACCGTATACGTAAGGTATGGCTTTGCAGGGAACTGAACGCTGAGCGTGCCGTTCTTGAGCAATGCGGTAACATTGTCTTCTGTAAGCAGGCGGGCCGCGATTTTTTCATTAGTCGTATCCAGTGTTTTTTCTTCAGTTCCGTTCCAGCCGTTTTCATATGCGGCAAGCGAAAGCGCATCCGTAGCAGCCGGCGGAACAATTGCGGTAAGGGTTACGGAAGTCTTAGCATTTGTGTAATACACAGAGCGCGCAGGATCAGAGCTGCTTACAGAAACTACGGTATACGTATATTTCTGTCCATTGGCAATGTCCGTATCGCTGTAGCTTAGATTGTCAGACACAGCAACGGAAGCAACGCGTGTGCCATCCTTCCAGACCTCATAAGACTTGGCAGATGAAATTACATCCCACGTAAGAATGTTTACGCCAGGCCAAGCCTTAGCCGTTACATTTGGCGCGGAAAGACTGCTTATCGTGTCAATCTCGCTGGAATAGTCCATTTCCTGACCGCAAGAAATAAATCCTATTGCAAGAGCAAGGCTCGCAGCAAGACCCGCAGCATAAAAAAAAGATTTTTTCATGGTATTTCTCCTCTGCATTCTTTAAAGAACGCCCATAAAAACAATTAAGGAAAGGCTACCCCCCCCCCCGCGTTTTTTGTCAAGTGGTTTTGCTTCTTTTTTTTCCATTTTTTTGAATTTTCACATGCAAAAAATTATAGTGTGACTGGTCTTTCACTGGGTGTTTTTGAAGTCTGCAACTTCACCTTTGCAGATCGGAA